>VGJC01000194.1 GCA_016867635.1 Candidatus Aminicenantota bacterium | reverse complement strand
CACGGCCGTCAAGCGGCTGGGCGCGAGTGTTTACGAGGTCAAGGCCTGGGTCGAGAACGCCGGCGACCTGCCCTACCCGACGGCCATGGGCCGGAGGAACACGAGGATCATCCCGGCCGTCCTGACCGTCGACGGCCCCGGGCTGGAGATCGTCGAGGGCAAAAAGCGCGCCCTCGTCCCTTCGATCCAACCCCGCGGCGCCCAGGCCGTGACCTGGATCGTCCGGGCCGATAAACCCGTCAAGATCGAGGTCAAAGCGGAGACGCGGAACGCCTGGGGCGATTCCCGCACCATCGATCTGGGAGGTGTAAGATGAAGAAGACAGCCGGGTTCGCCCTGCTCCTGGTCTTTCTCGCGGCGGCCCTGCCGGCGCAAAAAACCGATATCTCCGTGCCCCTGAGGTTCGACCATTATTACTCGCTCGAACAGGTTTACGGGGCCCTCCAGGCCTTGCACAAGGCCTACCCCGGGCTGACGAGCCTCGAGGTCGTCGGCAAAAGCGATGAAGGCCGGCCCCTTTACGCCATGACCGTCAACAACCCCAAGACCGGTCCGGCCCTCGAGAAGCCCGCGGTCTACGTCGACGGCAACATGCACGGCAACGAGATCCAGGGCGGCGAGATCTCCCTCTACCTCCTCGACTATCTTTTGGGGAACTACGGAAAAAACGACGAGGTCACGCGGGTCGTGGACAAGGTCTGTTTCTACGTCGTGCCTGTCGTCAACGCCGACGGGAGGCACCATTTCTTGGCCGGCGCCAACACCCCGAGCAGCAACCGTAGCCTGCGCATCCCGACCGACGACGACCGGGACGGACTGGTCGATGAGGACTTCCCCGACGACCTCGACGGCGACGGCAACATCTGCCAGATGCGCGTCCGCGACCCCTTCGGGGCCTGGAAAACCGACCCCGAAGACCCCCGGCTGATGGTCCGCGTCAAGCCCGGGGAGAAGGGCGAGTGGACGATCCTCGGCGAGGAAGGCATCGACAACGACGGCGACGGGCGCGTCAACGAGGACGCCGAGGGCTACGTCGACCCCAACCGCAACTGGGGCTTCGACTGGGCGCCGCCGTATGTCCAGAGCGGCTCCGGCGAGTACCCCTTCTCCGGGACGGGCGTCAAGGCCCTGGCCGAGTGGATCGTGACCAAGACCAACATCTGCATCGGCTGGTCCTTCCACAACTTCGGCGGCATGTACCTGCGAGGCCCGAGCCGCAAGGGGCTGGGCGAATATCCCGCCCAGGACGTCGCCGTCCTCGATTTCATCGGCAAGCAGGCCGAGCGGATCATGCCCGGCTACCGCTACCTCATCTCCTGGAAGGACCTCTATACGACCTACGGCGACTCCATCGAGTGGCTGACCAACACGATGGGCGCCTACGCCTACGTCCCGGAGGTCTTCCAGCCCGTCAGCGAATCGTTCCAGGGAGCTTCGGAGAAGCCGGAAGGCGGCCAGGCTGCCGGAGAGGGCATGATGGCCATGCTGTCGGGCGGCGTTTCGGAGCGCGAGCGGCTGAGGTTCAGCGACAACCTCGCCCAGGGCGAGCTCTACAAGCCCTGGAAGGCCTATAAGCACCCGACCTACGGCGATATCGAGATCGGCGGCTGGGTCAAGATGAGCTCGCGGCTCGGGGCGCCCTTCACCATCAAGGACCTCGTCCACCGCAACGCCATGGCCGTCCTCTTCTCGGCCAAGCACGTCCCCGATGTCACCCTCGAGGTCACCGGGGTCAAGGCCGTCGGCCGGAACCTCTTCCGGGTCCGGACCCGGCTGTCCAACGCCAAGGCCATGCCGACGATGAGCGCCGTGGCCCAGAAGATCGACCTCCACCCCAAGGACTCGCTGAAAGTCGCCGGAGCGGGGGCCAAGGTCGTCGCCGGCGGACTGCTGACGGACCCCTACCACGACCTGGTCGTCTATAAGAAGCACCGGCCCGAGCTGCAGTTCCTGGTCGTGCCCGGCTTCGGCAAGATCGAGCACGAGTTCCTGGTCGAAGGGCAGGGCCCGGTCACCGTCCGCTACGAATCCCGCTGGGCGGCCAACGCCTCGAAGACGGTCGAGCTGAAGTAGGCTTTTCCGGACGGCGCGGGGCGGCCGCGGCCGGATGCGGGGGCGGGCCCGGCCTCCGCTTGCCATTTCCGGCGAAGCGGGAGCATAATGGTCCCGTCAATCCGGAAGGCGCCCGAAGGAGGCCCGCGATGCTGAGACGATTCCTCATCCAGGGCAACAAGATCGTCGAGACGGCCGAGGAGCAAGCGCCCATCCTGCTCTTCCACGATCCCGACGAGGCCGAGAAAAGGTACCTCGTCGATACCTACCAGATCGATGAGCACACGCTCAACTCGGCCCTCGACCCCGACGAGCAGGCCCGCCTCGAGTGCGAGCCGAACCACATCGCCTATGTCTACAAGCGGCCCAAGAACTATTCGGGCGCCGACCAGCTCATGTTCAAGGCCTCGACCATGGGCGTCTTCTTTTTCGGGGATCGGCTGATCCTGGTCACGGCCGAGGACATCAGCCTGTTCGAGGGCAAGCCGCTGGCCAAGGTCACCTCCCTGCAGCAGCTCATGATCCGGCTCATCTACCGGGCCATCTTCCACTTCATGGAGCACCTGAGGATCATCAACCAGATCGCCGACGCCGTCGAGAATAAGATCAACACGTCCATGGAGAACAAGCACCTCATCAACCTGTTCTCCCTGGAGAAGAGCCTCGTCTACTACCAGAACGCCGTCAATTCCAACGGGGCCCTCATCGAGAAGATGCGGCACATCGCCCCGCGGTTCGGGTTCACCGAGGAGGACCTGGAGCTGCTCGACGACGTCATCGTCGAGAACAGTCAGTGCTACCGCCAGGCCGAGGTCTACTCGAACATCCTGGCCAGCCTGATGGACGCCCGGGCCTCGATCGTCGGCAACAACCTCAACGTCCTCATGAAGACCCTCAACATCATCACCATCTCGATCATGGTCCCGACGCTCGTGGTCTCGATCTTCTCCATGAACGTCACGCTGCCCTTCGGCCTCAAGGAGCTGCCGGACTTCTGGAAGATCATGGGCTTGGCCGCGGTCTCGATGGTCGGGTTCCTGACGTTCTGGAAGTACAAGAAGTGGTGAGCCTCAGCGCTCCGCCCGCTTGTAGCTGAGCGACAGGCCCGACCAGCTGCCCGGGGCGAACGAGGTCTCCATGAACGGCAGGCTCTCCACGTAGGCCAGGAACTCGCCCGTGCCCCAGGCCCCGCGTCGCTGGCGCTCGGAGACGTTGTGGGCGGCGAAGCAGCCGCCGACCGTGAGCTTGGGCAGGACGGCCACGAAGTAGTTCTTGTACCAGTCCTTGTCGGCGTCGCAGAACACGAAGTCGAACGGCCCGGGAAGGGCCGGGACGAGCTCGTGGGCGTCGGCCAGGCGGGCGTCGATGTAATCGGCGAGCCCGGCCTCGCGGAAGTTGGCCACGGCCTCGCGGTGGCGGTCCTCGTCGATCTCGACGGTCATGAGCCGGCCGCCCGTCTTGCTCAGGGCCCAGGCGATCCAGACGCCGGAATGGCCGGTCGAGGTGCCGATCTCGAGGGCCCGCGTGTATCCGTTGGCGATGATGAGGTCGTAGAGGATCTTCCCGTCGGACTCGGGCACGTTCATGTCCCGCCAACGCCCGCGGCTGCGGTCGAGGAAGGCCCGGACCTTGGCGTCGAGGTCCTCGCCCGGAGCCCCTGACGGAAAAGGCCGAGCGTCCGTTTCGACCGTCGCGGAAGGAGCGGCCGGCGGGGGATGGGGATCGGCGGCGGGAACGGCCAGGGGGGCGGCCAGGGCCGCGATGAGGGCGGCGAGCCCGGCGGTCCTCAGGGCCGTGGGGATCGTGGTGGTCATGGCTGTCCTCCGTCGCTTCGAGATTCCGGCGGTCGCGAGCGTGTGACGGCTCCCGCCCGTCATCCATCATGTTGGACGACCCGCCCGCCGCGTTTCTTCCTTGAACGGGCCTCGGCTGTTCTAACGTCCGCGAAAAAAAGGGGCCGGAAGGGGGGGTTAGCGCTTCAGATCTTCTTATCGGAGGCGCCGGGCTTGGTGATCGGCAGCCCCTTGGCGCAGAAGGGGCAGGCGGCGGGTTCGAAGGCTTCGACCTTGAGGGCCAGCAGGCTGCCGACAGGTTTCCCTTCAACGGGTATCGTCCCGGCGCTGCGGTCGACGAGGACGTAGATCCCGGCGACCTCGGTGCCGCGGGCCCTGAGGCTTTCGACGAC
>VGJC01000193.1 GCA_016867635.1 Candidatus Aminicenantota bacterium | reverse complement strand
ATCCCGGCAGGCGGCACGGGCTGGATGCTGGCCCTGCTCGGAGGCGTCGGCGGGACGGTCACCCTCCTCTGCTACGGATACTGGATCCGGGAGAAGGGGCGGACCGGGAAAGAGGGCGTCCGCGAGAGCCGTTTCGACCTGTCGGTCGCCTACGGCCTCACGGCGTTCTTCGGAATAGCCATGGTCATCATCGGCTCCCGGATCGAGGTTACGGGGCGGGGGGACACCGTCGCGGTCATCCTCGCCGATCAGCTTGGAGCGGCCCTCGGCCCCTTCGGACGGGGGATCTTCCTTCTGGGCTTCTGGGGGGCCGTTTTTTCGAGCCTTCTCGGGGTCTGGCAGGGCGTGCCGTACATGTTCGCGGATTTCGTCCGGCTGAGGAAAAGAACAAGGGCCGGCGACTCCGCAGCGTCCGGCCCGGCCGGTGTTCGGGCCTATCGCGCCTACCTGCTGGCCCTGGCCATCGTTCCTCTGACCCTGCTCTGGTTCAAGGTCCAGGAAGTCCAGCTCGTCTACGGGATCGTCGGCGCGCTGTTCATGCCGTTCGTGGCCCTGACGCTCCTCGTCCTCAACAACCGCGTCCGCCTTGTCGGCCGGGAATTCCGGAACGGGCTGGTGATCAACGGGCTGCTGGTCTTGACCCTGGCGTTTTTCGCCTATCTCGGGGTCCGGGAGATCATCGGCTTCCTGTGGTGAGAGAGCCGGCCCCGGGCCTCGCGCCTAGCGGCCGATGGTGATCGAGCCGTTGGTCGTCCGGAGCGAGATCTCGGGGCCGCCCTGGCCGATGCGGGCCTCGACGACGCGCCGCGACTGGCGGAGGTTCTGCAAGGTCACCGGGAAATCCACCGAGATGGAGCCGTTGGTCGTCCGGGCCATGAGCTCGGCGTTCAGGCTCTCGGGCGATTCGATCCCCACATGGATGGAGCCGTTGGTCGTCTTGGCCTCGACGCCGTCCTTGAAGCTCAGGCCTTCGAGGCGGACGTTGCCGTTGGTCGTCCGGGCGTCGACCCGGCCCTCGAACCTCCGGACCTTGACCCCGCCGTTGGTCGTCGAGGCTTCGAGCCGGCCCGACGCGTTCTCGACGTTGATCTGGCCGTTGGTGGTCCCGACAATCAGGCGGGCGTAGCCGCCGGTGACATCGACACTGCCGTTGACCGTGCCGGCATCCTCGACGTTGACGCCCTCGGGGACCTTGACCTCGAAGTTGACGCTGACGCTGACGTTGCGCGGGAACTTGGGCCAGACGGCCTTGACCGCGACGCGGCCCTCGGACGCGTCGACCAGGATCTCGACCTCCTTGAGGTCTTTCTCGCTCTTCTTGGCGACCTTGACGGCCTTGATCTCGACCTTGTCCTCTTTCCACGTCGAGACCCTGACCGACCCGTTGACGTTCTCGAGGGAGAACGTTCCGCCGGCTTTGAGGGCCGCGGTCTTGGAGAAGTCCTCCCGGTAGTCGGCCCGGGCCAAGGGGGCCATCGCGGCCAGGAAGAGCACGGCGACAGCGAAAACGGTCATTTTTCTGGCTAGAGACATCGGTACCTCCTCGAAATTCAGCCTTCAAGGGAGTAGACGAAAAAAACGCTGGAAGAGTTGCCTGAAACGGGGTCGGTTCAGAAATCGGTGACCAGGCCCATGAGCGCTTTGGCCCCCTGGACCGTGTCCTGGGCGATCGTCCGGGCCTTGCGGGCCCCTTCCCGCAGGGCCTCGCGGACGAGCTCGGGTTTTGCCTCGAGTTCCATCCGCCTTTCCCGGATCGGGTCCAGGACCTTCCTCAGGTTGACGAAGAAGATCTTCTTGCAGTCGAGGCAGCCGATGCCGGCTTCGGCGCAGCCCTTGACGATCTCCTCGATCTGCCCCTCCGGGGTCACGAGCTTGTGGTAGCTGAAGATGTTGCAGCGGTCGGGGCTGCCCGGATCGCTGCGGCGCTTGCGGGCCTCGTCGGTCTTGGCCGGCCGGAGCTTCTCCCAGATGGCCTCGGGGTCCTCGACGACGCCGATGTGGTTGTCGAGGGACTTGCTCATCTTGGAGGCCCCGTCGATGCCCATGACCCGGGCCCCGCGGCCGATGAGGGTCGCCGGCTCGGGGAAGAACTCCCCGAAGCGCCCGTTGAAGCGCCGGGCGACCTCCCGGGTGAACTCGAGGTGCTGGGCCTGGTCCTCGCCGACGGGCACGGCGTCGGCCTTGTAGATGAGGATGTCGGCGGCCTGGAGGATGGGGTAGTTGAGGAGCCCGGCGGTGACGTTCTCACGCTCGCGCTCCGACTTCTCTTTGAACTGGGTCATCCGGCTGAGCTCGCCCATCGGGGTGACGCAGTTGAGCAGCCAGCAGAGCTCGGTGTGCTCGGGGACGTGGCTCTGAACGAAGATCGTGCAGCGCGAGGGGTCGAGCCCGGCGGCGATGTTGTCGAGGGCCGCTTCCCAGATCCGCTTCTGCATCAGGGCCGGGTCGTACTGCACGGTGATGGCGTGGTAGTCGACGATGGTGAAGAAGCAGTCGTAGTCTTTCGTCAGCCGGACCCAGTTCTCGATGGCCCCGAAGTAGTTGCCGATGTGGATGGTGCCGCTGGGCTGGATGCCGCTGAGGATGCGCTTTCTTATCGTCATGGCCGGACCTCGCTCAGGGACATTCTATCACAGGAGGGCCAGGAACTCGGCCAGGACCATGGCCGTCGCCCCCCAGATCTTGTGGCCCTCGAACTCGTAAAAAGGCACCACGGCCTCCCGGCCCCCGAGATCCCACGTCTCATATTTGGGATTCTTGGCGTCGATCAGGTCCTCGATCGGAACGTCGATGATGTCGGCGACTTCGTCGGGCTGGGGATGGAAGTCGAGGGTCCCGGGCAGAAAGGCCACGGTCGGGTAGATGCAGAAATTGCTCGGCGGGATGTAGAGCGGCGTCAGCTGGCCCAAGATCCTGACCGCCGCGAGGTCCAAACCCAGTTCTTCCTGGGTCTCGCGGAGGGCCGTGGCCTCGAGCGACTCGCCGGGGTGCCGCTCACCGCCGGGAAATGAGATCTGCCCCCGGTGGTGGAGGACGCGGTCGGTGCGCCGGGTCAGGAGCAGCCGGAGCCGTCCCTCCCGGCAGTAGAGCAGGACGAGGACGCCGGCCTTGAGACTGGTCTCCTCGACCTCGAAGTAGGCCTTCGTCCCGGGGCGCGGCTCGGGGACCATGCGCAGCTGGGCCGGCAGGCCCGGCAGGGGCGCCCGGAGCCCGCGTTCGATCCGGTCGAGAACGGCCCTGTGATCCACCGGCCTCACGCCCAGATCATTCTCCCGGTCAACGCTAGGCCTTGCCCAAAACCATGGCCAACAGCGCCATCCGGACGTAGAGGCCATACTCCATCTGGCGGAAATAAGCGGCCCGGGGGTCGTCGTCGAAATCGACGCTGATCTCGTTGACCCGCGGCAGGGGGTGCATGACGATCGTCCGCGGTTTGGCCCCTTTCATCACCTCCGCGTTGATGACGTAGGCGCCCTTGACGGACTCGTAGACGTCCTCGCTCGGGAACCTCTCCCGCTGGACGCGGGTGACGTACAGCACGTCCGTCTCCCAGAGGGCCTTGTCCAGGGTCCGGTGCTCGGTCTGGGAGACGCCCTTGGCCTCGAGCTCGGCGATGATCTCGGGGGGCATGCGCAGGGCCTCGGGCGAGACGTAATGGAGCTTGGCGTTGTAGAGCGAAAGCAGCCGGGACAGCGAGTGGACGGTCCGGCCGTACTTGAGGTCGCCGACCATGGTCACGGTCAGGTTCTCCAGGTTTCCCAGCTCCTCGTGGATGGTGAAGGCGTCGAGCAGGGCCTGGGTCGGGTGCTCGCCGACCCCGTCCCCGGCGTTGATGACCGGCTTTCGGGCGGCCTGGGCGGCGATGGCCGCCGAACCGAGCTCGGGGTGGCGGATGACGATGACGTCCGCGTAGCACTCCAGCGTCCGGACGGTGTCGGGGAGGCTCTCGCCCTTGGCCACCGACGAATAGCGGACTTCGCTGATGGAGATGACGTTGCCGCCGAGCCGCTCCATGGCCGCCAGGAAGGACGACGAGGTCCGGGTCGACGGCTCGTAGAACAGGTTGGCCAGGATCTTGCCCTTGAGCAGGTCGAAGGTGCCGACCCGCTCGACCATGACCCGCATCTCGTGGGCCACGGCGAAGATGTATTCCAGGTCGGACCGGCTGAACTGCTTGATGGAGATGATGTCCTTGCCGTACCAGGGCGCCGTGCGCTGATCTCCGAACGGAAGGTGGGGGCTCTTGACGGTCGTGCGCATCGCGGGTCTCCTTGTCGATGAGCGGACGTCCC
>VGJC01000192.1 GCA_016867635.1 Candidatus Aminicenantota bacterium | reverse complement strand
TGGTCGATCATGACGTTGGCCGACTTCAGGTCCCGGTGGACGACGCCTCGCCTGTGGGCCTCGGCCAGGCCCTCGCAGATCTGGCGGGCGACGGCCAAGGCCGTGCCCGTTCCCAGCTGGCCGCTCATGCGGACCATGCTCTTGAGGTCCTCGCCCGGGACGTACTCCATGGTGATGAAGTAGGTCCCGGCCTCCTTCCCCAGGTCGTACATCCGGCAGATGTTCTTGTGGGTGATGTCGCGGGCGGTCCTGAGCTCGTTGCGGAAGCGCTCGACGGTTTCCGGGTCCGCGGAGAACTCGGCCCGGATGAGCTTCAGAGCGACCTTGGCGCCGACCTCCGTGTCGTGGACCTTGTAGACCCGGCCCATGCCGCCCCTGCCGAGCTCCTCGATGACCTGGTAGCGGCCGGCGAAGAGAGCGCCGGTTTCGAGCTCTTTGATGGGCTCCTGGAGCGTCCTGGTGATGGTCGGGCCGGCCATGTCTTTCCCCTTGAGTCCGTTATGGCCGGAAGCTTAGCAGGGGAGCCGCCCCGAGTCAATATCCGCCCCTCTCCGCCCTTTTCTCGTGACCTGCGACGCGCGTTTCGTAGCCGTCCCGGGCCTCGACGGGACGAGGACTATTTATTGGGCGGGAGATAATCCTCCAATGCTCTCAGATATTTCGAGAAAGCCGTCCGCCCCCTTTCCGTCAATGAGCACGTCGTCAGCGGCTTCTTCCCTCGGAACGTCTTTTTGACGGAAATATACTTGGCCTCCTCCAGCTTGGAAAGATGAGTGCTGAGGTTGCCGTCCGTCGTCTCTGTGGCCGTTTTCAGAAAATGGAAGTCCGCCTGTTTGACCGAGATCAGGACGGACATAATCGCCAAGCGAACCTGAGAATGGATGACCGGATCCAAAGGCTCGTATTTCCCGCTGCTCATCGAGATACGCGCTCTCTGCGATACCGGGATCTCATGATGAATCCGGGAAGTATGAAGCCGATCAGGATGAGCGGGATGAAAGCCAGCGCCCTGTAATACTCTTCGATAAAAACCATCCCGCAAGCGACGGCCCAAGAGGCGGCCCCGCACCATTTCAGGAGCGCCCAATCCAATAGGCCTCCTGCCGCGAAGAGGTAGGTCCCCCAGACGACAGTAACGAGCAGGGCGATGACTCCCCAGGAATAGACGTTGAAAGCGGGAAAGATCAGTCCGATGAAAACGAAGGCCACGCCGCACCCGATCCCCAAATAGCCCGCGGCCATCGAGGCATAGGTTTTTATGCCCGCTTCCTTTTCCCTTCGGGCCCAATACACATAAGAGAAAACGACTCCTATCCCGGGGAAAAGGATCCAGTTGAGCCATATCCAGCTGTACATCTCCGCCAAAACAAGGGCATATTGCCCAAAAATTCCCAGGATGAGAAGAGCTCCCCAGACCAGGAAGACAGCGCCGGAATCGGCCGTGGACCTCCTGGTTTTTTCCAGCATCTCTTTGATGACCCTGATCTCTTCTTTGGCTTCGATCTCGTTCATGTTTCCTCCTTGATTAGCACAAAGTGCTTTGCTCTACAAAGTTATTATACGGCGAATTTTTGTTTTGTCAAGCGTTTTTTTCTTAGCTGCTGCCCGTCCGAGGCGTCGTGATCGACCAGGATGGTCATGTGCAGGATGTCGGCGACGATCACCTGACCGTCGCGGACCCAGGGCTTCCTGTTGACGGACCCTCAGCGCCCGGCCGTTACGACGAGGCGGCCGCGGCCGCCGGTATGATGACTGCCACCATGACCGCCGCCTGCATGGCCTGGATGGCCTCCTGGGTGGCCTTGCCGGTCAGCTCCCCGTTGACGACCCGCGCGATCCGCTCTTTGCGGCCCTTCAGCTCTTTCCTGTCGAAGACGAGCTTCAGGAGGTCGGCACTTTTCGCCAAGGAAAGCAGGACGGCCGTCCGCGGATCGACCTCGCCGCCGTCCTGGAAGATGGCCCGCCTCAGCCTCTCGACGATCCCGCGCTCCGGGCCCGGATCGACCTCGGGATAGATCTTGCGGGTGAAGATCCCCAGCACCTTGCTCTCGTCGACCCGGAGGATGCCGCGGCCGGCCAGCCCCTGCGCCACCCGGTGCTTGAGCCCCTTCGCCTGGGCGAACTTCCCGACCCAGGTCCGAAGCTCGCCGCGCCTCTTGGCCCCGGCGATCTTGGCCAGGCACTCGTCGAGCAGGGGATCGCCGAGCGGCGCGGGGCTCAGGACCCTGGCGAATTTCTTCTTCCTGACCGCCTCGACCTCGATTCGCTTCTCCATCATCAGCTCGGCCAGGACGGCCCCGCCGACCGCGAAGTTGTACATCGTCCCCGAGACCACGGTCCCCTCCCTGTCGCGCAGGGCCAGGAGCATGATCTCCTCGTGCAACCGGAGCGCGTCCTTTCGTCTCATCGGCCCTCCTTGCGTGCCGTGGCTTTAAAACTTCGGTTCGAGACCGGCCTGCTTACACAGCTCGTTGGCCGTTATCCGATCCAGGGATCTGTGCCTTTTCACCGGGATCGTTTTGATGTTGTTCGAGTAGATGGAATGGCCCTTCCCTTCACGCAGAAGGAAGAAACCGTTGTCTTCGAGGTAACGGACGAGATCCCGGCGCTTGACAGACATCTAGACTTGCGCGGGGATCTGCTCCAACAGGGCGCCGCCCGGAGGGATTTCCTTTTTTTGTTGCCGGTAGGCGCGGATCATCTCACGGAGCGCATCATGGAGCATCGACCGGCACTCTTCAAGGGATTTCCCCTCTGTTACGACCTCCGGCCACTCGACGAGTTGTCCCATATAGCCTGATTTGATCTTGGTGTACTTAGCCGTATACGTGGAAAACATCGTCTTTCACCCTTATTACCTATTATATCCTTTCAATACCTTGGCCGCAACCAATGCCAAGAGGCTGAAACCGCCTTTTTCTGGCTGACTAATCGCCCTCAAGCGGTCGTAAGATCTATCTTCCCTCTCTCCGCCACTCCAAGCCCCAAGCCCGCCGCGAGCTCCAGGAAGGCGCTTCGGCCCGCGGCGTCCACCTGCTGCACGCCGCGCTCCATCCTCTCCTTGACCACGACGTCGTGGGCCACGGCGTCGACGGCCACCGGATCGCTGCCGAAGAGCATGACGTTGGCGTCGTAGATGAACTTGGGGTTGGCCCCGGGGCCTCCGTCGTAGCAGGCCCGAAGCCCGTCGACCACGTTGAGCACGACCTTGTCGCGCAGCACCGGGAAGGCGCACGGCTCGGCCACCGACTGCATCCAGATCTTGTGCAGCCGCGAGGTGTTGCTGAGCGCCCCGTACGACAGGTTCTTGAGGCAACAGGTCGTGGTCGCCCCGGCGTTCTTGAGCACCGGCACGTTGACGATCTTGGTGACCGTCCCGGTGACGATCCTCGTGAAGTACGACTCGCGGCCCTCGTTGATCATGTAGGGCAGGGTGTCGCGGTCGTACTTGCCCTCGAGCTCGGCGACGTAGGGCAGGGCCTCGCGGTCGATGTTGTCGCGGGCCCAGAGCTCGCCCTTCTCGTCGTAGAACTCGCCGTTGGGCCCCTTCATCTCCGTGCCCAGGATGCGCAGGCCCGGGAAGCGCTCGGGCACGAACCCAGCCTCCTCGAGCTGGAAGAGGCGCCTGTCCCAGATGATGATATTGGCCTTCGGCACCCCCGCGGCCAGCAGGCCCTCGACGATGGCGTCGACGACCTCGGGCCGGGTCGAAAGCAGGTTGCCCCCGATGGGATTGACCTTGACGCCGACCACGTCCTTGGGCCCGACGAACTTGCCCCAGGCCTTGCCCGGGTCCCTCTCGCCGGTCAGCGCGGCCATACCCTTATGGACGGCCTCTCGGGCCCCGGCGGGATCGATCTTGCCTTCGCCTGCGGTCTTGCCGGTGTCCACCCGGACGACCTTCCCGGGGTATTTCCCGGGCATCGAGCCCTCGACCCGGGGGATGCCCCGGACCTCGTCCACGTTAGTCTTGACGGGCGGAGGGGCCGCCGCCGGAGGCTTTTCGCTCTTGGCCTGCTCCTGGGCGCCCAGCCTGGGGGCCAGGGCCAGCCCGGCCGCCGCCGCGGCCGCCGAACCGAAGAACTTGCGCCGTGAGAATTTTCCCCCCGGCGAAGCGTCTCTTTCTCCTGTGAGGGTCAGAATGTCGTCTTGGGCCATGTTGTCCTCCTCGGGGATGCGATGGGGGCAGTATAAGCGGGGGAGTGGGAAAAGGCAATGGAGGGGCAAGCCCTCGATTATTTCGCGGTTTTCCTTATAATAGGGTGCGCTGATGAAGCGGGAAATCGGGGACCGGGGCTTCATAAGGGTTTCCCTCGCCGTTTTCTTTATTTTCTCGCTCTGCT
>VGJC01000191.1 GCA_016867635.1 Candidatus Aminicenantota bacterium | reverse complement strand
GCAGCCGTTGCCGATCGGCGCGAGCAGCCATTTGTGGAGGCTGACGCCGTAGGCGTCGCACTCGAGATCGCGCAGCTTGAACGGGAAATGGCCCAGCGCGTGGGCGCCGTCCACGATGGTGACGATCCCCTTCGATCGGGCCAGCCGGCAGATGCGCCGAACGGGGAACAGCTGGGCCGTCAGGTTCGTGATGTGACAGAAATGGAGGACCTTCGTCCGCGGGGTGATGGCCTTCTCGAACAGCTGGTAGAGATGGTCCTGTGTCGCCGGCACCGGGAACTGGAGGCGGGTGATCTTGATGTCATCGCGGCGCATGCGCTGGTCCCAGGTCGTCAGCATGCGGGGGTAGTCCTGCTCGGTCGTGATGACCTCGTCGCCGGGTTCGAGGTCGATGCCGTTCTGGGCGATCTGAAGGGCTTCGCTGGCTCCGCGCGTGAGCGCCAGCTCCTCGGGGTCGCAGCCGAATTCGTTGGCCATCCGGCGCCGGATGGTCTGGATGTTCCCGGCGACCATGCCCTGGTAATGGACGGGCAGCATGTTGATCATGTCCATGTAGCGGAAGACGGACTCGAGCACGACCCGGGGGCAGGGCGCCGTGAAGCCGTTGTTGAGGTTGATCAGCGAGCGGTCCAGCTTGAAGCCCAGCTGGACCTCCCGCCAGTAGAATTCGTCCCGGGCGACCTCTTCGGGAGTGCGCCCGGCGACCGACCGGGAGGCGGCTTCGACCCGCTCGAGGCCGGCCGCGTTCCAGGTAAAGGCGACGCCGCCCGCGGCCCCGACCGTGCGCAGGAAATCCCGACGGCTCCACGTTTCGGATGTCATGAATAACCTCCCGGATACCGGATTCTCTTTCGATCGTTCGCCGGCATTGTAATTCAGGACTCGAAGGGGCGTCAAGAACGGACCCCGCGGGCGCCCCTTCCGGATGCAATTGTCCCCGAACTATGGTACATTGACGCTTGCGCATCCGCGTTGGAGGGCATCATGGGTTTTCGTCTCTATTTCCGCTCCCGCCAGGGCGAGATGGTCCATCTCCTGAAGCAGCTCACGGCGCTGGAGTCGCCGACCGGCGACAAGAAGGCGGTCGACGCCTGTGCGGCCTTCGCGGCCCGGGAGCTGAAGAGAGCGGGATGCCGGGTGACGGCCCTGCCCCAGAAGGATATCGGGGATCTGGTTGTGGCCGAATATTTCCCCGGCCGGTTGAAAGACGCCGACGACGAGATCCTGGTCCTGACCCACATCGACACCGTCTGGCCGGTGGGCAAGATCGCCAAGATGCCTTTCTACATCACCGGGGACAAGCTCTTCGGCCCCGGGGTCCTGGACATGAAATCCGGGCTGGTCATGGTCCTCTTCGCCCTGGCGACCGTGCGCAGCCTGAACCTCAAGCCGCGGAAGCGGATCACGGTCTTCATCAACACGGCCGAAGAAACGGGCCACGCCGCCTCCCATGAGGCCATCCGCAAGCTGGCCAGAAAGGCCTCGCTTGTCCTCTGCCTCGAACCGGCCTTGCCCGGCGGCGCTCTCAAGCTCGAAAGGAAGGGACGGCTCGTCGTCCGGATGGACGTCCGCGGCCGGGCCGCCCACGGGGGCAGCCCCCAGAAGGGCGTCAGCGCCATCGACGAGCTCGTCTCCCAGCTGCAGCGTGTCAAGAAGCTGAGGGCCGGGGAAACGACGGTCAACATCGGTCTGATGGGAGGCGGGGAGAAAGCCAATATCGTCCCCGAGGCGGCCTGGGCCGTCCTCGACATCCGTTTCTGGAGATCGGCGGACCGGGACAGGATCCTGCGGTTCTTGAAGGAGGCCAAGCCCGGTTTGCGGGGCGCTCATCTCAAGGTTTCGGTTCAGAGCGCAACCCCGCCGATGGAGAAAACCAAAGCCTCCGCCCGCCTCTTCGAGCAGGCCTCGGGGATCGCCCGGACCCTGGGGATGTCGCTCAAAGGCGGAAAAACGGGCGGCGGCTCGGACGCGTCCGTCGCGGCCGGGCTCGGCATCCCGACCCTCGACGGCCTCGGCCCGGACGGCGACGGCCTCCACGCCGAGCACGAGCATCTGCGGCTCTCCTCGTTCGTCGAAAGGACGGCCCTGTTGACGCGGTTGCTCACGGAGCTGTGAAATTGACTGGCCGTCTCGGTTTTGCTAGGCTAAATCCTGTCATTTCAAGGGAGGCATCATGATCAAGAAATATTACCTTCTGTCGCCCGGTCCGACCCCGGTCCCGGAGAACGTCCTGGCCGCGGCCGCCGAGCCCATCATCCACCACCGGACCCCGGAGTTCTCCAAGATCTTCATGGAGACGACCGAGGCCCTCAAGTACGTTTTCGGGACCAAGGAGGATGTCTACATCCTGACGTCGTCGGGCTCCGGGGCCATGGAAGCCGCCGTCGTCAACCTCCTCAGCCCCGGGGACAAGGTCCTGACCATCAACGCCGGCAAGTTCGGCGAGCGCTGGGGGAGCATCTGCAAGGCCTACGGCATCGCCCACAAGGAGATCGTCGTCGAATGGGGCCGGGATTTCACCAAGGAACAGCTCGAAGCCGAGCTCAAGGCCGAGCCGGGGGCCAAGGCCGTCCTCTGCCAGCTGTCGGAGACTTCGACCGGGGCCATCTTCGACATCCGGGGCTTCGGCGAGGTCGTCTCGCGGACCGACGCCATCCTGGTCGTCGACGGCATCTCGGGGACCGGAGCGACTCCCTGCCCGATGGACGAGTGGAAGGTCGACGTCCTGCTCTCGGGCTCCCAGAAATCCTTCATGATCCCGCCGGGGCTGGCTTACATCGCGGTCGGGCCCAAGGCCTGGAAGCTCGTCGAGACGGCCAAGTGCCCCAAGTTCTATTTCGACCTGAAGAAGGCCCGCAAGAACCTGGCCGACAAGACGACGCCGTGGACCCCGGCCGTCTCCTTGGTCATCCAGCAGAAAAAGGCCCTGGACATCATCCAGGGCATGGGCTTGGAGAAGCTCTTCGATCATCACCGGATCCTCGGCGACGCCACCCGGGCCGGGGCCAAGGCCCTCGGCCTGGAGCTCCTGTCCCAGAGGCCGGGGAACATCCTGACCGCGGTCAGGACGCCGGCCGGGATCGAGGGCGGCAAGATCGTCAAGACGATGCAGGGCAAGTACATGGCCTACATCGCCGGGGCCCAGGACCCTTATAAAGGGAAATTCTTCCGGATCGCCCACCTCGGCTACATGGGCGGTTTCGACATCATCACGGCCCTGTCCGCTCTGGAAATGACCCTTGCGGACCTCGGATACAAGTTCGAGGCCGGCCACGGCGTCAGGGCCGCTCAGGCCATCCTCAAGGAGAACTGGCAATGACCAAGATCCTGATCGCTGATTCCATGGAAAAGGAGGCCCTCGACCTTCTGGGCGCCGTTCCCGGTTTCGAGGTCACGGTCAAGACCGGCATGAAGGAGGACGAGCTCGTCCGGACCGTCCCCGGGTATCACGCCGTCGTGGTCCGCGGCGCCACCAAGCTCACCCGCCCGGTCATCGAGGCCGGCAAGGACCTGAAGATCCTGGTCCGGGCCGGCATCGGTCTGGACAACATCGACAGCGCCGCCGCCAAGGACAAGGGCATCATCGTGGCCAACACTCCGGCGGCCACGTCCATCACCGTCGCCGAGCACACCTTCGGCCTGATGCTGGGCGCGGTCCGCAAGCACGGCCAGGCCGTCGTATCGATGAAGCAGCACAGGTGGGAGAAGAAAGCGCTCGAGGGCACGGAGCTTTACGAGAAAACCCTGGGCATCATCGGCTGCGGCCGGATCGGGATCGAGGTCGCCAAGCGGGCCCTGGCCTTCGGCATGAAGGTCCTGATCTACGACGTCATCCCCATCCAGAGCGACCTCGACGTCAAGCAGGTCCCGCTCGACGAGGTTCTGGCCAACGCCGACATCATCACCCTTCACGTCCCCAAGCAGCCCAAGCCCATCCTCGGAGAGGCCGAATTCGCCAGGATGAAGGACGGCATCATCATCGTCAACGTCGCCCGCGGCGGCGTCGTCGACGAGAAGGCCCTGCTGGCCGGCCTGAACTCGGGCCGGGTCCGCGCGGCGGCCCTGGACGTTTTCGACAAGGAGCCTCCGGAGGATTTCACGCTGATCGACCACCCCAACGTGACGCCCATCCCCCACCTCGGCGCCCAGGCCGTCGAGGGCCAGAAAAGGGCCGGGCTGGAGGTCGTCCGCATCCTCAAAGAAAAGCTGGCGTAAGCGGCCGTACCCGCTCGGGGCGTTACCTTCGCGCTGCGGGAGGGGTCTCGGGGTATGGTCTCCGTCCGCGCGGTGATTCATTTCGCCTTCGACCCCTGGTCTGACCTTAAGACGAAGACAAGGGCTAAACTCGAGCGGTCTTTGGCTCCGGTCCGCTGTTCTGCTAGAA
>VGJC01000190.1 GCA_016867635.1 Candidatus Aminicenantota bacterium | reverse complement strand
CTGGCGCCCGTCCCCGAAAAGGACATCCCAAAGGTTCTGAGGAATGCCCGGCAGCTCCAGAAGAGGATGGAAGCGCTCCGTCCGAAGGGCGTCTACATCGTCATCGACACGGCCGAGAACAAGCTCTACCTCAAGAACGGGGAGACCGTCGTCCGGACGGCCGTCGTTTCGTGCGGGAGCGGCGTCATCCTCGAGGAGCCTGGCGGCAAGAACAGGTCCTGGGTTTTCGATACCCCCCGGGGGGAATTCACGGTCAAATCCAAGATCACCAACCCCTACTGGGTCAAGCCGGACTGGGCGTTCATCGAGGAGGGCGAGCCGGTCCCGAAGAAGCTGGACGACAGGATCGAAGCGGGGACCCTCGGGGACTACGCCCTCGGTTTCGGGGACGGATATTTCATCCACGGGACCCTCTACACGAGGCTCCTCGGAAGGAACGTGACCCACGGCTGCGTCCGGGTCGGGGACGAAGACCTCAAGGCGGTTTTTAAAGCCGTTCCCCTGGGCGCCAAGATCTACATCTACTGACGGCCATGAAGCACACCCCGGTTATGACCCTGTTCCTGGCGGCCTCGATCGCCTGGGCCGCCCCTCTCCGGGCCCAGGAGCCCGAAGAACTTCTCCGCAACCAGGCGACCCTGGCCTCCGAGTACGGGCTGGCCAGGGCCCCGAATTTTTACTTCGTCCTGGACGTTTCCGGAAAAAAGCTCGAGCTGCGGGTCAGAGGAATGGTCTTGAGGTCGTGGCCCCTGAGTTCCATGCGGTTCTGGGGGAAGCCGGACTTCCAAGGCAACGTCGAGCTGAAGACAAAGAGCGCTCTCAAAACCCCGGAGAGGATCGTGGTCAGGCCGAGCGGCGGGCAAGAGCAGGAGGCGCCCGGAGAGAAAGGGGAGGGGTCCGAATTCGATCTCGAAGCCCTTGAGCTCAAGGACATGCCCGAGAGCTTCAGGCTCGAGTTCGACAACGGATTCCACGTCTCCGTAAGGTCTTCAACGGCCGCCTCGGGGGGCTTTTTCAGGAGACTTTGGAGCTCCTGGAATTGGTATGTCGGCTTGCCGGTCAGGAGCTTTCTCAGCCGCGGGCATAACGGCTCGGGCGCCTGGCTCGAGCTGGTCTTCGAAGAAAAACACGATGCCCAAGCCATCTATTGGCATTTTTTCGAGGGCATAAACGGAATAGTTAGGTAATCTCTTTTTAATCTATGAGATATGAAGCATTGGTAAATACTGCAACAAACTTGACTTGTGGCGGCTCATATTTTATAATAGGTGTCTACTAAATATGCTATACCAAGGAGGGCTCTAGATGGCAAAAATAATCGGCATCGATCTAGGCACGACGAATTCTGTTGTCGCCATACAGGAAGGCGATAAAACGACCGTCATCCCGAACGAAGAGGGAGGGCGAACCACCCCGTCCGTCGTCGCCTTTACCCCGAAGGGAGAGATCCTCGTCGGGCAGGTCGCCAAACGGCAGCGCGTGACCAATCCCGAGAACACGATCTACTCCATCAAGAGGTTCATGGGCCGCCGCTATGGCGAGGTTGGCCAGGAGATCAAGCAGGTCCCCTTCAAGGTCACCGAAGCCCAGAACGCCGACGTACGCGTCGAGGCCGTATCGAAAAAGTACGCCCCGCCGGAGATCTCCGCATTCATTCTCCAAAAGCTGAAAAAGGCGGCCGAGGATTATCTCGGCGAAAAGGTCGAGAAGGCCGTCATCACCGTCCCGGCCTACTTCAACGACAGCCAGCGCAAGGCCACCAAGGACGCCGGCAAGATCGCCGGCCTGGAGGTCGTCCGGATCATCAACGAGCCGACGGCCGCCGCCCTGGCCTACGGCATGGACAAGAAGAAGGACCAGACGATCGCCGTCTACGACTTCGGGGGCGGGACCTTCGACATCTCCATCCTCGAGGTCGGGGAGGGGGTCGTGGAGGTCAAGGCCACCAACGGCGATACTCACCTCGGCGGCGACGACCTGGACCAGAAGGTCCAGGACTGGATCGTCGATGAGTTTCGCCGGGAGTCGGGCATCGACTTGACCCGCGATAAAATGGCCCTCCAGCGGCTCAAGGAGGCGGCGGAGAAGGCCAAGGTCGAGCTGTCGACGACCATGGAAACCGAGATCAACCTGCCTTTCATCACGGCCGACGCTTCGGGGCCCAAGCACCTCCTCATGAAATTGTCGCGGGCCAAGCTCGAACAGCTCTGCGAGGACCTCATCCAGCGGTCCGTTTCGCCGGTCCGCCAGGCCCTGGCCGACGCCGGCCTCAAGGCCGACAAGATCGACGAGGTCGTCCTGGTCGGCGGCCAGACCCGGATGCCCCGCATCCAGCAGCTGGTCAAGGAGCTCTTCGGCCGGGAGCCCCACAAGGGCGTCAACCCGGACGAGGTCGTGGCCGTCGGCGCGGCCATCCAGGGGGCGGTCCTGTCCGGGGACGTCAAGGACGTCCTGCTGCTCGACGTCACCCCTCTGACCTTGGGCATCGAGACCCTGGGCGGCGTCTTCACCCGGATGATCACCCGCAACACGACCATCCCGACCAAGAAGACCGAGGTCTTCTCGACGGCCTCGGACAACCAGCCGAGCGTCGAAATCCACGTTCTCCAGGGCGAGCGCGAGATGGCCTCCAACAACAGGACCCTCGGCCGCTTCCATCTGGACGGCATCCCGCCGGCCCCCCGGGGCATTCCCAAGGTCGAAGTGACCTTCGACATCGACGCCAACGGCATCCTTCACGTCTCGGCCAAGGACATGGGCACCGGCAAGCGGCAGGCCATCACCATCACCGGTCACAGCGGTCTGGACGACAAGGAGATCGACCGCATGGTCAAGGACGCCGAGACCAACGCCGCCGAGGACAAGAAGCGGCGGGAGACCATCGATGCCAAGAACCAGGCCGACCAGCTCGTTTACAGTCTCGAAAAGCTCCTCCGGGACAACAAGGACAAGGTCCCCGCGGAGGAGGCGGAAAAGATCCAACGGGAGATCGACAACACCAAGCAGGCCATCGAGAGCGACGATCCGGACCGCATCCGCAAGGCGGCCGAAGAGCTGTCCCGTGCCTCCCACAAGCTGACCGAGACCCTTTACAAGCAGGCCGGGCAGGCCCCCTCCGGGCAGGCCGGGCCTGAGCCGCCCCCCGAGGGAGGGGACGGTCCGGAACGGCCCTCGGCCGGCGGCCCCGAAGAGGAGGTCATCGACGCCGAGGTCGTGGACGACGAAAAAAAGAACTAGGACCGCGGGCCCTTGACGGCTTAGAATAGGGCCGGTGAGGAGCAGTTCCTTCGAGGGACGGCCATGGCCAAAGACTACTATCAGGTGCTGGGTGTCGCGCGGGGGGCTTCTCTGCCCGACATCAAGAAGGCCTACCGCAAGCTGGCCAGGAAGCACCATCCCGACCTCAACCCGGGGGACAAGGCCGCCGAGGCCCGCTTCAAAGAGATCCAGGAAGCCTACGCCGTCCTCAGCGATCCGAAAAAGCGGGCCCAATACGACCAGTTCGGCACGGCCGGGGATTTCCCCCGGGGAGGCGGGCCGGAGCGTCAGGGGGGGCCGGGCTTCGAGGGCTTCGATTTTTCCGGCTACGGATCATCGTCCTTCCGGGACTTCTTTGATAATCTCTTCAGCGGGGCGGCCGGACGGACGCCCGGGCCGGAGGTCGCGGGACCCGGGCGCGGCGAGGACCTCCACTACGCGATGACGGTCGGGTTCGAGGATGCCATCCACGGGGTCAAGACCCGGCTGCGCGTCAACCGGCTCGCTTCCTGCGAAGCTTGCGGGGGGCGGGGCACCGTCTCTACAGGAAAGACATCGAGTTGCGCCACTTGCGGCGGCACCGGGAGAAGCTTCGTTCAGAGAGGCTTCATGAAATTCTCGGGGGCCTGTCCGGCCTGTGCGGGCCGCGGCCAGGCGACCGGCGAAGAGTGCGGCGCTTGCCGGGGCGCCGGGGCCGTCCAGATCTCGGACCTGATCTCCGTCCGCATCCCCCCGGGAGTGGACGGCGGGTCCAAAGTGCGTGTCCCCGGCCGGGGAAACGCCGGACGAGGGGGAGGTCCGGCCGGCGACCTGTTCATTTCCATAGATGTCACTCCGCACCCCTTGTTCAAGCGCCTGGGAACGCACATCTCCCTCAAGGTGCCGGTCACGGTCCCCGAGGCCACCCTGGGGGCCAAGATCGAGGTCCCCACCCTGTGGGGGAAGACCGTCATCCGGATCCCGCCCGGGACCAAGTCCGGGCAAAAGTTCCGGATCAAAGGGGAGGGCGCCCCGGTGCCCGGCAAAAAGGTCAGAGGCGACGAGGTCGTGGAGGTCTTCATCGTCCCGCCCCCGTTCGACGATCAGAGGATCCGGGACATGATGAAAGAGCTCGAGCAGCTCTCGGGCCCGAACCCTCGAGAAAATCTGGGGGGGAAGTGACATGA
>VGJC01000189.1 GCA_016867635.1 Candidatus Aminicenantota bacterium | reverse complement strand
AGTTCGTCGACAGCCTCGCGTTCTCCTACATCCGGACGACGGCCGAAGGGTTGCCCTCCTCGGCGCGGGCCACCGTCGCTCTTTCCCCCCTGCCGGGCCGGGTCTTCCGGGAATGACCCGGCCGGGCCGCGTCTCGAAAAAGCTTTGACATTTCCGGGCTTTGTCTGATATATCTTAACATAGGGAGAGGAGGAAGGACCTGAGGCCGAGGGAGGCGGATCATGGTTGACAAGGGTATCGAACGGCGTCTTTGCCAGCGGTTCAAGATCCCCGGCGCGACGGTCTCCTATCGCAAAGAGAGGTTCCTGATCGCCGAGGGCCGTTTCGTCGAGGAGTTCTGCCCCGTGCTCGACCTTAGCCGGGGAGGCGTCCGGTTCCTGACCCAAAAGCCGCTCAAGTTCAAATCCAAGGTCATCCTGCAGGTGTCCATCCCCGGAGAGAGGATCCCACTGAACCTGCGGGGGCGCGTGCGCTGGTCCACGTTCAACGCCGGAAAAAGCTACAAGTACCAGGCGGGGGTCCAGTTCAACCCTTACGGCGAGGATAAGATCCAGAATTACCCCGGGGCCCTGGTCAAGATCATCGCTCTCGAGCAGAAGTTCCTCGAAGCCGACGGGCCCGGGAGCGCGGACAAGCCCGACGGGATGTCCGTTTAGGCCCGGGCCCGGCCCGGCTTGTCCCCTTCCACGACCACCTGGGAATAGTCGGCGATCCCGGCCAGCATCTTCTGGACGGACTGAAGCAAACCCAGCCGGTTCTGGCGGACCTTCTTGTCTTCGTCCATGACCATCACCTTGTCGAAGAAATTGTTGAGGGCCGGTTGGAGCTTGAACATGATGCTCTGGGCCCGGGCGTAATCCCCGCGGGCCAGCATGGATTGGGCGTTGGTCCTGACGATGGAGAACGTCGAGTAGAGCTCCCGCTCCTCCTTTTCGACGAACAGGTCCGGGTTGACCTTGCCCGGCGGAAGGCCCCGCAGGATGTTGTTGACCCTTCTGGCCATCAGGATGAAGGGCTCGAAGAGCGGGCTCGACTTGAGGGCGTCCAGGGCCTGCACGCGCAATAGGACGTCGTACATCCGATCGATGCCGGGCCCGAGGGCGGCCCCGACAAGATCATAGCGGAACCCCCGCTTCTCCAAGATGAAGCGGATCCGGCCTTCAAAGAAATCGAGGCAGGCCTTTTTCGCCTCCTCCCGGCCCACGGACAGCCGGTCGCCGTAGACCGAGAGGACCTTGTCGACCAGTCGCCCGAAAGAGAATCTGAACTTCCTGTCCAGGATGACCTTGCACACGCCCTGAGCGTTGCGCCTCAGGCCGAAGGGGTCGCTCGAGCCGCTGGCCTGGATGCCCACGCCCATGACCCCGACGATGGAATCCAGCTTGTCGGCCAGCGACAGCACGGCCCCGGCCGGAGATGAAGGCGACGGGTCGTCCAGGCTCTGCGGCAGATAATGCTCGTAGACGGCCTGGGACACGGCCGCCGGATACCCTTCCTGTTTCGCGTACAGGCCCCCCATCCGTCCTTGGAGCCCGGAGAACTCCTTGACCATCTCCGCCAGCAGGTCGGCCTTGCAGAGACCGGCGGCCTCGACGGCATCCTTGCGGATCTTGGGGGCCTCGATCTTGTCGCAGACGTAGGCGACGAGCTTCTTGAGGCGCTGGACCTTGTCGTCGTAACTGCCCAGCTTCTCCTGGAAGACGACGTCCTTCAATCCGGCCGCCCGGCGGGCCATGGGGACCTTGCGGTCCCGGTCCCAGAAGAACCGGGCGTCCGCGAGCCGGGCCCGAAGCACGCGCTCGTGGCCGGCCCGGATGAGCCCCTTGGCGTCGTCCGCGGCATCGGCCACCCCCAGGAAATGGGGGAGCTGCTTTTTCTCCCGGACCACGGAGAAGAGCTTCTGCCCCTCGCGCATGGCGGTCGACAGGACTTCCAGCGGAAGGCTCAGATAGGCCTCGGGGAAAGAACCGAAGACGACCAGAGGATGCTCGACGTTGAGCGTCAGGTCGTCGAGCAGGTCCTGGTCGGGAAGAAGATCGGCCTTGAGGGGCGAGAGGTGTCCATCGATCTGGCTCAGGATCATCGCTTTGCGCCCGGCGTCGTCGACGATGACGCCGTTCGCCTCGAGCCCGGATGTGTATCCGGCGAAGTCCGCGGCCTTGACCTCGCGGGGCGAGACGATCCGGTGCCCGAGCGTCGTATCGCCGGCCTTCAAGCCTTCGAAAGACGTCTCGACGACCGACCCGCCGAACACGCAGAGCAGCCCGTGGATGGGCCGCGAGAACCGGAACGGGCTGTCCGCCCAGCGCATCATCTTCGGGAAGGACAGGGCGCCGAGAACGCGCGGGACGATGGTCCCGAGCAGGTCGGCCGTCGCGGCCCCTTTGGCCGTCCGCCGGAAGCCGATGTATTCGCCGCGGGCGGTCCGGACGGCCTCGAGCCGGCTTTCGTCGACGCCTTGGGCCCGGGCGAACCCCTTGGCCGCCGCGGTCAGGGTCCCGTCAGGCCCTTTGGCGACACTGAGGGGCGGACCGGTGACGACCTGGTCCTTGTCTTCCTGTCCGGAGGCGATGTCGGCGACGACGACCAGGCGCCGCGGGGTGGCCAGGGTCCGCAGTCCGTCGACGGCCAGACGGGCGGCCCCGAGCTCCTGTCTGAACCCGGCCTCCAGCTGTTCGCGGGCCGACCGGATGTGGGAGGCCGGGAGCTCTTCGGTCAGCAGCTCGAGGAGGAATTCCATCAGAGTCCCTCCTTGGGGGCCGTGTACTTGCGGGCGATGTCGTTGACCAGGGCCCTTATCTGGGCGATCATCTTGACCCTCTCGGTGACGCTGATGGCCCCCCGCGAGTCGAGCAGGTTGAAGTTGTGGGAGCATTTCAGGCACATGTCGTAGGCCGGCAGCAGCAGGTCCTTTTCGACCATCCGGGCGGCCTCCTTCTGGCAGGCGTTGAAGGCCTGCCGGAGGCCGGCCACGTTGGCGGCGTTGAAGTTGTATTCGGAGAACTCCTTCTCCTCCCGGAACCGAAGGTCCCGGTAGGAGACGTCGGCCGACCAGTCGAGGTCGTAGATGTCGTCCTTCTGCTCGAGGAACATCTCCAGCCGCTCCAGGCCGTAGGTGATCTCGACCGGGACCGGCGCGAGATCGATGCCGCCGCACTGCTGGAAGTAGGTGAACTGGGTGATCTCCAGCCCGTCGAGCAGCACCTGCCAGCCGACGCCCCAAGCGCCGATGGTCGGCGATTCCCAATTGTCCTCGTCGAATCGCAGGTCGTGGTCCTCGAGGACGACGCCCAGCGATCTGAGGCTCCGAACGTAGATGTCCTGGATGTCGGACGGGGACGGCTTCATGATGACCTGGTACTGGAAGTGCTTCTGGACGCGGTGGGGGTTGTCCCCGAACCGGCCGTCGTCGGGCCGCCGCGAGGGCTGGACGTAGCCGACCTTCCACGGCCGTTTGTCCAGGACCCTGAAGAACGTGTCGGGCGTCATGGTCCCCGCGCCGACCTCGAGGTCGTAGGTCTGGGCCAGGTAACAGCCCTGGCCGGCCCAGAACGTGTGGAGGTTGAGGATCAGATCTTGGACGGACATGGTCAGGGTTTCTTTTGCCACCGGAGGATGGGGGTCTTGGCCGCGGCGACCTCGTCGAGCCGCCGGACATAGGTCACGTGAGGGGCCGACTTGAGGACTTCGGGGCTCTCCCGGGCCTCGCGGGCGATCGTCTTCATGGCCTCGATGAACATGTCGAGGTCCCTCTTGCTCTCGGTCTCGGTCGGCTCGATCATCAGGGCCCCGTGGACGATGAGCGGGAAGGACATCGTCGGCGGATGGAGCCCGAAGTCGATGAGCCTCTTGGAGATGTCGAGGTTCGAGACCCCGAACTCCTTCTGCAGCTTGTCGGAGAAGACGCACTCGTGCATGGAGGGCGTGGTGTACTTCAGGTGGTACTCCCCTTCCAGGCTCTTGCGGATGTAGTTGGCGTTGAGCACGGCGTGCTCGGCGATCCTCCGGACGCCCTTCGGACCGAGGCTGAGGATGTAGCAGAGGGCCCGGACGAGGACCGAGAAGTTACCGTAATAGCCGCGGACCCGGCCGATCGTCCCCGGCCGGTCGAAGCTCAACGCGTAACGTCCGTCCTTCTCTTCGACGACGGGGACGGGAAGATAAGGGATGAGCTCCCCGCGGACGCCGACCGGGCCGGACCCGGGACCGCCGCCGCCGTGCGGGGTCGAGAAGGTTTTGTGGAGGTTGATGTGGAGGACGTCGATGCCCATGTCGCCGGGCCGGACCACACCGGTCAGGGCGTTCATGTTGGCCCCGTCCATGTAGACCAGCCCCCCCTTGGCGTGGACGATCTCGGCGACGCGGCAGATATCGGGCTCGAAGACGCCGAGCGTGTTGGGGTTGGTGACCATGAGCGCGGCCACGTCGCCGG
>VGJC01000188.1 GCA_016867635.1 Candidatus Aminicenantota bacterium | reverse complement strand
GCTGAGCGCCGACATGAAGCCCAACCTGTTCGAGAGCTTCCCGCTGTTCCCGCTGGCCATGCTCGGCGGGCTGCTCATCCAGATCGTCGCCGGACGGACGGGGCTTTCCGAATATCTGGACCGGGCGACGTTCGACCGGATCCTGGGATTGGCGCTGGACTTCCTGGTCATCTCGGCCATCGCCTCGATCAAGCTCGACGTCTTCCTGGCCTACTTCTGGCCGTTCACCATCCTGATGGCGGTCGGGCTGGTCTGGATCATCTTCGCGACCTGGTTCCTCGCGCCGCGGATGCTGCCGGACGCCTGGTTCGAGCGGAGCATCACCGAGTACGGGATGCAGACCGGGGTGACGGCCATCGGGCTGCTCCTGCTGCGGGTCGCCGACCCGAACTTCCGGACCCCGGCGGCCAAGTCGTTCGGCTTCAAGCAGATCCTCTACGAGCCCATGCTGGGGGGCGGGTTCATCACCGCGGCGGCGCCCATCCTCATTTTTAACTACGGCGTCGAGGAGTCGCTGCTCGTCGGCGCCGGGAGCATCGTTTTCTTCCTGGTCATCGCCCTGCTCAGCGGCTGGATCCATAAAAGATAAATCGGGGTCGGACCAGGATATCTCCAAAATTATCTGCTATTTAGAATCATCTTCTAGGTCTGCGTATTGATTGGGAACGACGTTTTTGGGGTCAAAAACGTGCAACGGGGGGGGAAGGCCACTTCAGGTCGGTCCTGATCAGGCCGGGTCAGGCCTGAACAGGCCAAATCCATACGGATCAGGCCAGGCCGTCGATCTCCTTGACCTTGCGCGCCAGGCGGACCGCCGAGATGGGGTGGGCCGTGCGGATCTCCGGGGCGAACAAGGCCAGCTTGAACTCCTGGATCATCCAGCGGAGCTCGTCGACCGCCGCCGCCCTCTCCTCCAAGTTCGGGGACACAATACCCGTTCCCGGTTTTCGGGACCCGGCCTCCAGCCGGGCGAGCTCGAAGACGTAGGGCTCGACCTGGGCCGACTTGGCCCGGTCCTTATCGGGATCGACCCGGGCCCGTTCGAGGCGGATCTTGAGGCCCTCGAGATAGCGCGGGATGCGGACCAGCCGGTCGACGGTGTAGAACTCCAGGAAATTCGCGGGCACGAGCCGCTCGAGATCGCTCCCGATCTGCTCGAGATACTCGGGAACGGCGCGTTCCTTGAGCCGGTCGAGCTCGCGGAGGTTCAGCGACCTGGAGCTTATTTTATAAGTGGAGACTTGACCCCTTCCCGCCCCTCCTGAGAGCGCCGCGCGGACGGCGTGGCGAAGCTCGAGGATCCTAAGGGCCGTCTGGGTCAGGGCGTGGCCTTTCTCGAAGAGCGTCCGGCCGATCTCGGCCTCGTAGGCCCGAAATTCCGCCTCTGCGCGGATGGGCCGTTCGAACGTCTCGCGAGCCAGCGCTTCTTCGATCTTCCGCTCGACCGCTTCCCGACCGCCGAACGGGAGGGCGGCCGCCTCGTGCTCGGCGGGGATCTTGTGGTAGCGCCGGACGAAAGCCAGCTCCTTGCCGAACTTCGCCATCAGCAGGTGCCGCACGCCCTTTCTGTGGGCCGCCTCGGCCTCGGCCCGGGTCGCGAAGAGCTTTATGCTGACCGTTCCCCTCCTCGCGCCCGGAGCCGCCCCCGCGCTTTTCACCGGTCCTGCCGGCGCTCCCTCGGGAAATTGGGAAATAGGTATCATGTCCCCCATTTCGAGGGCGGGGTAGGCGGTGAGCGACGTGCCGACCGCGATCTTCTCCGGCAGGTCGCCGAACGTCCAGCCCTCGATGCCCGTCCGCTCCCACTTGCGGCAGGCCTCCCGCCACGCCGGCGACTCCACTTTCGAGGGGGTCATGTCGGCGGCCCCGACCTTCTTGCGCAGCAGCTCGACGTCCCGCCCCGCGTCGATCGTCCGTCCCGTCGCCGGATCGACCACGGCCAGCCGCATCCGCAGGTAGCGCGGCACGTCGGCCAGGTCCCATTCGCGCGCCGGGATGTCGACGCCGAACCGCCGCCGCACGAACTCGGCCACGGCCTTCGCGAGGGGCACGTCCTCGGGAGCGCGCTCCATCTCGGCGGCGATCGTCGCCGCTTTCTCTCCGACCGGCACCAGGAGCTTCCGGTAGCGCTTGGGCAGGCCCTTGATGAGGGCCGCGATCTTGTCCTCGTACTGGCCCGGCACCCCCCACTCGAGCCGCCCCGCCGGGATGGCCGGAAGCTCCGAGACCGGCACGTTGAGCGTGACCCCGTCGTCCTCCTCCCCCGGCGCGAACTTATAGACGGCGCGGAAGGGCCGGCCGGCGACCTCGACCGTATCGGGGAACGTCGAGACCACGTCCTCTCCGGGCTTGTAATTGGTGAGCGTCTCCTCGTCGAGGCGCAGGAACGCGTCGTCGCCGCCCCGGTCCTTGAGGAATTTCCGCAGCGTCGCGACGCTGTAGATACCCGGGAGCCGCTCGGAGTAGAACTTGGCCACCCGGGCCGCCGACACCATGATGTCACGCCGCCGCAGCTTGTCCTCCAGGGCCTCGATCCTCTTCTGGAGTGCGAGGTTGTGGAGCAGGAAGACCGGCGGGTCGTCCACGCCGCCCTCGACGAGCCCCGACATGACGAAGATCGCGTGGGCCTCGGCCGGGTTGACGCGCCCGTAGGAGACGCGGCGGTCGCGGACGATCTCCAACCCGAAGAGCGTCACCCGCTCCTTGGCCGTCGCCTCGCCGCGCCCGCGGTCCCAGGCGGCGTCGGAGAAGGAGCGCTTGCAGAGCGCGCCGCCCAGCCGTTCGAGCCAGGCCGGATCGACGCGGGCCGCGGTGCGGGCGAAAAGGCGCGAGGTCTTGACCATCTCCGTGGCCACGATCCAGCCGGCCGATTTTTTGAACAGGGCCGAGCCCGGCCAGAGCATGACCTCCTTGTTCTTGGCGGCCGTGTAGACGTTCTTCTCTTTAAGGACGGCGATGTTCGATAAGAACCCGGCCAGGATGGAGCGATGGACGGCCCCGTAGAGCGCCGGCGATACCTGGTCGTGCAGCCTTCCCAACCGCCGCTCGCTCAGCACCGACAGGATCTCGTCGTGAAGATAGACCCACTCGCGCATCCTCGGGAACGACAGGAAATTCTCGTGGCAGAACTTCCGCTTCTGGGCCGCGGTCCCCAGCTTCTCGAAATCGCCGTGATACCGGTTCCAGATGTTGAGCAGCCCGATGAAGTCCGAGTCGGGATGCCGGAACCCTTCATGGGCCGCGTCGGCCTGGGCGCTCTTGTCGGGCGGCCGCTCGCGCGGGTCGCGAATGCTGAGGACCGCCGCCAGCACGGCCGCCTCCGCCAGGCAGTTCTCGGCCCGGGCCTCGAGCAGCATCCGCGAGATGCGCGGGTCGAGCGGCATCCGGGCCATGGCCCTGCCCTTCTCCGTCAGCGCCCGCGAATTCGGGGACATAATGGCCCCGAGCTCGGCCAGCGTGTCGTAGCCGTCGCGCACGGCCTTGGCCGACGGCCGGTCGATGAACGGGAACTCCAGCGGGTCGCCCAGTCCCAGGTCGATCATCCGCAGGATGACCTCGGCCAGGTCCGACCGCAGGATCTCGGGCGGCGTGAACTCGTCGCGCGCCTCGTAGTCGGCTTCCGAGTACAAGCGCACGCAGACCCCTTCCCGCACCCGTCCGCTCCGCCCCTTGCGCTGGTCGGCCGAGGCCCGCGAGATCGGGCTTATGGGCAGGCTCTTGATGCGCGCGCCCGGCTGATACCTGGCGATCCGCGCGACCCCCGTATCAACCACATATCTTATCCCGGGGATGGTCAGCGACGTCTCGGCGACATTGGTGGCGACCACGATCTTCGGCCCGCTCACCGTGTACACCATCCGCTGCCGCCCGGCCGGAAGCCGCGAAAAAAGCGGCAGGACCGCCGTCGCAGGGAACTTCCGGCCCTCGAGCAGCCGGCACGTCTCCAGGATGTCCTGCTCGGTCGGCATGAACACCAGGATGTCGCCCTCGCCCCGCCCCCGCTTGATCTCGGCCACCGCCTCGACGGCCTGGCCGACATAGTCCTTGTCCTCGGCCTCCTCGCGCTCGGGCGGCCGGTACTCGACGCGGACCGGGTACGTCCGCCCGCTGACCTCGATGACCGGCGCGCGGCGGAAGGCCTGCGAGAACTTCTCCGTGTCCAGGGTCGCCGAAGTGACGACCAGCTTCAGGTCGCTCCGCGCGTCGAGCAGCCGCCGCACGATGCCCAGCAGGAAGTCGATGTTGAGCGACCGTTCGTGGGCCTCGTCGATGATGATCGTCCCGTAGTCGCGCAGCAGCCGGTCGCCCTGGGTCTCCGCGAGCAACATGCCGTCGGTCATGACCTTGATGAGATTTTCGCGCGAGCTCCTGTCCTGGAAGCGGATCTTGTAGCCGACCGACTTGCCCAGCGGCTCGCCCAACTCCTCGGCGATGCGGTGGGCGATGGTCACCGCCGCCAGCCGCCGCGGCTGAGTGACCCC
>VGJC01000187.1 GCA_016867635.1 Candidatus Aminicenantota bacterium | reverse complement strand
CGACGAGGTTGATCTTGCCGGCGGCCGGATTGGCCGGGTCGGCCGTCCAGACAGTCTGCCAGGACTGGCTTTCGCGGTGGAACAGGCCGACGGACTTGAGGACGACGGTCACTTCCTGCCAGTCGTCCGCGGGCGCGTCCGTGACCAGCAGGTTCAGACGGCCGGTGGCGCCGTCGGCCGAAGGCGAGGTCGCCAGGTTGCAGGACGTGGTCAGCCCGACGACCGTGGCGGCCAGAAGAAACAGGAAAGCCGTTCGAAAGATTCTGCTCAATGGATCCTCCTATTCAGCCGGTTGAATGATGTGCCCCTTCCCTATCGCAATTTATGCCCGCGGCCGTCGGGTGTCAAGGGAACCCTGAACCCGGGGCGGCGGCCCTTGTGGTCTGTTCTATCAGGCGCCATATGATCCTCTGCCCCTTTAGACTCCGCGGGCCGGCGAACCTTTGCGCTGGTTTGAATAATCCTGATACAATGCCCCCCGGAAAGGAATCGCCCATGAACAAGACATCAAATCCCCTGGAAAAGCCGGAATTCCCCCGTTCGTCGAAATACGACCCGGACTGGGTGATGGACAACCAGATGGGGCCGAGCGCCCTGTGGCTGGCGGAGTGGCTGAGCGAGGCGCTGACGTTCGAGCCGGGGATGCGGGTGCTCGACCTCGGGTGCGGCAAGGCCCTTTCGAGCGTCTTCCTGGCCCGCGAGTTCGGGTCCCAGGTGTACGCCGTCGACCTGTGGATGAGCCCCGACCACAATTGGAGGCGGGCGGTCGAAGCCGAGGTCGCCGGCGAGGTGTGCCCGGTCAAGGCCGAGGCCCACTCCCTGCCTTTCGCCGCGGGGTTCTTCGAGACGGCCATCTCGCTCGACGCCTACCAGTACTTCGGCACCGACGAGCTCTACCTCGATTACCTGGCGCGCTTCGTCCAGCCGGGCGGGTCGCTCGGGGTGGCCGTGGTCGGCCTGATGAAGGAGATCGGCGCGAAGCCGCCGGCCCACCTGACCGAGCCGCAAGCGAACGGCAAGGTGTTCTGGGAGAGCTCCTGCCGCTCCTTCAAGACGGCGGATTTCTGGCGGAAGCTTTGGGCCGGGAGCGAGATGGTCGAGGACGTCGCCGTGGACGTGCTGCCCGACGGCTGGCGCCATTGGCGGGACTTCGAACGGGCCCTCGAGGCCGCGGGCAAGAACGCCCCCTTCCCGTCGGACGCCGAGGCCCTGGACAGGGACCGCGGGGAATACATCGGCTTCATCCGGATGACCGCCCGGCGCACGGACGCGCCGGGAATGGACTTGTACGACCCGGCGCTGGGCGTCAAGGTCGGGGTGGATAAATGAAGATCAGGAATTGGCGGGGCCGACGAGACTCGAACTCGCGACCTCCGGCGTGACAGGCCGGCGTTCTAACCAGCTGAACTACGACCCCGCGAGGGCCCGCTTATTATAGAGAAACCCGCCCGAAGATTCAAGTTTCCGTGAGTGCGGAAAGCAGAATGCGACCAGAATTCTTGCTTGTAGGACATCACAATTTCTTTGAAAAAAATCCTGTATCGACATATTCTAGGGGCTCCGGAGGGCATCATGAAGCCAAAATCCAAAGTGCCGGCAACTCCCGTTGGCCGTCCCCTTCATGAAGGGGCTCCCGTTCACATCGAGCTGACGAGAGGCCAGTTCTTATCTCTTCTCAAGGCGGTCTATCTCGGGGAACATATGGCCAACGGGTTTCGAACAAGAGACGAAGCGATCCAGGAGTTCAGCGAAATCGCCCATACCCTCTTGGCCCTGGCTGAAAAATTGGATTTCAGCGACTTCGTCGACTATGACGAGGAGCTGAAGGATTATTTCCCCACGAAAGAATTCGAAGAGGCGATGGACCCGCTCATCGATGATTTCGAAAATGAAACTTTCTGGGAAGAGCTGTCCTACAGGCTGGCCCTAAGAGACCTGGTCCGGGAATTCGGCGAGAAACGTCTCAAGAAAATGCCGCGAATGAAGTACGCCCAGGAGCTGTTCGAACGTCAGGATAAGTATGCGGAGGAAGAACGAACCTACGGCTTGGACCGGCTTGAGATCGTAAAGCAAGAACAGGATTGATTAAGGACTGGCGCACTCAGAGGGCTTGGGACTCCGTGCCTTCACTCATAAGGCGCAGGTACCTCTTATAAGCGTACAATCTCTTCCTTTTTCGCCCTGTGACCTCTTCGATGATCTTGACTTCTTGAAGGGCCCGAAGCGCCGCTCCGACGGTGGGGGGGGACAAGTGGGCTTCATCTACGAGAAAGCGGGCGCTGGCGATCGGCCGGTGCTGAAAGAGCTGATGGAGCCGTATTGCGGAGCTTGCCCCCCGGCCTAGGCCTTGTATCGTTATCCGATCCTCGATGAAGATATCGTTCAGGCGACAGGCGGTCTCGACCGCCCCATCGGCCATCTCCCTGACGCCCTTGACGAAAAACTCGAGCCAGGCCTCCCAATCTCCCTCCATTCGGACCCTCATCAGCAAATCAAAATACATGTCCCGATGTTGTTTGAAGTAGAGGCTGAGATAGAGGAGGGGATGGCGCAGGATCCGGTCGCGGCAGAGAAGGAGGGTGATCAGGAGACGGCCGATCCGTCCGTTACCGTCGAGGAAGGGGTGTATCGTTTCGAACTGGACATGCGAGAGAGCCGTCTTGATCAAGATAGGGGTTCTATCGGGTTGGTCGTTGAGGAATTTCTCGAATGCCCCCATGGTTTCCTCGACACGTTCCGGAGGCGGCGGCACATATAGCGCGTTTCCTGGCCGGGTCCCCCGGATCCAATTTTGAGAACGGCGGAATTCTCCTGGATCTTTTTCGCGTCCACGACCTTCCGATAACAAAATCCCGTGTATCTCTCGGATGAGCCGGTTCGACAGCGGGAAGCCATCTTCGAGTCTTTTGAGACCATGATTTATCGCCGCGACATAGCTGGACACTTCGATCACGTCGTCTAGCGGCACCCCCGGCATCTCCTCCAATTCAAATAGAAGCAGATCGGAAAGAGAGGACCTCGTGCCTTCAATTTGTGAAGACAACACGGCTTCTTTTCTGACGTAGGTGTAAAGAAAAAGATCTATATCCGGGAGCAGATCCGCTATACCGTCCAACCGCCCTAGAGAAAGGAGGGCTTGGTCGAGATCCTCCCTCAGGACGGGGCCGATCGAGAGAGGGGGTTGTGGAGGCAACGGAAAAGGCACAAACGCGCGCACCTCCTCGTCCCCATATTTTCGGATGGCGAGTTTTCCTGTCAGGCCTCTTTTCATAATTGGCTTCCTCGATTTCCAGCCAATTTAAAGTTCTTTAATAGGCCGCATGCTAATTAAAGGATAGCGCCTTTCGCTTTAATAAGCAAGCGGAAATATGACTGGCCGAGGGGCTAGCATCGGCTACATCTTCTCGAGGGCGGCGATGCGCTCCTCGATGGGCGGGTGGGTGCTGAACAGCTTGTTGAACGAGCCCTTGACGTTCTTGAGGGGGTTGACGATGTAGAGGTGGGCGGTGGCCTTGTTGGCCGCCTCGAGGGGCTCGCGGTCCCCGGAGATCTTGCGCAGGGCCGAGGCCAGGCCCGGGGGATAGCGGGTCAGCATGGCGGCGCTGGCGTCGGCCAGGAACTCGCGCTTCCGCGAGACGGCCAGCCGGACGAGCTGGGCGATGAGCGGCGAGAGGGCCGCCAGGACCAGGCCGACGACGATGATCACGCCCTGGGCCCCGCCGCCTCCGGACCCGCCGCTCCGGCTCCGTCCGATCCCGCCCCGGCGTCGCCCGCCGCCCCAGAGGAAGCTCCGCAGCATCCAGTCGCTGAGCAGGGCGACGATGCCGGCCATGACCACGACCATGGTCTGCAGCCGGACGTCGTAGTTCTTGATGTGGGACATCTCATGGGCCACAACCCCTTCGAGCTCGACGCGGTTGAGCTTGTCGAGCAAGCCCGTGGTCACGCAGATGACCGCGTTCTGCGGGTTGCGGCCGGTGGCGAAGGCGTTGGGGGCCGAGTCCTCGATGACGTAGCAGCGGGGCTTGGGCAGGCCGGCGGCGATGGCCAGGCCGTCGACGACGTTGTAGAGGTGGGGGAACTCGTCCTGGGTGACGGGCCGGGCTCGGCTTATGGCCAGGACGATCTTGTCGCTCGTGTAGTAGCCGACGAAGGCCATGCCGAAAGAGATGACCGCGGCTAGGACCAGCCCGCCCGTGCCCCAGCCGGTGAGGTACTGGAAGAACCAGGTCAGGAGGAAGATGAAGGCCACGAAGAACAGGACCAGCCCGGCCGACTTCCACTTGTTGCGGGAGATCTGTTCGTACATGTCCCCCCGTTAAAAGGAGACTTTGACCGGGCCCTTGGCGATCTCGTCCTCGATCTGGAAGTAGTCCTTGATCTTGAAGCCGAACATGTTGGCGATGATGTTGGACGGGAAGACCTGCTGCTTCATGTTGAACTTCATGACCACGTCGTTGTAGAACTGCCGGGCGTAGGCGACCTTGCCCTCGGTGCCGGCCAGCTCCTCCTGGAG
>VGJC01000186.1 GCA_016867635.1 Candidatus Aminicenantota bacterium | reverse complement strand
GCCCCCTCCTGTGGAAGAAGATCTCCCGGGGCCTGTCCGCCGGCCGGGTCCAGTCCGTCGCTCTCCGGCTGATCTGCGACCGGGAGAAGGAGATCAATGCCCACGTCAAAGAGGAATACTGGCTGATCGCCGCCCGCCTGGAGGCCCAGGCCCCGCCGGCCTTCAAGGCCGCGCTGGCCAAGGTCGACGGGAAGAAGGCCAAGGTCCGGAACGAAGAGCAGGCCCGCATCGTCAGGGAGGAATGCGGTCGGGCCCCGTTCGTCCTGGACAAGGTCCAGCTCAGGGCCAAGCACAAGCACGCCGGGCCTCCCTACATCACCAGCACCCTGCAGCAGGACGGATTCAGGCTCCTGCGGTTCCCGGTGAAGAAGACGATGTTCGTGGCCCAGAAGCTCTATGAGGGCATGGCCATCGGCGACCGGGGCCAGACCGGGCTCATCACCTACATGCGCACGGATTCGGTCCGGGTCTCCGACGCGGCCCAGGCCGCCGCCCGGGCTTACATCGGGCAGACCTATTCGCCCGCCCACGTTCCGGCCAAGCCCAACGAGTACAAGAGCAAGAAGAAGACCCAGGACGCCCACGAAGCCATCCGGCCCGCCCACCTCGACCTGCCCCCGGACAAGGTCAAGCCCTTCCTCAAGAAGGAGGAGTACGACCTCTACAAGCTCATCTGGACCAAGTTCATCGCCTCGCAGATGGCCGCGGCCGTCATCGAGGAGACGGCTTTCGATATCACGGCCGGCCGCTACCTGTTCCAGGCCAAGGGCGAGGTCGTCAAGTTCCCGGGCTTCCTGGCCGCCTGGCCGAACGGCGGCGGCGACAAGGAGCTCCTGCCCAAGGCCGCGGCCGGAGAGACGCTCAAGCTGCTGGAGCTCGAATCCAAGCAGAAGTTCACCGAGCCGCCCCCCCGCTACACGGAGGGCACGCTGGTCAAGGAGCTCGAGGCCCGCGGCATCGGCCGGCCGAGCACCTACGCGCCGACCATCGCGACCATCCAGACCCGGACCTATGTCGTCAAGGAGGAGGGCAAGTTCCGGCCCACCGACCTGGGGATGTACGTCACGGATTTTCTGGTCAAGCATTTCGCCAAGCTCATGGAATACAAGTTCACGGCGCACATGGAGGAGGAGCTCGACGGGATCTCCGAAGGCGCCCGGAAGGGCGTCGACAGCCTCAAGGAGTACTACGAGCTCCTCGAGACCTACCTCAAGGCGGGCGGCGAGACCGAGGGCGTCAAGAAGACCGGGATCCCTATCGACGGGAAATGCCCGACCTGCGGCGCGGCGCTGGTCATCAAGAGCGGCCGCTTCGGCCAGTTCAAGGCCTGTTCGGCCTATCCCGGATGCAAGTTCCGCGAGAGCCTGGACAAGAGGGAATCCAAGCCGCTCGACGAGAAATGCCCGCAATGCGGCTCCCAGCTGGCCCAGAAGTTCGGCAAGTTCGGGCCCTTCGTGGCCTGCTCGAGCTACCCGAAGTGCAAGTACATCAAGAAAGAGAACACCGAGACCGGCCTGCTCTGCCCGACCTGCGGCGAAGGCAAGATCCTGAGGCGGAAGACCCGCCGCGGCAAGCTCTTCTACGGGTGCAGCGGCTATCCGAAGTGCGCCTTCGCCTCGTGGGACGAGCCCATCGGCCGGGCCTGCCCGCAGTGCGGGGAGAAGATCCTGTTCAAGAAGAACCTCATCAAGGGCGATCCGTACATATTCTGCAAGAACGAGAAATGCGCGTTCAAGGAGGCGGCGCCCCGGGAGAAGATCTGGGAGCGGGCGACGGCCGAGCCCGCCGCGTCCGGGACGGTCGAGCCCGGCCCGGCCGGACCCGAAGGGGAGTCGCCCGACGGCGCCGATGAACAAGGAAATCGCTGAGTTCCTGGCCTACCTCAAGCACGAGAAGAACGCCTCGCCCCACACCGTCTCGAGCTACGGGCGCGACCTCCGGCAGGTCGCCGAGTACCTCAAGGAGGCCGAGGTCCGCTGGAACAAGGCGGGCGTGGTCGTCCTGCGCGGCTTCCTGGCCGGCTTGCACGAGGACCGGCTGAAGAGATCGACCATCGGGCGCAAGCTGGCCGCGCTGCGCTCCTTTTACGATTTCTGCGTCCGCAGGAAATGGATCGCCGAGAACCCGGCCAAGGTCCTGGCGACGCCCCGTCAGGAGAAGAAAATGCCGTCCTTCCTGTCCGAGGAAGAGACGGTCACCCTCCTCGACCTGCCGCGGACCGGCAAGCCCCTGGACCTGCGCGACAAGGCGGTCTTGGAGCTGTTCTACGCGACGGGCGTCCGGGTCAGCGAGCTGGTGGGCATCGAGGCCGGGGACATCCACGCCGGGGAGCGTCTGGTCCGGGTCAAGGGCAAGGGCCGGAAAGAAAGGCTCGTGCCCTTCGGCCGGCAGGCGGCCGAGGCCCTGGAGGCCTATCTGCGGGCCCGGCCCCTCCTCGCCCGGCCGGAGTCCGACGTGACGGCCGTTTTCCTGAACTACCGGGGCGGGCGCTTGACGTCCCGCTCGGTCCAGCGGATGGTCCGCAAGTACATCCGCCGGACGGCGGTGGCCAGAAAGATAAGCCCTCACTCCCTCCGGCATTCCTTCGCCTCCCATCTTCTCGGACGGGGCGCGGACCTGAGGGTCATCCAGGAGCTCCTGGGGCACGCCAGTCTGGCCACGACCCAGAAGTACACCCACATGGACCTCCGGCAGATGATCGCCGTCTACAAAAAAAGCCATCCTCGCTCTTAGTTCCACGGCAACTTCCGTTTCCCCGTCGCCCGCCGTTCGTCGACGCGCTTTGACATCAAGGCTCGGAGCGTCCCTTCGAACGGTAACATTATCAACGGCTTAGGCTTTTTCTCCGACCTGGCACCCCGATTGCAAATAAGGACGGCGAAAGGAGGTCTCACCAATGACCATCAAGACCAACAAAGCGCTGGCCCTCGGGCTGGCGGCCGCCTTCCTGTTCGCGTCCCTGGCCTGGGCCCAGACCCAGACCGCGGCCCCGAAGGGCAAGGTCAACATCAACACGGCGACGCTCTCGGACCTGGAAAGCCTGCCGCGGATCGGGCCCAAGGTGGCCCAGAGGATCGTCGATTTCCGGACCAAGAACGGGAACTTCAAGAGGATCGAGGAGCTCATGAAGGTCCAGGGGATCGGCGAGAAGATCTTCGAGCAGCTCAAGGACAGGATCACGGTCGGCCCGGAAACCGCGGCCAAGTGACGGAGGCGACCCTCTTTCTCCTATCCGCGCTGCGGCAGGGTCCGGCGCCTATCGGCCCGGGCCCTGCCCCTTTTTCTCCAAAAAGCCCCGCATCATGCGGACCGCCCGGCCCCGGTGGCTGACACGGTTCTTGGCCTCGGCCGAAAGCTCGGCGAACGTCTTCCGCAGGGGGGAGTAGTAAAAGAGAGGATCGTACCCGAAGCCGCCCGTGCCCCGGGGTTCCACGGCGATCCTGCCCCGGACCTCGCCGCGGACCGCCTTGATGACCCGGCCCCGCTCGGAGAGGACGATGACGCAGACGTAGCGGGCCTTGCGACGTTTTTCGGGGACGCCGGCCAGGAGGCGGAGGACCTTGCGGTTGTTGCTCTCGTCGCCGGGGCGGGGGCGGGCGAAGCGGGCCGAGATGACCCCCGGAGCGCCGTCGAGGGCCTCGACCTCGAGACCCGAATCCTCGGCCAGGGTCAGGCCGGCCCACTTGCGGCTGTAGAACAGGCTCTTGGCCCGGGCGTTCTCGAGAAAGGTCCGGCCGCGCTCGGGGAACGTCAGGCCGGGGAGGACTTCGCCCAGCCCGACGATCCTCCAGGGAAGGCCTTTGAAGAGAGCCCGCATCTCGCGGATCTTGCCCGGATTGGTCGTGGCCAGGAGCAGACGCCGCTCAGTCAATCTTCAGCTCTTCGATGTCGGCCAGCTCGAGGAGCCCCTGGTTGAACTCCTGCTCCTTGTCCTCCGACGCGGAGAAGGAGAAAGCCATGATGTAGGATTGATGCTCCTGTTTCATGGTCAGGCTCTCCAGCCGGACCCCGTGGTGGAGGGCCAGCTTGCGGAGGCTCGACAGGATGTAGGGCCGGGCCTTGGCTTTGAGATGATACCGGAATTGCGACTTCCGGATATAGGAATCCTCGACCCGGCGGAAAAGAAGCAGGGTCGCGATCGTCAGGGCCGTGAACACCAGGGCCGGGACATAATAGCCGGCCCCGATGACCAGACCCAGTCCGGCCACGAGCCAGATCGTCGAGGCCGTGGTCAAGCCGGCGACGTTGCCGCGGGAATGAAGAATGGTCCCGGCGCCGAGGAACCCGACGCCCGTGACGACCCCGGCGGCCATCCGGATCATCGTATCGGCCGTGCCGCCTTTGGCCTGCACGATGAGGCCGGCCATGGTCATCATCATGGCCGCCCCGATGCAGACCAGGATGTTCGTCCGAAAGCCGGCCGGCTTCTGGCTGGCCTCGCGCTCGAGCCCGATCAAGCCGCCCAGGGCGACGGCCAGGCCGAGCTTCAGGATGACTTCGACGATGACCATGGGATCTCCCTCCGGACAGTCTGGCG
>VGJC01000185.1 GCA_016867635.1 Candidatus Aminicenantota bacterium | reverse complement strand
AGAAGATGTCCGAGCGCGGGTCGAGGGCCCGGCCGCGCAGCTGCTCGGGCGACATGTAGGCCGGCGTGCCGGGGGTCAGGCCTTCGCCCGTAGCCGAGGCGGTCGCCGTCACGGTCAGGGCGGCGGCGTCGGCGGTCGTGTCGGCGTCGGGCCGGGCGAAATACTTGGCCAGCCCGAAGTCCATGACCTTGGCGTGGCCTTCGGGGGTCATCATGATGTTGGCGGGCTTGATGTCGCGGTGGATGATGCCCTTCTCGTGGGCCGCCCGCAGGGCCTCGACGATCTCGGCGGCCGCCTGGAGGGCCTCGCCGGGGGGCAGGGGCCCCTGGCGGATCCTGTCGCGCAGGGTCCGGCCCTCGACGAACTCCATGGCGAAGAAAAGCTTGTCCTCGACCTCGCCGACCTCGTGGATGCTGCAGATGTAGGGGTGGCTGAGGGCCGCGGCCGCCTTGGCCTCGCGGACGAAGCGGGCCCGGATGGACGGGTCCGCGTAGGTCGTCTCGGGCAGGAACTTGAGGGCGACTTTGCGATCGAGCGAGGTGTCCTCGGCCAGGAAGACCTCGCCCATGCCGCCGCGGCCGAGCTCGCGAAGGATGGTGTATTTGCCGGCGATCGTCCGCCCGGGGGCCCACTTCGGAGGAGGCGGCGGAGGGGATGTAAGGGTCTTGGGGCTTTCGGTCATGGCCTCTTCCCGGTTGCCGAGTCTGGCTGGGCTTAGGATAGCAAGATAAGGGGGAGGGCGTCAATAACGGCCGATTAGGGTGGCCGATTAGGGATTCCCTAGTGGCTCTATTTTGCCCCCAAAAAACGCGAGTATGGCCTTCAATAAAAAAAATGGATTTTGGGGGTGGGAATGTTGTATTCTTGGTTCACTGAATGACGATGGGGACTATCGGGAAGAGGTTTCCGCGCAAGCATCTGCCGGCGATGCTGCTCGTCCTTGTTTTTGTCGTCGTGACGGCCGGGATCATCTCCGCCGGCTATCTCTATTTCCAGAGATACGAACAACGCTACCGGCTCGAGGTCGAGCACACGCTGCAGGCCATTGCCGATCTGAAAGCCGAGAGGCTTAGCGACTGGCGGAGAGAACGGCTGGGGGACGCGGCGGTCTATTTTGATAATCCCGTCTTTTCCCGGCTCGCTCAGCGGTTCCTGGAGGGGCCGGCTGAGCCGGCCGCTCGAGAGTTGCTCGAGGCTTGGTTGGGCCGCCTGCCGACGGCCTACGCGGAGCATTATGATCGGGTTTTTCTCTATGATCTCGAAGGAGTGGAGCGGTTCGCCTCGCCCAAGAACGAGGAACCCCCGGCCCTCCACCTGAGAGAGGACCTCGCCAAGGCGCTGAAAGAGGGCCGCGTCTTGTTCCTTGATTATCATCGGGACGCAGAAGACCTTCCCATCCATCTGTCCGTCCTCGTCCCCATCTTCGCCGACGAGGCTCCGGCCCGTCCCTTGGGGGCGCTCGTCTTCCGGATCGACCCCGCGAATTATCTCTATCCCTTCATCGTTCAGTGGCCGATGCCGAGCCAGACGGGCGAGACCCTCCTCGTCCGGCGGGAGGGCGACGAAGTGGTCTTCCTCAACGAGCTGCGCTTCCGCAAACAAACCGCCCTAGCCCTTCGCTTCCCCCTGACCCGGACGCAGATGCCCGCGGTCCAAGCGGCCCGCGGCTTCGAGGGCATCATGGACGGCGTCGATTATCGCGGAGTCCCCGTCGTGGCCTGCGTCCGCGCCGTCCCCGATTCTCCCTGGTTCATCGTCGCCCGCATGGACATTTCCGAGGTGGACGCTCCCCTCCGGGAACGCCTGCTCAAGGTCGCCCTGGCTGTCGCCGGCCTCCTCTTGGGTGCCGCCGCCTCGGTCGGCCTCGTTTGGCGCAACCAGCGGGCTCATTACTACCGCGCCCGGCTCGAAGCGTCCGAAGCCCTGAGAGCCCTTTCTTCCCGGCAAGAGGCCCTTCTCGCCGCCGTCCCCGACATCATCATGGAAGTCGACCGCAACAAGGTGTACACCTGGGCCAACCGGGCGGGCCTCGACTTTTTCGGAGAGGACGTCGTCGGCAAGGAGGCGGCCTTCTACTTCGAGGGCGAGCAGGAGACTTACAAAAGCGTCAAGCCGCTCTTCAACGGCCAGGAAAACGTCATCTACGTCGAGAGTTGGCAGCGGCGCAGGGACGGGGAGGTTCGCCTGCTCGCCTGGTGGTGCCGGGTGCTCAAGGACAAGGACGGGCGGGTGACGGGGGCCCTCTCTTCGGCCCGCGACATTACCGAGAAGAAGCGGACCGAGGAAGCGCTGGTCATTCAAAAGAGGATCGGTGAGATCTTCCTCACGATATCCGACGACGCCATGTATTTCGAGGTCCTGAAGATCGTCTTGGAGGTCCTGGGCAGCCCGTTCGGGGTCTTCGGGTATATCGACGAGGCCGGCGCGCTCGTCGTGCCCTCGATGACGCGGGATATCTGGGACCAGTGCCGGGTGCCTCAGAAGGAGATCGTTTTCCCTCGCGAAGAATGGGGCGACAGCAGCTGGCCGCGGGCCGTCAGGGAAAAAAAGGCCAACTTTTCCAACCGGCCGTCGGATCAGGTACCGCCGGGGCACGTCCCCATCATGAGGCATATCTGCCTGCCCATTCTCTTCAATAACGAGGTCATCGGTCTGTTTCAGGTGGCCAACAGGGAGACCGATTATACGCATGAGGACATCCGCAAGCTCGAGGAGATCGCCGTCTTCGTCGCTCCCGCCCTCAGCGCCCGCCGCCAGCGCCAGCGGCACGAACGGGAACTCCAGGAAAAAAACGACGAGCTCATCCGCTTCACCTACACCGTCTCGCACGACCTGAAGAGCCCGCTGGTGACCATCCGGACTTTCTTGGGCTACCTGGAGCGGGACGCCCGGAAAGAGGACGGCGAGGCCGCAAAAAAGGACTTGGACTACATCCGGAACGCGGTCGACAAGATGTCCAAGCTGCTCGACGAGCTCCTGGAGCTATCGCGCATCGGACGCAAGATGAACCCGCCCCAGGAGGCGCCTTTGCAGGAGATCGTCAAGGAGGCCCTCGAGCTCGTGGCCGGCCGGATCGCCGCGGAGGGCGTGAAGGTCGAGGTCACTCAGGAACCGCTTTTTCTCTACGGCGACCGGCCGCGGCTCGTCGAGGTCTTCCAGAACCTGGTGGACAACGCCGTCAAGTTCATGGGCGACCAGCCCGAGCCGCGCATCGAGATCGGGGCCGAACCGTCGCCGGAGGGCCGGGAGATCGTCCTCTTCGTCCGCGACAACGGCATGGGGATCGACCCCGCCTACCAGCCCAAGCTCTTCGGCCTGTTCGAGAAGCTCGACTCAGGAACGGAAGGCACGGGCATCGGCCTGGCGCTCGTGAAGCGCATCGTAGAAGTGCACGGCGGCCGGATCTGGGTCGGGTCGGAGGGGCCCGGCAAGGGTAGCGCCTTCCGCTTCACTCTGGCCAGGACAAGACGACAACCCTCGAACAACCCCGGCAAGGAGGACAAGCCATGATCAAGGGACGACCCGTCGTAATCCTGCTCGTCGAAGACGACCTCGCCCATGCCGAGATCGTCAGGCGCAACCTCAAGGATTTCCGGGTGGCCAACCGGATCGTTCATGTCGAGGACGGTCAGGCGGCGCTCGATTATCTCTTCCGGCGGGGCGTCTTCACCGATCCCAACGCCAACCCCCGGCCCGACCTTGTCCTCCTGGACCTCCGCTTGCCCAAGGTGGACGGCCTGGAGGTCCTGAAACGCATCAAGGCGGACGAGGTTCTCAAAAAGATCCCGACCGTCGTCTTGACGACGTCGAATGCGGAGTCGGACATATTGAACGCGTATGAGAACGGGGCGGGAAGCTACCTGGCGAAACCGGTGGATTTCGAGAAATTCGCCAAGCTGTTGGAATCGTTTGGTTTCTATTGGCTGGCCTGGAACCGATACCCGGAGTGAAGAAAGATGGGAGTAAGCCCATGAGTGAAGATCCGGCCCTATCCCTCCTTCTCGTGGAAGACGAGCCGGCTCACGCCGAAGCCGTCCGGCGATCGCTTGCGGCGTCCGACATGAACATGGAGGTCCGGGCCGTAGGCACGCTGCGCGAATATCGCAAGGCCGTCGCCGCCCGTCCGCCGGACATCGCCCTGCTGGACCTCGTCCTGCCGGACGGCCGGGCGCTCGAGGCCCTGACCTGCCCGCCCGAAGACGCCCCTTTCCCTATCGTGGTCATGACCAGCTTCGGCAACGAGCAGACGGCCGTGGCCGCCATGAAGGCGGGCGCCATCGATTACCTCGTCAAGTCCCCCGAGACGTTCGCGCAGATCTCCCATACCATCAGCCGCGCGCTGCGGGCCTGGAACGGGCTCCAGGAGCGCAGACGGGCGGAGGAGAGACTGAACGAGACTCTCCAGCGTTTGCGTCAGGCGGTCACGTCGACCATCCGGGTTCTGGGATTGACCGTCGAGGCCAGAGACCCCTACACGGCGGGGCATCAGCAGAGAACGACCAAGCTGGCCGTGGCCATCGCAGAGGAGCTTGGATTGCCCTCCGATAGGATCGAGGGCCTTCGCCTGGCCGGCGAGATCCACGACCTCGGGAAGATCTCCATGCCGTCGGAGATCCTGAGCAAACCCTCCCGCCTGACGCCTTTCGAATTCGACCTGGTGAAGACCCATCCCCGAAAAGGATATGGCATCCTCAAGGACGTCGAGCTCCCCTGGCCCGTTGCCGAGATCGTCTATCAACATCACGAGCGGATCGACGGCTCCGGCTATCCCCGGAGG
>VGJC01000184.1 GCA_016867635.1 Candidatus Aminicenantota bacterium | reverse complement strand
CTTGAAAAAGGACCCCAATCAGTTCGTGCGGGCGGCCGCCGAGGGCGCGATCCTGAAAGCCAGCCCGGTCCGCTTCAGTTAAGGGACGGGAAAGCCGCCGGCCGGCGACACGGGATCAGCTGGCGTACTTGGTGCTGCTGCAGGCCGAGCAACACATCGGGTTTTGATAGCAGGAGTCCTTGTGGTTGTAGGGCGCCACCGGCGGCGTGTTCCTGTACTTGCAGTGGCACAGGAGAGTTTCCTCGGGACGCCCCTTGAACAGGACCACCAGCTCAGGCGTCTGCCAGGGTTTTTTCATGGGATTCTATCCTCCGCGCTTCCTCGCTAGTAATGATAATCGCATCGTCCCCCCCTGTCAACCCTTTTTAAGGGATTCCGCCCTAGCCCAGGCCATGTGACAAAAATCGTCAACGGGCGCGTCAAGCTCTCCGGTCTCCAGATAGGCGTGGGCCGGGCACCAGAGGCAGAGGTTGATGACCGGGCACGCCCCGCATTTTTCGAGGTATTCCCGGCGGTCCGTGGTCATCGCCCGGACGGCCGGGACGAATCGCTCCCAGGCGTCCGAAAGGCTGCCGCTCCGCAAGTCGTAGAGGCACGCGGGATGGGTGAGCGACGGGCACAAGCGGAACTTCCCGTCGGCCCCTATGGCGAAACTGGCCAGGCCGGCCCCGCACCGGAAAAGGTGCCGGCAACCGGTTCCCTCGGGCTCGGACTGGATGAGCTCTCCGCAACGCGAGGTCAGGGCGGCGAACCGCTCGGGGTCCGACCTTTCCAGCAAGGCGATCTCCGCGGGGGCCAGCCGTTCCGCGGCGATCTCCCTGTTGCGGATCGCGTCCCGGTCGAACCGGAGATGCAGCAGGGGATCGAAGCGGAAGGTCTCCCGCGTCCGGCAACGGCAGAGCTCCGCGATCCGGTCGATCTCATGGCGGTTGGAGCGCAGGGCCATGGCCTTCAGCCGGACCTTGACGCCGCCGGCGAGAAGCCGGTCGAGCCCCCTTTCGAAAGCCGCGAACGATCCCGGCGCGCGCGTCACTCGCTCATAGGTTTCCCTCGTCGCTCCGTAGACCGTCACCTCGAGGACGTCGGGCGGCAGGGCCTGGAACAGCCGGACGTGCGGCGGCCGGACGAGGGTCGCGTTCGTGTAGACGGAAACCTTGAGACCCCGCTCTTTCAGTCCCCTGTAGATGCCGGAGAAGTCCTTCCGGAGAAGAGGCTCGCCGCCCGTCAACAAGCACCAGATGGCCCCGAGAGCCGCGGCCTCACCGCCGAGACGGTCGATCTCCGCGGCCGTCAGCTCTTTTTGTTTCGAGGCCCTGTCCCGCGCGGGAAGATTGATGTAGCAATGCCGGCAGTCGAGGTTGCAGCGGGACGTCAGCTCGAGATCGAAGCTGAGGACGGCCCGCCGCCGGGCCATCTTCTCCCAGAGCCCGATCCCCTCCAGGGGCTTGCGGACCGCGTGCCGGGTGACCCCGCTCATGTTCCCTTCTTCTCCCGGCGGAAGGTTCGAGCGGCCCTTCGGAGGCCACGGACGAGCCATCCTGACCTCAGCGCCCTGGCGATGGCCGCGCCGGCCAGGCCTTGCCCCGTCCAGACCCGGCGGCCGCCCCTCTCGACACGGATGACCCGGCCGAGGATATGTTCGGCGGGCACTTCGCCGTCCGACTCCAAAGCGTTATCCCCTTTCAAAAGATAACGCCCTCGCTCAACCCCGACGATCCGGTGGACCCTGACCTTGCCCGACACCGAATGGACGAAGGTCGCGATCTCTCCGGTCCTTGGCGGAGCGGCGCCCAGGGGGGCCACGGTGATCACGTCGCCGTCCTTGATGAACGGCGACATGCTGAGACCCAAGGCCCTGAACCGGAAAGCCTTCCCTCGGTCGAGGACCGCGCGGATGAGCTCCGCCACGGCCTCCCCGGAGAACGGGGGCTCGGCCACGGTCCTGACCCGCAGGGCGGGCCCGGTCTTCGGCTCGCTCATTCCTTTTCCGCCACCATCTTCCTTTTCAAGAGCTCCGCAAGAAGCCCGGCAACGTCCGCTTCCAGGACCTCGGGCGGGGCCTCGAATTCCTCGCTCAGTTCGGCCGCGATCTCCCGGACCTTCTTCGTGCCGTCGAGCTTTCTCCAGATGGCGCGCCCGGTCTCGTTGAGCGTGTAGAGCTCGCCTTCCATATCGCCGACGCCGGAGGCCAGAGGCACGATGACCACCTCTCCCTCGATCTCCCGGGCCACGATGTCCCCGGACGGCCCGTAGGCCGCGTCCCGCTTGATCAGATCTTCCATGACAACCCTCCGTCAGCTTTCTTTCCGGCCGCCCGCCCGGTCTTTGGCCCGCTCCCTTTGTGAGAAGCCAGCCGTTCGAGCCGGGCCGGCCAGTCCCGTACGCCCCAGGCTTTCTCCCCGGCCGCGAGAAGCCCGATGGCCTCGGCCTGGGCGTGGGCGATCCCGCAGAAGTATTCGACCGGCGTGTCCAGCGTCCCGTGCTCGGCCCAGGATTTCGCGGGGCATTGGTGGCAGAGACCCTTGAGAGGGCAACGGCCGCACCGTTCGAGGTAGCCCCGGTCGGCGGCCCGCAGGGCCCGGACCTTCGGCAGGAAAACGGTCATGGCTTCCCGGAGAGAGCCTCCCTCGAGATCGCAGACCGTCTCGGGATGCCGGAGCCCCAAACAGCACTGGAAGACGCCGTAAGCGTCGACGCTGCCCGTCCCGCCGGCCGCGAGGCAATCGAACAGGCGGTCGCCGCAGGCGCCGGAGAACTCGAGCGCGAGGGCCCTCCATTCCTCGAGGACGGCCGGGCCGCCGCGGGCCGAGATCGCCAGAAATTCCGCGGGACCGATCCGCAGGCTCCGGATCAGGTCGTTCTTGGCCCCGTCTCGCCGCGAGCGAAGATCGAACAGCAGGGAGTACGACGGGGTCCCGTCCGCGCCCGCGAGCCGGCGGGCGAGACCCTCGAGCTCCTCCACCTCGCCCCTTGTGGCCGGCAGGAGAGCGCCCTTGACGACGAAGGGAAGACCGTTCTCGACGAGCAGCGCGAGGCCGCGCCGGGCCGCTTCGAAAGCGACCGGGTTGCGGGTCACGGCGCCCGAGCTTTTTTCGCTCGTCCCGTAAACAGAGACCTCGATCGGCTCGAGCGGCGGGATCCTTTTCATGAGCCCGGCCAGCCGGGGCGATATCAGGGTGGCGTTGGTGAAAAGAAGGACCTTCAGCCCGAGCTTCCGCGCGCGGAGATAGATGTCCTCGAAATCCTCCCGTAGGAGGGGCTCGCCGCCGGTGAAACGCACGGTCAGGCAGCCGAGGGCCGCCGCTTCTTCAAGGATCCCGCCGACGACATCGGCGGTCATTTCCCGTCCGCGGGCGGTCCGGTCGCCGGCCGGCAGATTGACGTTGCAGTGGACGCAGTCGTTGTTGCAGCGCTCGGTGAGCTCGATGTCCAGCCGGACGAGCGGGGGACGGCCTGTCGCCCAAAGCCGGGCCCGGTCGGACCGGACCCTGACAGCATAGGATTTGCCGGCCATGGTCACCCCGCCCATTCCGCGAGGACCTCGGCGATCTTGCCGCTCCTGTCGAAACGCAGGTTGTAGAAGGGGACCTCACGGGTCACCTTCCCGGCGACTTCCAGCGCTGCCTGCCACCAGTCGGCCGTGACCAGGGGCCTGACGAGGCGGGGCAGAAGGTCCCGGAGGACGGCCTGGGGATCCTCGATCTTCTTGGCCCGGTTCTCGCCCGCCTGCCGCAGGAAGAAAACGGCCCGGAGCGGCGCTGAGGCCGGCGAAACGCGGGGGACCTCGCCGTGGTTCCAGGTCCCGTGGATCCGGAAGCCGTCCGGGCCCTGGCGAACGATGATGCGGTCGTCGCAGAGAACTTCGGCTCTCCCGTCAAGCATCTTGACGATGGTCGACTTGCCCGCTTCCGACGGGCCGGCGAAGAGAAGCCCCTGGCCGTTCATGATCACCCCCGAGGCGTGGACGAACAGGCCTCCGAAGGCCGGCAGGGCCCGGGCCAGGACGATCTGGTCGGAAGGCAGGAGGGCCAGGGAATCGAGCCCCCCGCGCTGGAAGAGCTCGGCCGTCGGGCTGAAGATCCGGCCGCGGGTATGGGACTCGTTGAAGACCATGACCCGGTGGATCCGCGCGTCCGCCGGGTCGGGGAAGATCCCCCGGTAGATCCAGGACCCTCCCTTCTTCGAAACGGCCCAGGGGGGATGGTGGTGGACCGTCGTTCCGAGGTCCAGGCCTTCCAGGTCGGGAAGGGAGAAGTGATGCCGGAAGGAGATGTCGGCCTGTCCGTCGGCGGCGACCCGGAAAAGCTCGAACTTGGGGTGGAAGGTCGAATCCGCGATGGGCAGGTCGGATTCCACCTCGAGCGTCAGGCCGCCGATCCGGTAATGCCGACGATGGGCGATCACCCAAGCTTCCCGCGACTTGCGGTTCTCCGCCGCGATCCGGCAGAGATAATCGACTCCGGCCGAGTGGTCCCGATGTTCGAGATAGGCGTAAACGGGACACCACGCGCAATCCCGCCGCAGGTCGCAGGGCCCGCACCGGAGGTCATGCTCCGGTCCGGCAACGACCCTGTCGGCCATGGACGGAAGGACCTCGTTCCAGGCCTTTGCGAAGGTCGTCGTCCTCAAGTCGCATCTCAGCGCCGGGTCCTTGACGAAGCCGCAGAAGCTCAGGCCCCCGTAGGGATCGACGTGAAAGTCCCTCCGGCCGGCGACGCACCCGGCATAAAGGCCCCGGCCCTCGGTCGGGCCACACGCGGCCGTCCCTTCCGCCTCGAGACCGGCCCCGGAAGGAATGTAGGAACGGTCGA
>VGJC01000183.1 GCA_016867635.1 Candidatus Aminicenantota bacterium | reverse complement strand
GGGAACGACGCCCCCGTACGGCGCGTGGATCTCGTCCTGGGACAGGACGATATTGCTGAGGACAGACGGGGGACATGTACCGAAGGTACGTGTCCCCGGGCTCGGCATGAAGGTACGTGTCCCCTCGTCCGGCTCCTTCGACCGGAGCACGGCCGCCGATGTTTCGTCGCACGACGTTTCGATGGCCAGAACAAGCATTTCGCGGGGACCTTTCCCGGCCATCTTATCAGAATTCCCGGCCCCCATCCATCCGGCTGGGCCCTGAATCGGGGACACGTACCTTCGGTACATGTCCCCGCCTGCGGCGTCCGCATCCGGACCGCGTAACGGGAAAGGGGGCCGCGGCGTATATATATCCAGGCCTGTGAGAATATTCCAGGTGTTCGGCGGTCTTATATTAAGAATGGGGACATGTCCTCGAACCTGGTTCGGGCGGCCGGCCTCTCCCCGCCGATTTCCTTTGACAGGTTGGCCCGAAAGTTGCTATTGCTTAGGCCGTGGGATAGGCTTTGATTACGGGGACACATACCATAGGTACATGTCCTCTTCTCGGCGCTGATGACTGCGTCCTTCGTTGACCATACAAGGAGGTGGACGATGCGCGTCCCCAAAGCCGTCCTGGGAGGGTTCCTGGTCGTCGCCTTGCTGGGCGCCGGGGCCTATCTTCTCTTCCTGAACAAGGGGCCTTCCTCCCCTGGGGAACAGGCGGAAAGCGCCGCGCCCGGGGCCCCCGGCGAAAGCGCCGCCCCAGCCCCCGACCAGAAGGCCGAAGCCGCGCCTCTGCCCGTCAAGGTCGCCAAAGCGGTCAAGGGCGACCTGGTCATGACCCTCAAATCGCCCGGCGAGGCCTACACGGAGAAACGGGTCTCGATGAAAGCCGAGGTCGGCGGGGTCGTCAAGAACCTTTACGCGGCCGAGGGCCGCCATGTCAAGGAAGGCGACATCCTCGTCGAGGTCGACGACCGCGAATACCGCCTGCGCCTCGAAAAGCTCGAGGCCCAGCGCATCCGCATTCTCTCCGAGCTCGTCCTGGAAAAGGAGTTCGACACCGCCGGCGCCCGTACGTCTCCCCAGGCCGCCGATCGTTTCAAGAAAGCCCAAGCCGACTTCGAACGGGCCTCCGAGGCCTTCCAGAAGGGCCTGCTCTCCCAGGCCGCCTACGAGCTGGCCCAGAAGGACTACGAGCTGGCCATGATCGAGGGCGGCCTCAAGAAAGAGGAGATCATGGCTTCGACCAAGGGCCTGACCCAGATCGAGGTCGACGTCAAGATCGCCCGCCTCGATCTCGAGAAGACCCGCATCCGGGCCCCCTTCTCCGGCACCATCACCGACATCAAGCTCTCGCCCAAGGAGCGGATCGACGCCGGCCGGGAGCTGTTCACCCTGGTCGACATCAGCCGCATCAAGGTCAAGGCCAAGGTCCTCGAGAGCGAGGTCGGCAAGATGCGGCCCGGCCGCGAGGTCGCCCTGCTGTTCAGCGCCTTCCCCGGCCGGGCCTTCAAGGGCCGCATCGAGGCCGTCAGCCCGGTCATCAACGCCGAGGACAAGACCTGCGCCGTCCACGTCATCATGGACAACCCCTCCGAGGAGGTCAAGCCGGGGATGCACGCCGAGGTCGAGATCCCGACCGAGATCTTCGGCGGCCGGCTCCTCGTGCCCCAAAAGGCCATCCTCGTCCGCGGCGGCCGGAAGCTCGTCTTCGCCGTCGAGAACGGCATCGCCAAGTGGCGCTACATCGAGGTCGGCCTGGAGAACGAGCGCTTCGCCGAGGTCCTGCCGGGCCGCGAGCCGGGCTGGGGCGTCAACGAGGGCGACGACGTCATCGTCGAAGGGCACGTCACCCTGGCCCACGACACCAAGGTCACGATCCTCGAATAGGCAAGGCCATGAAGAGCAAAGCCTTGTTCCTGGCCGTGGCTATCTTCGCCTTGATCAGCGCCGCCGCATCGGCCCAGCCCCAGTGGAAAGGGACGATCGTCAAGGAAGGCGAAGTCACCGTCGTCAAGAACCCCAAGGAGCCGCTCTACAAGACGCCTGTCCTCGAGCTCAGGGAGAAGCTCTCTCTCGGCGGAGCGGAGGCCGAGGGCGAGTATGCTTTCGGCCGGATCCGCCACGTGGTCATCGACGATGCCGGAACGATCTTTATCCTGGATTCACAGGCGTCCCATGTCAAGGTCTTCGACGCCTCGGGGGCATACCTCCGGACGATCGGCCGCAAAGGCCAAGGGCCGGGGGAGATCGAGTCGCCCATGACCCTGTCCCTCAACAGCTCGACAGGCGAGCTCGCCGTCCATCAGGCCAGCCGGCGGATGTCCTATTTCAAGACCGACGGCACCTTCTCCCGCCACCTGTCCTTCAAGGAGATGTGGGCCCTGCGCGGCCGGGTCGATTCCAAGGGCAATATCTACATCACCGAGGGCATCCTCGACGAGAAGGACCCGCGTTACGAGACGAAGATGCTCGGCCCCGACGCGGCGTTAATCGCCCTGATCGCCAAGTCCCCCGCGCCGACGGGCGGAGGGAGGCTCGATCCGTTCATGGCCATCAATTATTTCATCGTCGACCGGGCCGACCGGCTCATCTACGGTTACCCGAAAACCTACGAGATCCAGTTCTTCGGCCCGGCGGGCCCGAAGCTCTTCAAGAAGATCGTCAAGGAATACGACCCGGTGCCCGTCACCGCGGAGGAACGGGCCGAGCAGGAGAAAGGCGTCCCGCCCGAGATGAAGATCGACTTCGATTTCTCCAAATACCATTCAGCGTACTATCGCTTCTTCGCCAGCGACACGGGGCATCTCTTCGTCCAGACCTGGGAGAAGACCAAGGACGGCAAGAGCGTCCACGACATCTTCGACCCCGAGGGCCGGTTCATCGGGCGCATACCGCTCAAGCCCTCCGGACTCGAGGTCCTCAAGGGGAAATACTACGCCCTCGAGGAGGACGAGGACGGATACCAGACCGTCAAGCGCTACGCCCTGACCTGGACGGTCAAGTGACGGAGGCGTCATGAAGCTGGCCCGCATCGCCGTCGACCGGCCGGTCGCGGTCTACATGTTCTACCTGGCCGTCGTCCTCCTGGGCTTCGTCTCGCTCCGCGAGCTGGCCGTCGACCTCCTGCCCGACATCAGCTACCCGCGGCTTTCGGTCATCACCCGCTACCCGGGTGTGGCCCCCGAGGAGATGGAGACCCTGATCACCGCTCCCCTCGAGTCGGCTGTCAGCCGCATCCCCCGCCTCCGCCGCGTGGAGTCCATCTCCAAGGAGGGCGTCTCGTACCTGGCCCTCGAGTTCGACTGGGGCACGAACATGGACTTCACCATGCTCCACACCCGCGAGCAGCTCGACAGCGCCCGCGACCGCTTCCCCGAGGACGCCGAGAGCCCGACGATCATCCCCCTCGACCCCCAGAGCCGGCCGATCATCACCCTGGCCGTCACCGGCGACCGCGGCCTCCTCGAGCTCAAGGAGTTCGCCGAGGAGCTGGTCAAGCCCCGCCTCGAGCAGATCGAGGGCGTCGGCTCGGCCGAGATCACCGGCGGGGTCGAACGCGAGATCCAGATCGAGGCCGACCCCCGGAAGCTGGCCCTCTACGGGCTGACCATCGACGACATCGCCCGCCGCGTCGATTCCTTCAACCGCAACCTCCAGGGCGGGACCATCCGCAAGGGGACCTTCAAGTACGCCCTCCGCGTCGTCGGCGAGTTCGAGACACTCGACGAGATCGGCGAGATCAGCCTCAAGGTCACCGGCGAGGGCGGCGTCGTCCGCCTCCGCGACGTGGCCGTCGTCCGCGATTCCATCAAGGAGCGCCAGGGGATGACCCGCCTCGACGGGGCCGAGAGCATCGGCCTGCTCGTCCGCAAGGAGTCGGGCGCCAACACGGTCAAGGTCACCCGGCTCGTGCGCACGGTCATCGACCAGATCCGGAAAGAGAACCCCGGCATCGCGCTGAGCGTCGTCAGCGAGCAGTCGCGCTACATCGAGCAGGCCGTCGGCGCGGTCCGCAACGAGCTCATCCAGGGCGCCGTCCTGGCCTTTCTGACCCTGCTCATCTTCCTCCAGGAGTGGAAGACGCCGCTCATCATCGGCACGGTCATCCCCGTGTCCATCATCGGCACGTTCAGCCTGATGTTCTTCGGCGACATCACGCTCAACATCATGTCGCTCGGCGGCCTGGCCCTGGGGGTGGGCATGCTCGACGACTGCGCCGTCGTCGTCTCGGAGAACATCTTCCGCCATCGGAGCCTAGGCAAGAGCCTGAAGGAGGCGGCCTACGTCGGGACCAAGGAGGTCGGTCCGGCCGTCATCTCCACGGCCCTGACGACCATCGTCGTCTTCCTGCCGGTCATCTACGTCCGCGGCGTCGCCGGCCAGCTGTTCAAGGACACGGCCCTGACGGTGACCTTCGCCCTGCTGGCCTCGCTGCTCGTCTCGCTGACCCTGATCGGCACGCTCCAGTCGCGGCCGTTCGACTTCGGCGCGGGCGGCGAAGGCGGCTGGAGGTGGCGCTGGGGGCTCAAGAGGATCGGCCTCCCCCGCCGGCCGCTCTACGCCGTGTTCAAAGGGATCGGTTTTGTCCTGAACTTTCTGGTCAGCTTTTTCGTCCAGCTCTTCACGTTCATCTTTCACTATCTCGGGATGCCTTTCCGGCCCCTCCTCAAAGCGGTCTTCGGGGCCTTCAACGCCGTCTACGGCCGGTTCGTCGCCTGGTACGAGAAGGCCCTCACGTGGAGCCTCGACCACAAGGGCCGGATCATGGCCGGAGCCCTCCTGTTCTTCATCGTCGTCATCGGCCTGGGCACGCTCGTCCGGCGCGAG
>VGJC01000182.1 GCA_016867635.1 Candidatus Aminicenantota bacterium | reverse complement strand
TCCTCATCGTCGCCACGTTCATCTTCACGACCCTGGTCCTTAAGCATTTTAGGGGCCGGGACAAAAACGAGTAAAAGGTCGCCCGATCCCCGACTAAACGAGTGTCATGACCGCGAAAAAGCCCAAGCGCATCGAGGATGTTCGCAAGAAAGACGACCTCCTGGTCGTCACCGGGGCCGGAGGCTTCATCGCCGGGGCCCTGGTCCGCTATTTTCATGACAAGGGGTTCCGCCGCATCCGGGCGGTCGACAAGAAGCCCCTCCCCGACTGGTACCAGGTGACCCCCGACGTCGAAAGCCTTTGCCTCGACGTCAGCGACCGCGACAACTGCGCCCGGGCCTGCGAGGGCGCCGCCGAGGTCTACAACCTGGCCGCCGACATGGGCGGCATGGGCTTCATCGAGCGCTACCGCGTCGAATGCCTGCGGAGCGTCCTCATCAACACCCACATGACCGAGGCCGCCTGCCGGGCCGGGGCCGACCGCTACTTTTTCTCCTCCTCGGCCTGCGCCTACAACATCGACCTGCAGGAAGACACGGAATGCCGGGCCCTCAAGGAATCCGACGCCTACCCGGCCAACGCCGAGCGCGGCTACGGCTGGGAGAAGCTGTTCTCGGAGATCGTCTGCCAGGAGTACTGGGCCGAGCGCGGCCTGAAGACGGCCATCGCCCGCTTCCACAACGTCTACGGCCCGCACGGCACCTGGGACGGCGGCCGCGAGAAGGCCCCGGCGGCCCTGTCGCGCAAGGTCATCGAGGCCAAGGACAACGGCACCATGGCCATCGAGATCTGGGGCGAGGGCACCCGGACCCGGAGCTTCATGTTCATCGACGACTGCCTCGAGGGCATCGACATGATCATGCACTGCGACGAGCTCGTCGGGACGCCCATCAACCTCGGCTCCTCCGAGCTCGTCTCGGTCAACGGCCTGCTCGACGTCATCGAGAAGATCGCCGGCACCAAGGTCAAGCGGTCCTACGACCCGACGGCGCCCAAGGGCGTCGGCGGCCGCAACTCCGACAACACGATGATCAAGGCCGTGCTCGGCTGGGAGCCCTCGACTCCGCTCCACACGGGCATGTCCAAGACCTTCCCCTGGATCGAGGAGCAGTACTACCTGCGCAAGGCCGGAAAGCGCGTCGTCGAGTAGGCTCCGCTGCCGTCCCGAGCCCTCCGGGGACATGTCCCGCAGGTACGTGTCCCCAGGTTGACGCCTCTTTCCAAACTCCGTATAGTGAACGCGTATTTCCCCGATCGCCGCCTCACGGAGGGAACGATGTCACAGAATCCGCCAACAACCAGCTGGGCCCCGATCCTCGTCCTGGGCAGTCTCTGGGGACTGTCCGAGGCCGCCATGGGCATGTTTCTCCGCCAGTGCGCCTCGACCGTCTCCGGCTCGCTGATGACCGGCGCCGCGCTCTTCTTCCTGGCCGCCGCCTGGGCCGTCGCGCCCCGGGTCAAAGCCCTAGCCGTCATGGTCGTCATCGCTTCCGTCTTCAAGCTCTTCGACGCCCTGCTCCTCGGACTGCCCGTCCTCCACGGCGCCGTGGCCAATCCCATCTTCGCCATCGTCATGGAAGGGGCCGCCTTCCTGCTCATCGTCAGCATCATCCGCGAGACACTGGCCCGCAAGCCCCTCGGCCAAGGCCTCGCCGGCGGGCTGTCCGCCCTCGTCGCGGTCAGCGCCTTCCCGCTGGTCCGCTTCGCCACGGGCATCGCCGCCTGCGTCGTCGCCGGGACATCCATCCCCCTGTCGCTCTACTACGCTCCCGTCGCCATCGCCCTTTCGGCGCTCACCGTCCCCCTGGGCTTTGCCGCCGGGGCCCGCGCCTCCGCCCTCGAAACGCGGCTCTCCGCTCGCGGGTCGGCCCTCGCCAGGCGCCTGTCCCCGGCGGCCGTGGCCCTGTCCCTGGCCGCACTGGCCCTCATCCGCCTCATCTGACACTCAACGCTTCGCTGGAGGTCCCCATGGACGAAAGACCGAACGGCAAGAGAGCCAGCGGCGTCAGCCGCCGGGATTTCATCAAGGGCATGGGCACGGGGGCCCTGGGCACAGCCGTCCTGCCGCCCCTCTTCGGGCAGACCATCGCCACCAAGAAAGGCCGGGTCGCGGTCTACGACCGGAAGCCGATCACCCTGACCGTCAACGGCCGGGCCATGAGCCTGGTCGTCGAGCCCAACGAAATGCTCCTCGATGTCCTCCGCGACAAGCTCGACCTCACGGGCACCAAGAAGATCTGCGGCCGGGGCGAGTGCGGAGGCTGCACGGTGCTCCTCGACGGCGCTCCCGTTTACGCCTGCCTGTATCTGGCCGTCCGGGCCGACGGCCGATCGGTGACGACCATCGAAGGCCTGGCCGACGGCGACCGCCTCCACCCGGTCCAGGAGGCCTTCATCGAGAAGGACGGCTATCAGTGCGGCTTCTGCACGCCGGGGTTCATCATGACCGCCTCCGCGTTCCTCGAGAAGAACCCCGACCCCTCCCCGGGCGACATCAAGCAGGCCCTCTCGGGCCATCTCTGCCGGTGCGCCAACTATCCCAAGATCCGCGAGGCCGTCGGCGCCGCCGCGGCCAAAATGAGGAGGGGCTGAGATGGACCACCGCGACTACATGGACGAAGCCCGGGGACTGAACGCCCCGGCGCCGCAAGCCGCGCCGGCCGCCGCGACGGGGGCCGAAAAAGAGGACTTCAAGCACATCGGCAAAGGGACGAACCGCGTCGACGGCCGGGAGATCGTCACCGGCCGGGCCCGGTTCACCCAAGACATCAAGCTCCGGGGCATGCTCATCGGCAAGATCCTGCGCTCTCCCCACGCCTGCGCCGAGGTCGTGTCCGTCGATCTCCGCCCGGCCCAGGCCCTCCCGGGCGTCCTGGCCGCGCTCAAGCTGGCCGAGGGCAAGGTCCGTTACGCCGGCCAGCAGGTGGCGGCCGTGGCCGCCGTCGACGAGCGGACGGCCGAAAAAGCCCTAGCCCTGGTCAAGGTCGAATACCGCCCGCTGCCCTTCGTCGTCGATTGGCAGCGTGCCCGCGACCCCAACGCCCCGCAGGTGCGGGACGGGAAACCCAACCTCGATAAGCTCAACGACTACAGCCGGGGCGACGTCGAGAAGGGCTTCCGGGAAGCCGATGTCGTCCTCCAGCGGACCTACAGGACCGGTTTCGAGATCCACCACCCGACCGAGACCCATGCCAGCGTCGCCGAGTGGGAAGCCGGCCAGCTCACCGTCTACGATTCGACCCAGGCCGTCCATGGTGTCCGCGACGGTCTGGCCCGGGCCCTGGGCATTCCCGCCGCCAACGTGACTGTCATCAAGAAGTACATGGGCGGGGGCTTCGGCTGCAAGCTCGGCCTCAACGAGCACACCGTCGTCGCCGCCCGGCTGGCCCGGGAGACCGGGCGCCCCGTCAAGATCGTTCTCTCGCGGCGCGACAACGCCGTCTGCGTCGGCTACCGTCCGTCGTCGCTGCAGACCTATAAGGCCGGGGTCAAGAAGGACGGGACCCTGACCGCCCTGTCGCTCGTCAACTACGCCTCGGGCGGCCTCGGCGCCGGCGACAGCTGCGCCGAACCCGTCGTCGACGTCTACAAGTGCCCAAACTGCAAGGTCGAGGAGCATACCGTCTACACCAACACCGGAGCGTCGCGGGCCATGCGGGCCCCCGGCCATACCCAGGGGGCTCTCGGCCTCGAGAGCCTCATGGACGAGCTGGCCGCGGCCCTCGGCATGGACCCCCTCGAGCTCCGCCGCAAGAACTATTCGACGCGCAGCCGCGGCGACACGGGCCTGCCCTACTCGACCAAGGGCCTCGACCGCTGCTACGAGGCCGGGGCCAAGGCCATCGGCTGGGAGCGGCGGAACGCCGAGCCGGGCGCGGCGGCGGCCAACGGACCCTGGCGCCGCGGCCTGGGCATGGCCACCAGCATCTGGTTCGGGGCCGGCACGCCCGGGACCCTGGCCGACCTCGTCCTCTACCCCGACGGCAGCGTCGAGATCGTCTGCGGCACCCAGGACATCGGCACCGGGACCCGGACCCACATGGCCGTCGTCGCCGCCGAGACCCTCGGCCTCGAGCCCAAGGACGTCACCGTCAAGCTAGGGAATTCCGACTATCCCTGGGCTCCTATTTCAGGCGGTTCGCTGACGACCCCTTCGGTGGCTCCGGCCGTCCGGGACGCGGCCCTCAAGGCCCTCGAACAGCTCAAACAGGTCGCCGCCCAGCTCCTCAAGGCCGAGCCCGCCGATGTCGTCATGGGCGACCGGAAATTTGCCCTCAAGAGCGACTCCGACAAGACCGTGCCCTTTGCGGACGTCTACCGGGCCCTGCGCCGCGAGACCGTCTTCCACGGGGAGCGGGCCGGCCACCCCGGCAACGAATACGCCTTCAACACCTTCGGCGCCCATTTCGCCGAAGTCGAGGTCAACGTCGAGACCGGCAACATCCGGGTCCTCAAGTTCGTCGCCGCCCAGGATTCCGGCCGGATCATCAACAAGCTGACCGCCGAATCCCAGGTCCACGGCGGGCTCATGCAGGGGCTCAGCGCGGCCTTGTTCGAGGAGCGGGTCCTGGACGACGCGACGGGCAACCCGGCCAACGCCAACCTCGGCGACTACAAGATCGCGACCATGGCCGACGCCCCGGAGATCACGCCCCTGTTCGTCGACGTCGTCGACGAGCGCCTCAACAACCTGGGCACCAAAGGGCTCGGCGAGCCCGCGCGCGTCGCGGCCTCGGCGGCCGTGGCCAACGCCGTCTTCAACGCCCTCGGCGTGCCCGTCCGCGAGATCCCGATGACGCCCCCGCGCGTCCTCGAGGCCCTCCGGCGCAAGGAGGCCCGGTCATGAACGACTT
>VGJC01000181.1 GCA_016867635.1 Candidatus Aminicenantota bacterium | reverse complement strand
GGCCATGACCGAGCCGAAGGTCATGGTGTCGACGCCGAGCTCGTTGCACAGCCGGTTCATGTGGAACATGGCGTCGCGGTCGAGGATACAGCAGTTGATCCACAGGGCGATCGTCTCGAACTCCGGCCGCACGCCCTGTCCCGCGTAGGGCCCGGCCTCGACCTTGGCCGAGCGGGTGCAGAAGATGTGCCGGCACCTGTTGCAGACGGCGTGCTTGCCGGAGATCGCCAGGAAGGCCTCCGTGGACACTTTGGCGTAATCGCTCTCGTCGAAGGAGCCTTCGTCGAAGTTGCGCCACGGCAGGTAGCCGCCCTTGACGCCGAGGTAGCCGCCGTTGAAGGCCCGGTCGAGCCACCACGTCGTACCCGCCGTCGGCCGGAAGGACGCGGTCCGGGCGGGATCGTCGACGCTCTCCTTGACCAGGCGGTCGATCTCCCGTCCCAGCTCCTTGTAGCGCTCCGCGTCGGCCGACGACACGGCGTCCCGGCCGAAGGCCGTGACGGCGACGAGGTTCTTGGAGCCGAAAACGGCCCCGGCCCCGCCCCGGCCGAAGTTGCGGTGATGATCGGCCGTCAGACAGGCGAAATCGACCAGGTTCCAGCCGGCCGGCCCGGCGCAGAGAGTCGAGCCGCCCTTGATCTTGCCGGCCAGGAAGCCGGTGATCCCGGAAGCGGTCCGGAGCGTCCGGCGGCCGGCCAAGGTCTCGAAGAGCTCCTCTTCGGCGTCGACGATCCGAAGCCGGCCGTCGACGGCCTCAAGGCGGACCGGGCGGTCGGCCCGCCCGTCGATGACGACCTGGTCGAACCCGGCCCGCTTGAGCATGTTGGGGAAAAGGCCCCCGGCGCTCGAGTGGGTGACGAGGCCGTGGATGGGAGCGTGGCCGGGGATCCAGGGCGCGGGCTGGGGCGAGCGGGTCATGGCGCCGATGAAGGAGCAGGATCCCCTGCCGGCCGTCGGGATGACGGTGTCGTTGGCCGCGGCGTTGCCGATGACGATCCGGTTGTCCGGGCCGAGCGGATCCTTGAGCGGGCCCGTCCGCTCCAGGTGGTCGGCCAGCAGTCGGGCCTGAAGGCCGCGGCCGCCGACATAGTCCCGGAGATACGAGGGATCGGCCGGCTCGACCCGGACGCTTCGCCGGGTGAGATCGACCCAAGCCCATCGGCCCCGGTATCCGGCGGGAGCGGTTTTGTTGTCGGGCATCGTCAGACCTTTTTGAGAGCCTGGTCCAGGTCGGCGATGATGTCGTCGGGGTGCTCGCCGCCGACGCAGAGCCGGATGAGCTGGGGCGGGACGTCGGCCATGCGCCGGGCCTCCTCGCCCTGCTGCTGGTGGGTGGAGATGGCCGGGATGGTGGCCACGCTCTTGATCCGCCCGAGGTCGGTGGCCCGGTAGATCATCTTGAAGCCGTCGAAGACCTTGCGGGCGTTGGCCGGCGGGCCGTCGACCCGGAAGCTCATCAGGTGCCCGTAGCGGTTGACCTCGCCGCCCTTGGCGTCGCCGGAATCGACCAGCTTCATGTATTTCTTGGCCACCTTGTGGAGATGGTAGCTGGGCAGGCCCAGGTAGTCGACCTGGTAGACCTTGGGGTGCTTCTGGAGGTATTCGGCGACCGTCTGGCAGTTGGCGCTGACCAGGTCCATCTTGGCCCGCAGGGTCCGCAGGTCGTTGAGGGCGAAGATGGCGTTGACCGGCGAGGAGGCCGGCCCGTTGTCGCGGTAGGGCAGGAACTTGACGTATTCGGCGAAGCTGGTCTTGAACAGGGGGTGGTCGTTGCGGACCTTGGTCGTGATGGGCTTGCGGCTGATGAGGGCGCCGCCGATGGCGAACCCGCCCGAGGTGATGGATTTCGTCAGGGAGTGGACGACGATGTCGGCGCCGTGGGCGATGGGCCGCATGAGGGCCGGCGTCGCGCAGGTGGCGTCGACGATCAGCGGGATCTCCCAGGAGTGGGCCAGGTCGGCCAAGGCTTTGATGTCGGCGAACGACTGCTGGGGGTTGGAGGGCATTTCCATGTAGAGGTAGCGGGTGTCCTCGTCGATCTTCGATTTCCAGTCCCCGATGTCCCAGGGCTTCTGGACCCAGCGGCACTCGATGCCGCGGTCCTTCATCTTGCGGAGAGAGAACTGCTGGAAGGTGCCGCCGTAGACCTGGATGCAGGAGACGAAGTTGATCCGCTCCGGGCCGTCCTTTTGCTTGACGAGCAGGGGGTCGGTCGCCGACATGATGGCCCCCATGCCGGAGGCCGTCACACAGCAGGAGGTGTCGCATCCGGCCCCGTAGCCTTCGAGAAGGGCCAGGACCCATTCGAGGTAATAGGTCGTCGGGTTGGCGATTCGCGTGTAGCACCAGGTCGGGACGAGGTAGGCCAGGGCCGCCTCGAGCTCGTCGGAGTCGGCGTAGGCCTGGGAGGCGGAGAGATAGAGGGGCTCGATCACGGCCCCCTGGTTGCGGACCAGGGACTCTTCGACCGTGTACAGGCCGTGGACGGAGATGGTGTCGAACTTCATGGCCTTCATGCGGGCCAGGGCGGCGTCCCTTTCGGCCAGCAGCTTTTTGGCGGCCTTGACGTACTTCATGACGCCGGGCGAGTATTTCGGGGCGGTGCTCATGGGTCCTCCAGTGTCGTTTTGGCTATAGACGGGGGGCCGAAAGGATCGGGAAATGATCTTAATGCAAAAGGCATGACACAGTTGTTACTGCGTCCCTAGCATATAAGGGTCGCCCCGTCCTCGTCAAGAGGGCCTCGGGGTGTCGTCTCCGTCCCAATGCTCAGCAGCGGTGGATGGCCAGGATGTCGGAGAGGATGGAGAAGCCGGTCTCGGTCTTTCCGGCGCCGGCCCCCTGAATGGTGACCTTGCCCATGAGGTCGGTCTCCAGGGTCAGCGCGTTGTGGGCGCCCATGACCCCGGCCAGCGGGTCGCTCAGAGGGAGCTTCTGCGGGGAGACGATGGCCTTGACCACGCCGTCTTCCTTCTTGGCGTGGGCGATGAGCTTGTAGCGGAAGCCCGCGGCCTTGGCGGCCTCGACGTCGGCCTTGGTGATGGCCGAGATCCCCTTGCAGGGGACCTCGGACGTCTTGAGCGTGCCGCCGAAAAGGACGTTGGACAGGATGACGATCTTGGCCAGGGCGTCGAAGCCCTCGACGTCGGCCGTCGGGTCGGCCTCGGCGTAGCCCATCTTCTGGGCCAGGGCCAGGGCGGCGCCGTAGTCCATGCCCTCGGTCTCCATCTTGGTCAGGATGAAGTTGGTCGTCCCGTTGAGGATGCCCTTGACCTCGCGGACATCGTTGCCGGCCAGGCCGCATTCGACGAGGTGGAAGACGGGGGTCCCGCTCATGACCGTGCCCTCGATCCGGAACTGGAGGCCGTTCTGGCGGGCCATTTCGCGGATCTCCTTGTAATGGAGTGCGGCCGGGCCCTTGTTGGAGGTCACCACGTGCTTGCCGAGCCGCAGGGCCTTCTTGATGTAGCTCGCGGCCGGCTCGCCGGTCGTGATGTCGGTATAGGTGAGCTCGGCGATGATCCCGGCGTCCGTCTTCTCGATCATGTCCAGGGGGTCGAGCGGCTCGGTCTGCCCGGGAGCGGCCTTGGGGTAGTCGGAGAGGTTCTTGCCTTTTCCCAGGAGGTCCAGCACGGCGGGAATGTCGATGCCTTCGGGGACGAGGAGGGTCCCGCGGATCTTGTCGGTGATGGCCACGATCCGGGCCTCGAAGCCGAACCGGTCCCGGAGGTGGTCCTTTTTATCGTGGAGAATGCCGAGCAGCCCCTGCCCGACCGTGCCGCAGCCGATCAGCCCTATCTTGTGTTCCATATCCGTCCTCCCTTCACTCGTTTCGCACCGGCCACTATAACACACGCCGCGGCCCAATAAAAAGGTCCTTCTCCCGTTTCCGGGGAGATCAGGATAGGGATACGGCGATGGATATCCCCCTGAAGACCCCCATAGCGGAGGGGGACCCGGCGCTCCGGCGACGGGGGAACCGTCGGGACAGGTTCCCGGGGGTTTGGGGGGCAAGGGGGGATATCCATCGGCGAGAATACACCCTAGAGGATGCCCGGAAAAGGGAGAAGAACCAAAAAAAAGAGCCGCCCCTCCGCGGGGAAGGGCGGCCCTTCGCTCTCGTGCGTTCAGAGATCGGAGCTTCTTACGCGGCCGGAGGGTTCTCCTTGAGGAAATTCTCGAGCCACTCGGTGGTCACGGACTTCGGCCGCTCGATGGGCAGGCCGAGGGCCCGGTCCCAAACGAGCTGGGCCAGGACGCCGAGGGCCCTGGAGACGCCGAAGAGCACCGTGTAGAAGTCGAACTCCACGAGGCCGTACTTGTAGAGCAGGACGCCGGAGTGGGCGTCGACGTTCGGCCAGGGGTTCTTGGTCTTGCCGTGCTTGGTCAGGACGTCGGGGGCGACCTCGTAGACCAGGCTGACAATCTTGAAGAGGTCGTAGTCGGGCATGTGCTTGAGGGCGAACTCGCGCTGGGCCACGTAGCGGGGGTCGGTCTTGCGGAGAACGGCGTGGCCGTAACCGGGGATGACCCGTCCGCCGTTGAGCGTGTCCCACATGTACTTTTCCATCTGCTCCTTGGTCGGCACGCCGCCCAGGTCCTTCATCAGGTCCATGATCCAGATGAGGACTTCCTGGTTGGCCAGCCCGTGGAGCGGTCCGGCCAGGCCGTTCATGCCGGCCGACAGCGAGTAGTAGGCGTCGGACAGGGCCGAGCCGACGAGGTGGGTCGTGTGGGCCGACACGTTGCCGCCCTCATGGTCGCTGTGGATGACCAGGTAGAGCCGCATGAGCTCCTTGAAGGCCTTGTCGTCGCTGCAGCCGAGCATGTGGGCCAGGTTACCGCCCCAGTCGAGCTTG
>VGJC01000180.1 GCA_016867635.1 Candidatus Aminicenantota bacterium | reverse complement strand
GGTTCATAGAGTCTTTCCTGTCAGGTTATAACATGGCCAATCAGGGGCGGTCAACAGGGCACGGGGAGCCTAATAGGGCTTTTCGGCCGCGTCTCTCTTTACCAAGTTTCGCCGTCTATCGAAACGGGGGCCTCCCCTCTCTAAAGATGATGGCCGGAGCCGGAATATCACCCCGCGGAACCCCCCGGGGGATGATTGACCGGCCGCCGCCATGGTTTTAAGGTGGGAGGCGTGCGCAGGCACCGAAGGAATACATCAACATAGGAGGTCATCATGAAAAGATTACTGGTCCTGACTTTGGCGGCCCTGACCGTGGCGGCCCTCGTGCCCCAGAACCTGTCGGCGGCCGTCGGCATCAAGGGCGGCTTCAACCTCGCCAACCTGTCGATCAAGCCCACCGATCCCGATATGCCCGATTTCAAGGATCTTCGGGGCTTGACCGGCGGCGTCTTCTTCACGCTCAACCTGGGTTTCGTCAGCATCCAGCCCGAGATCCTCTATTCCCGCCGAGGCCTGATGTGGGAGTTCGAGTGGGATATCGACGAAATGGCCAAGATCGAGTACATGACCGACTACATCGAGGTCCCCGTGCTCCTCAAGCTCAACGTCCTGCCCGCTGGCCCCGTCCGTCCGGTCGTCTTCGGCGGCCCCTCGTTCGGCTATCTCCTGAAGGCCACGGGACGGTTCACGACCCCCGAAGGGACCGAGACCGAGGACATCAAGGACATGTTCGAGAAGACCGCGATCGGCGGCGTTGTCGGCGCGGGCATCGAGATCAAGACTCCCGTCGTCCTCCTGACCCTGGACGGCCGCTACCACATCGGCGTGACCAATATCATGAAGGACGCCATGGAAGCCGAATCGGCCAAGCACAAGGGCTTCTCCGTGATGGTCGGCATCGGCTTCTGAGCCGGACTCTCTTTAACGGAAGCTTTGTCGCGCGCCTCATCTCCTGCGGGATGGGGCGCTTTTTTTTTGCCTTTCAGAGCCGAAGTCTGGCGATCAGCGTCTCGAGATAGCGGGACTTCATCTGCTTGGAGGCCAAGGCCTGCTTGAGCGGAGGCAGCCTGAGGATGACCCCGAGGACGGCGGCCATGGCCCGGTGGCTCCGGAGCGCCTGGTTGTCGAAGATCAGGTTCTGGAGCTTGCCGCGCTCGATGGCCATCAGGACGGCCTTGTGGACCGAATTGAGCGGGGTGATGACCCGTTCGGGCCTCGAAACGAGGCTCAGGGCGTCGCTCCTGCATACTCGCACACAGACGCCGCAGCCCAGACAGAGGCTCTCGTCGACAACCGCCTTTTTCTTCTTGGGGTGGAGCGGGTCGTTGGCCGACACCAGGGCCATGGCCTCGACGGGGCAGGCGACCGCGCACTCGCTGCAGCCGGTGCACGCCCCGGTGTCGACGACCGGCAGGAAATTCGTCGTGTGGACGGGGTTCAGAAGGCCGAACCGGCGCTGGGCGATCATCGCCTCGCAGCAGCAGCCGCAGCAGTTGCAGATGAAGCTGACCCGGTTGCGGACGTTCTCGCCGAACTGGACGAGGTTGCGGCCCCGGGCCTCGTCGAGCAGGGCCAGCCCTTCGGCGACGTCGACGGTCCGGGCGTAACCGTGGCGGGCGAGCGCGGCGGCCGTCGTGTTGAAGGTCATGCAGATGTCCTGAGGCGCGTCGCAGGCACGGCCGGCGTGGTCCATCTTGTGCCGGCAGTAGCACAGGCTGATCCCCCGGTGGGAGGCGGTCTTGACGACCTCGCTGGCCCGCTCGTAGTCGAGGACGTGGAGGGCGTTCTCGTTGGACAGGACGGGCTCGCTGACGAAGACCCGGCCGAGCTGGGTCTCTCCCTGGGTGAACAGGGCCTTGATGAAGTCCTCCTCGACCGTGATGTACTCGTAGTACAGTTTGGCCAGGAGCTTCTGGTCGACGTCGCCCCGCAGGCGCATCATCGAGAACTCGAAGAAGCCGGCCATGGGCGGCGGCAGGACATAGTACCGGTTCTTGCGGCCTTGGGCGTCGATGAGCAGGGCCCGGCCGGCGAGGGCGTCCAGGGTTTTTTGGGCATCGGAAAGGCTCGTCTTCCAGGCCTTGGCCGCGGTTTTTGCCGTGAACGGCTTGATGGGGACGAGGGCCAGGAGCGCGGCTTCCTTCTCGCTCATCAAGACCTTGAGGATCTCGAAGAGGAGGGCGGACGGAGGGGCTCCCTGGGGGAACTTGTTGAGCCGCTTGACGAGCTTCTGATAACCCGTTTTCGCCGTCCGGTGGGCCATGGCGTCTTTTTACTAAATTTCCGTCCGCTTGGCAACGGCGGGAATCCCGGCGGGCGCGTCCTTTACCGGAAGGCCTCGGTTGGTTTATGCTGTCCCTTGAGCGGAGGGACGCATGAAGACGATCAAGATCGGGCTCATCGGGACGGGCTACATCGGGATGGTCCATCTGGAGATGCTGAGGCGGCTGGACGGCGTCGAGGTCGTCGCCGTGGCCGACACGAACCGGGACCTGGCCCGCCGGGCGGCCGATAAGTTCCGAATCCCCAAGGTCTATGTCCAAGCCGGGGAGCTCATCGGGGACGCGGAGGTCGAAGTCGTCCATAACTGCGCCCCGAACCACGTCCATTTCGAGATCAGCGCCGCCGCCGTCCGGGCCGGAAAGGAAGTCCTCTCGGAGAAGCCCCTGGCCCTGAACTCCCGGGAATCTGAAGAGCTGGTGAAGTTGGCCGAAAAGCACGGCACGCTGACGGCCATCGATTTCTGCTACCGGTACTATCCGGTCGTCCAGGAGGCCGCGGCCAGGGCCCGGCGTGGCGACCTCGGCGAGGTCCGGGCCTTCATGGGCCATTTCCTCCAGGACTGGCTGTTCTACGAGACCGACTATTCGTGGCGGCTCGATCCGGCGGTCGCCGGCGCGGCCAATGTCGTCGCCGACCTCGGCAGCCACTGGTGCGACCTCGTCCAGTTCGTCACCGGCCGGAAGATCGTCGAGGTCATGGCCGAGCTCCACACCTGCCTGCCGAAACGGCGCAAACCGAAGGGGGGCGTATTGTCCTTCGGGGCGGGAGAGGCCGGCGACACCGAAGAGGTCGATATCAGGCTCGACGATTACGCCTCGCTTTTCCTGCGCCTCGACAACGGGGCCCGGGGCAGCTTCACGACCTGCCAGGCCGCGGCCGGGCGGAAGGTCGACCTCGAGTTCCAGGTCTTCGGCTCCAAAGAATCTTACGCCTGGAGCCACGTCCATCCCAACGCCCTGTGGATCGGCCACCGCGAGAAGGGGAACGAGACCTTCTACGAGTCATCCGTCCTGCAGGCGCCGGAGACCCGGAAGTACGCGACCCTGCCGACCGGGCACCCTATGGGCTACCACGACGCGGTCCACAACCTGTTCCGGGATTACTACGAGGCCCTGGCGGCCAAACGGGCCGGAAAGCCATTCGTCGCGACGTTCCCGGGCTTTCGGACCGGCCACGAGATGATGTGCGTCATCGACGCCGCGGTCGAGTCGAACAAGTCGGGCGTCTGGGTCAAGGTGCGGAGCTAGCCTGATCTATTGACGAGTCGAGGCGGCCGCCTACTGGAGCATGAAGATCAGGGTCCGGGCGGGAATGGCCTTGTCGTCGACCTCGTCGCCGCTCAGGATGCGCCCGTTGGGTAGCCGGTAGAAGGTCGAGGGGTAGTTCCATTTCCTTCCGGCGATCCGGGAAGCTGGTCTTCCGGCCCGGACATGGCCTCCGTAAATGTAACCGACGAGTACCCGTGTGCCCGCCGGCGGGGCCTGGAGGAGCCGCTTGAGGGAGGGCGCGCGGGCCAGTTCGGCGCCCGTCCGGACCAGGCCGCTCGGGAAGAAATAGATGGTCGTCGGCTCGGCCGCCAGGTCCCCGGCGATGTCCCTCAGGGTCCGGCCGTCCTTGCCGATCTCCTGGAAGCCCTCGAATTCCTGCTCCCTTTCAGCGCCCTCCTCGAATTCGACGCGGGTCCCGGCCGGGATCCGGTCCCAGTCGCGCACCTCGCTGCCCTTCAGCCGCGCGCCGTTGGGGAAGATGTAGACGGTCGCCGGGTCGTCGTACTTGTCCCGGGCGATCCTCCAGGCGTTGACGCCCTGGGAGATGACCATCGGGCCGGAGGCGCTCGCGGGCGGCGGGCCGCCGTCGGCCGCGGGCGGGGCGAGGGAGGCGGCGGGCCGGACGGCGCCTCCCGCGTAGAGGAACCGTTGGAGCTCCGGGTCGGCGACCGCGAGCCGGCCGGCTTCGACGTCCGCGTCGCGCGTTGCCGCCGGCCCGATCCCCAGGCGGCTCCGGACGTCCGACCGGGCGAAGACCATGCCGCACCTCTTGCGGCCCCGATGGTTCTTCGGGTGGAACCGGTTGGGGCGGCCGTAGGCGACCATCGAATGGGTCAGGATGTCCTTATCGCTTATCCGGTAGACGGACTTCAACTGGCGCAGGAGTTCCTTGAGCGCCGCGTACTGGGCCGCGGTGAGGTCCCGGTCGCAGTAGCCGACGACCTCGATGCCGAGGGCATAGTTGTCGAGGGGGCTGCGGCCCTCCCACATGCTGCGGCCGGCGTGGGTCGCGATCCGTTGCCGGTCGATGATCCGGTAAACCTCCCCCGATGGCGTGATGAAGTAGTGGGCCTCCCCATATCGCCGGACCTTGCGCAGGGAGCCTTCGGTGCCGCCTTCGGTCGTGTGGAGCACGATGTAGCGGGTCTGCGGACGGACCGGGCGCTTGGCGTTGAGGGGGCTGAGCCGGTCACTGATGCTCAGAGCGCTCGCCGCGATCGGTACAGGGGCGGCCAGCAGGCCTCCGGCCAAGAGCAGGGCCGTCGACAAGAGCCTCGCGGGACGTTTCATCTCCAGAATATTACCGGCCCCGGCGCGGGTTGTCAAAAAGTCTGTCA
>VGJC01000179.1 GCA_016867635.1 Candidatus Aminicenantota bacterium | reverse complement strand
TGAGCATCAGGGCCCGCGTCCAGCCCGCCCTGACGGCCGGCCAGTAGAAGCCCAGGGCCAGGGCGATGCCGTTGGCCACCGAGGAGTAGCTCGTCACGCGCGTGAACCACTGCATCCAGCCGATCTCGAAGGCCGCGAACCGCCCGAAGGCCGCCCGCGTGTAGAGGTAGGGCCCGCCCGTGCTCTCGAACCGGCTGCCGACCTCGGCGAAGCACAGGGCCACGAGGAGCGAAGCCAGCCCGACGGCCAGGAAGGCCAGCGGGCTCCAGTTGCCCACGTAGGCCGCCACCTGGGAGGGCATCAGGAAGATGGCTCCGCCGATGACCTGGTTGACCCCGATGGCCGTCAGGTCCCACCGCCCCAGCGCCCTCCTCAACCGCGAGTTTTTCGGCGGTAAAAACCGGGGATAAATCGCGTGGCCCTCATGGCTCATGAGAAGCCCAGGGTGAGGGACAACCCGAGGTGGGACAGGGTCGTGTCGACACGATCGTAGCCCTCGGAATAATTCTGCCGGAAATACCAGGAGTACTCGAGCCTGATCCCCACCCCTCTGCGGATGGCCACGCCGTAATGGGTCTTCAGAACGCTCAAGAAATCGTGGCTCGGCCGGTCGGCGGAATTGTTCCCTTCGATGGCGTAACTCCGGTAGTGGTTGAACCTCAAGCTCAACCAGCCCCACCTCTCATGGGCCAGGCGGGCGTCGAGCTTGATCATCGGCCCCATGCCGTAGTGGTACTCGCTGCTCGTTTCCGGGAAACGGATGTTCTCGGTGGCGCTGATGAGCAGCGCCCCCAGCTGGGCCGATGTCCTGAGCTCGAGCTTCCCGCCCGTACTCAGAGGGAAGAACGACACGACGCCGCCGGCCAGTGAGGTCCCGCCGAAATCGATCAGCTCGTTGCTCAAGTAGTCAAAGTGCTGGAAAAGCCCGATGAGACGCCCGCCGCCATTCCCGTTGTGGCTCTCATGGCCCCAGACAAGGGCGTGGGAGTCGATGTCGGTGTGGGCCCAGCGGCCGTCCATCCGAAGCCCGCCTTTGAAAATGATCAGGTCGAAGGGCTTTCGCCCGGCCCCGTACGTGAACCGCTCGCCGTAGAGGAAATCCAGCTCGACCGCCGTGCCGGCGGACCCGATCTGCGGATCCTCCCGGGTGAGGACGAAGGCGCTCGTCAGCGCGACATAGCCATCCACCGGAGCCCGGACCTGGAGGTTGACATCGCTCGTTCGCCGCGTCTCACCGAGGATCAGCCGGTTCAGGCCCCGCATGGGATTGATGAGGAAGGCCAGGATCTCGCGCCAGGCCCTGTTCGCGCCGGTCGCGGTGTCGTCCAGGATCAGCGAGGTCATCCGGTATGCGAGCTCCCCGAAATAGACCCCTCCGGCGACCGTGGTGACCAGGTCGTTCGTGCTCGGAGCCTGGTTCTCAAGGAACATCTCCCACATCAGACAGCCTCCCAGCGTGTAGAGGGACGATTCCGCATAGGTCATGCCCAGGGAGCGGGCGGCGTTATAAAAGTAAAGACCGTTGTAGGGATGCATGAAGAAATTGGTGAAGAACCCGTCGTCATCGTACTCGAAGCCGTTGCGGAAATTGGCCTTGATGCTCTCGCAGCTGATGTAGGCCCAATCCTCCTTGGCGATATAGCGGCTGTAGGCCCACAGGCCCATGTTGACACCGAAGACCTCGGCGCCGGCCAGCCAGGGCCGTTTGCGGCCGCCTTCCGCGGAGGGATGCGCGGCGCCCGCCGCGACCCCCGTGGCCGGACGCGCCCATGGCCTCGCCGAAAACAACGGCATGTCGATCGCCTCCCAAACCACACCCGGCCGCGGGGGCATCTTGGAAGGGCCAAGAAGGAAAGGCCGGGCGGCCAGCGAGAATTCCACCGCGACTTCCGCCGACGCGCCAAAGGGAACCATGATGAAGACGGCCGCGAGAAGCAGAGCTGCTCTCCCGAGCGCCGGCCGACGCCATCCCGCGCGCGCCCCGATGCGCCTCACGCCGCGCCGCTCCGATCTTTCGAGTCCATGATGTTCCAGGGAATTATAATCCAATCGCGCCGGCAGTTGAAGCCCTGACGGCGCGCGCGTGGCTTGAATCCCTCAGCCTTTCCTTGTATGATGGGCCCGAATCCGAAAGCGAGGAGGTTTGGTGGGCAGAGGCAACAGAGCGTATAAAAGCGAGAAGCGGAGCAAGGAGCTCAGGCGGATCAAGAAGCAGGAAGCCAAGAGGCTGAAACGGTTGCAGAAAGGGCCCGAGCCTCCGCTCGAGGGGGAAGAGCCGATGCCGGAGGGCGCCGGAGAGGCCGAAGGAACGGCTGAGGGCGAAAGCCCGGAGGAAGGCGAACCCGAGCCCGCGGACCAGGATCCCGGCACGGCCTGATCCCTTTCCCGCGCGGCTCGGCGGCTCCGTTCAGGAGCCGCCGACCAAACCCGACGACACGATCAAGTCTTTTATCGACCCCTTATTTCAAAGCAACCTTTTTGTTTTCTGTAAATTATAGCAGCCAAGGCAAAGCTAAAAGGCGGCGCCTTTCTTATAGCCCTTGGGGATGTCGAAGGTCCCGGCGGGGGCGGCCTTCTCGCCGACCTCGACGATCTCCTCGACCATTCTCATCGTGGCGCCCATGGCTTCGCTTTTCGTCTCCTGATAGACGACCATCCCCTTGACCTTCTGCATCTCCTTGATGATCGTGTCGAGCCCGCCCATGCCGGCCATCATCGCGTTGGCCGCCATGTAATAGAGGCGCGGGTCGACCTGGATGTCCTCGGTGGCCCAGGTCTCGGAGTTGGCCTTCATCATCGAGCCCATGGACATCTCGATGAGGTACTTGCGGGCGTTCCAGGTCTTGATCTTCTTCGTTTCGGTGGTCGGCGTGACCTTGACCTGGATGCTGCCCATCATCGACTGGGCCATCTGCTTGGCCATGTCCATGCCCTTCTTGGTCTCTTCGTCTTCGGCTTTCCCGGCGATGGCCCCGAAGAGGTCCGCGCCGACGGGCATCTCGCCGTAGGTCATCTCGGCGTGGTTGATCATATACATGACCTTCTTGTCGCCGCGGACGATGATCGTCGTCTCCTCGCCGGTATCGACCCGGACGCGGTCCTTCCCGTACCAGCTGACCAGGGTCTCGACCTTTTCGGGCTGGGTTTGGCCCATCATCGTGAACGGGTCGGTCTTGCGGACCTGCTTGATGTAGATCTCGGCGCCGAAGGCCGTCCCGGCGAAAAGCGCCAGTGCGGCGACCACGGTCGCCAGCTTCATCGCTTTGGTTCTCATGCGTTACCTCCTCTTGTTCTTAGGATCGCGATGGCTTATTGCATGGCCACGAGCTCGACCCGGCGGTTGAGCTTGCGGCCTTCTTCGGTGGTGTTGGCGGCAACGGGGGCCAGCGGCCCGGCGCCCTTGGCGACCAAGCGCCCGGCGGCGATGCCATGCTTCGAGACGAGGGCTTCGACGACGCTCTGGGCCCTCTTGCCGGACAGGTCCATGTTGTGATCGAGCTTGCCGACCCAGTCGGTGTGGCCGACGACGTAGAGCTTGAGGGCCCCGTCGGCCTTGAGCATGTCGGAGATGGCCTTCAGGGTCGGCTCGGATTCGGGCTTGATGACGGCGCTGTCCGTGTCGAAGTAGATGCCGTAGACGGCGACCTTGCCCTTCTCCCGGATGTCGCCGGCCAGGGCTTTGGGGTCGGCGACGACCTCCTGCTTCATGATCGTCTTCTCGACGATCGTCAGCTGGTAGCCATCCCCATTCCCGGCGACCCAGAGATCGATCCAGACCTCCTTGTCGTCGCGGACGACGCGCATCGTGCCCTGTTCGTAGAGGATCTCCCCGCCGATCTTGCGGATGGCGTTGATGTAGTTTTGGCGGATCTTGACTTGGCCGGGCACTGCCGCGCCCTCTTTCAGATCATAGCCGATGACCCACTTGTGGCCCCTGATGACATATTCCTTATCGGAGGCGTCGTAGAACATGTGCTCGTCGAATTCGAACTCCTCATACTCGGAGATATAGAAGTCCTGGAGCCGGGAGACGAGCGGGTGGTCCTTGGCCCCTTCGATATCCTGGCCGAGGGCCGCACCGGGGGCGAAAAGGGCGAAACCCAGAACGAGAGAAACCAACCCGAGGGCTTTCAAACCCATGGCAAGGGACGGGCGTTCGGTCATGTGATCCTCCTTGAGCTTATGCCGGATGGGGATATTGTTCCCGAAAGCCCCGGGACCTGTCAAGCCCCTCGCCGCAGCCCCCTGAAGCCCGGTTGGGAGAGACGGGATGGCCCTCGGACAGGAAGGTTGACAAGCCCGCGGCGCGGGGGCTATAGTTCGCCCAAGGTTATGAGCATGGGCATGCCCATCCGCCTCAACGGCTCGGGCGACGGGATGGCCGATCCGCCCCCCGAATGGAAGGACTTCTTCACGGCCCTGGCCGGGAAGATCGATCGGAAGGTCGCCTGGGACCTCCGCAAGAAGAAGAAAGATTGAGAGGAGATCCGATGCCCCACAACCGTCACATGTCACGGGCCGCGCGACCGGCCCTCGCCGTGCTGCTCATCTTGCTAGCCACGCACCCATTGCTCGCGGCCGGCCGGCAGACGGCCTCCCAGCCCGCTCCGGCCCCGCAGAAGAAGGAGCCGCCGCCGGTCCGGACGCCGTACGAAGCCGTCCCCGCGACCGACCCCCGGAAAGAGATCATCGAGACCGTACGCGGCTCCGCCGGCTATACGTCGGGCATGATGGGGAAAGAGCTTTGGAACGCCGGCGACTACCACAATGCCTGGGAACGGACCGGCCAGTATTTCCCCGGACGCGTCTATTTCACGACCTCCCGGGAGCACTTCCTGACCCACTTCTTCAATCCCCTCGGATACCAGGAGATCGAGATCTTCGATTCCGAC
>VGJC01000178.1 GCA_016867635.1 Candidatus Aminicenantota bacterium | reverse complement strand
TGCCGAGCTTTGGGAGTTGGGGCGGCATCTGCGGGAGATCATCGACGGCCGGGAATTCGAGCGGTTCGAGACGGCCCGGAAAGCCATCTCCTGAAGTTTGAGGCGCCTTCCCGCCGCTATGAAAGCGGCCTGGATTTTGCTATAAAGGGGGGGAGATGAGCCCTCCCTCCAGGAAGAAAGCCCCGCACGCGTCCCCTGAATCCTCCGCCGCAGGAACGGTCGTCCACGGCCCGTCCCTGCTCACGGACCAGGACATCTATCTCTTCAAGGAGGGAAATCAGTTCCGCCTCTACGACAAGCTGGGCGCTCACGTCCTGGAGGTCGAAGGGCGGCGGGGCACGCTGTTCGCCGTCTGGGCCCCTAACGCCAAGCGCGTCTCGGTCGTCGGGAACTTCAACGGCTGGGACCCCAAGGCCCACCCGTTGGCCGTCCGCTGGGACGGCTCGGGCATCTGGGAAGGCTTCGTGCCCGGGCCCACGGAAGGGGAGCTTTACAAGTACCGCATCGAGTCGACCGCCCGGAGATACAAGGCGGATAAAGGGGACCCGTTGGCCTTCCTCTGGGAGGGCCCGCCAAGGACGGCCTCGGTCGTCTGGGATCTCGGCTATCGTTGGGAGGACGGCGAATGGATGGCCGGGAGGCACCGGTCGGGAGCTGACGACGCTCCGATGTCGATCTACGAGGTCCACCTCGGCTCCTGGAAGAGGGTCCCCGAGGAGGGCCACAGGTCTCTCAGCTACAGGGAGATGGCCGCGGCCCTCGTTGACTACGTCAGGGAGATGGGTTTCACCCACGTCGAGCTTCTGCCCGTTCTCGAGCATCCCTTCGGCGGCTCCTGGGGATACCAGACGATCGGCTATTTCGCCCCGACCAGCCGCTTCGGGACCCCCCAGGACCTGATGTTCCTCGTCGACAGCCTCCACCGGGCGGGCATCGGGGTCATCCTGGACTGGGTGCCTTCCCACTTCCCCCAGGACGAGCACGGCCCGGGCTTCTTCGACGGCACCCATCTCTACGAGCACCAGGACCCGCGCAAGGGGTTCCATCCCGACTGGAAGAGCGCCATCTTCAATTACGGCCGGAACGAGGTCCGCAGCTTCCTCGCCAGCAGCGCCCTCTTCTGGCTCGAGAAATACCACTTCGACGGGCTTCGCGTGGACGCCGTGGCCTCCATGCTCTATCTCGACTACTCCCGCAAGGCCGGCGAGTGGATACCCAACGTGTACGGCGGACGGGAGAACCTGGAAGCCATCTCCTTCCTCAAGCGCCTCAACGAGGCCGTCTACGGCGCCCACCCCGACATCCAGACGATCGCCGAGGAATCCACGGCCTGGCCGATGGTCACCCGCCCTGTCCACCTGGGCGGCCTCGGCTTCGGCCGGAAGTGGAACATGGGCTGGATGCACGACACCCTCGAGTACTTCTCCAAAGACCCCGTCCACCGCAAGTTCCACCAGGACAAGCTGACCTTCAACCTCTGGTATGCCTTCACCGAGAACTTCATCCTGCCCCTGTCCCACGACGAGGTCGTCCACGGCAAGGGCTCGCTCCTCGGACGGATGCCCGGCGACGACTGGCAGAAATTCGCCAACCTCCGCCTCCTCCTGGGCCTCCAGTTCGCCAACCCGGGAAAGCAGCTCCTGTTCATGGGCGCGGAGTTCGGGCAGCGGGGGGAATGGTCCCACGACGGGAGCCTGGAGTGGCATCTGCTTCGATACGAGCCCCACGCGGGCGTCCAGCGTTGGGTCAAGGACCTCAACCGTCTCTGCCGGACAGAACCGGCCCTCCATGAGCTCGACTTCACGCCGGCCGGGTTCGAGTGGATCGATTTCGGCGACCGGGACAACAGTGTCATGAGCTTCCTGAGAAAAGGGCGCTCGGCGGCGGACAATCTTCTCGTCGTCTGCAATATGACCCCCGTTCCCCGGCAGGATTACCGGGTGGGGGTGCCCGGCGGAGGCTTCTGGAAGGAGCTCCTGAACAGCGACGCCGGGCTTTACGGGGGCTCGGGCCAGGGCAACCTGGGCGGCCTCGAGGCCCGGCCCGTCCCCTGTCACGGCCGGGACCAGTCCGTGTCCCTGAACCTACCTCCGCTCGGCATCCTCTTTCTGAAGAGACCATGAGCCCCACGAACAGGCACGTCTGCGTCCACGGACACTTCTACCAGCCTCCCCGGGAGAACCCCTGGCTGGAGGAGGTCGAGGTCCAGGATTCGGCCTTCCCCTACCACGACTGGAACACGCGCATCGCGGCCGAATGCTACGGGCCCAACGCCGCCTCCCGCGTCCTGAACGCCGAGAAGAGGATCGTCGACATCGTCGACAACTACGAGAAGATCAGCTTCAACTTCGGGCCGACCCTCCTGGCCTGGCTCGAGAGGCATGACCCGGCGGTCTATGCGGCCATCCTCGAGGCCGACCGGAAAAGCCGCGAGCGGTATTCCGGCCACGGCTCGGCCCTGGCCCAGGCCTACAACCACCTCATCCTGCCGCTGGCCGGCCCGCGGGACAAACGGACCCAGGTCGTCTGGGGGCTCGCCGACTTCGAGCATCGCTTCGGCCGGAAGCCGGAGGGGATGTGGCTGCCCGAGACCGCGGTCGACACGGCCACGCTCGAGATCCTGGCCGCCGAGGGTCTCCTCTTCACCGTCCTGGCCCCGGGACAGGCCAAGCGGGTGAGGCCGTTCGGGAACGGCGCCTGGACGGACGTCACGGGAGGACGCATCGACCCGAAGCACCCGTATCTCTGCCGTCTCCCATCGGGAGCGGCGATCGCCGTCTTCTTCTATGACGGGCCGATCTCGAGGGACATCGCCTTCGGGCGGCTCCTCGAGAACGGCGAAGGGTTCAGCGCCAGGCTCCTCGGGGCCTTCTCCGGGCAAACGGAGGGCACCGAGCTCGTCCACATCGCCACGGACGGCGAGACCTACGGCCACCATCACCGCTTCGGCGACATGGCCCTGGCGTATGCCCTCCGGACCATCGAGCGGGACGCCCGGACGCGGCTCACGGTCTACGGGGAGTTCCTGGAGAAGCATCCCCCGGACTGCGAGGTCGAGATCGTCGAGGGCTCCTCCTGGAGCTGTTCTCACGGCGTCGAGCGGTGGCGGGGCGACTGCGGCTGCAATACGGGGCTGCATCCCGGCTGGCATCAGGCTTGGAGAGCGCCCCTTCGGCAGGCCATGGACGGCCTCCGGGACCAGCTGGCCGTTCTCTACGAGAGAGAGGGGGCGGCCCTTGTCGGGGAGCCCTGGAAGGCCCGTGACGATTACGTCCGCGTCGTCCTCGACCGGTCGCCGCAGAACGTGGCCGCCTTTTTCTCGCGGAACGCGGGCCGGGAGCTCGCTCCGCAAGAGCGGGTCCGGGCCCTCAAGCTCCTGGAGATGCAGCGCCACGCCCAGCTCATGTTCACGAGCTGCGGCTGGTTCTTCGACGACATCACGGGCATCGAAACGGTCCAGGTGCTTCAGTACGCCGCCCGGGCCATGCAGCTGGCCCGCGAATGCGGCGGGGACGACCCCGAGCCGGCTTTCATCCGGACCATCGAGAAAGCCGGGGGCAATGATCCCCGGTTCCCCCACGGGGCCGCCGTCTACGAGGAGCACGTCAAGCCGGCCGTCGTCGACCTGCTCCGGGTCGGCGTCCACTACGCCATCTCGTCCCTCTTCGAGCGCTACCCGAAGAAGACCGCCATCGGGGCCTACACGGTCGCCGCGATGGGCTCCGACCGGTCCTCGGCCGGCCGGCAAAGCCTCCTCGTCGGGAGGGGCCTGGTCCGCTCCGAGATCCTGGGCGAGGAGGACAGGATCCGATTCGCCGTCCTCCATCTCGGCGGCCACGATCTCATCGCCGCGGCCCGCCCGCATGGCGGCTCCGACGGCTTTTCCAAGACCCGGGCCGAGATCAAGGAGGCCTTCTCCCGGAGCGACATACCGGGCGTCATCCAGCTCATGGAGAAGCACTTCGGCCCCCAGCGCTTCAGTTTGCGGCACCTTTTCCGGGATGTCCGGCGGAAGGTCCTCGACGCGGTCCTCGGATCGGCCCTCAAGGACGTCGAGGCGTCCATGCGCCGGGTCCACGACGACCACTACCCCCTCATGCAGGCCATGCGCGACCTGCAGATCCCCGTTCCCGGGACGCTGGTCGCCACGGCCGAGTTCGTCCTCAACTCCGACCTGAGCCGCTTGTTGGCCGACCGTGACCCGGACCCCGAAAAGGCCCGCAAGCTGGCCTCGGAGTTCGAGCGCTGGGGATTCACGATGGACAAGGCCCTCCTGGATTTCGAGGCCGAACGGCGGCTCAACGCTCTCTTCGAGTCCCTGTCGGAGGACCCCGAAGATCCCGGGCGCCTGGAGGCCGTCGAGAAGCTCTTCCGGATCGTCAAGATCCTGGCCCTGGCCCCCAACCTCTGGAAGAGCCAGAACATCTACTTCGCCATCAAACGCGGCCTCGAGGGGGAGGCGAAGAACGGCCGGGCCGGAGCGGGGTCCTCCGAGGAACGGGCCCGGCTGAAAAAGATCGGGACCCAGCTTTTTTTCGCCGCAAGTTGAGATCCTTGGAAAGAAGAGAAAGCGGTGTCCTCCTGCACGTGACCTCCCTGCCCTCGCCCTTCGGGATCGGGGATCTGGGGCCCGAGGCCTTCCGGTTCGCCGACTTCCTGACGGACGCCCGGCAGGGATGCTGGCAGGTCCTGCCGCTCAACCCCACGGACACGGCCTTCGGCAATTCCCCGTATCACAGCACGTCCGCGTTCGCCTTCTCTCCGCTCCTCATCAGCCCCGAAGAGCTGGTCCGGGACGGTCTCCTCGGGAAGGGCGACCTGGCCTCGGCGCCCGCGGGGCGAGCGGACCGGGTCGACTACGAACGCGTGACGGCCTGGAAAACGCCGCTCCA
>VGJC01000177.1 GCA_016867635.1 Candidatus Aminicenantota bacterium | reverse complement strand
GTTCGTCAGCCGGGGCGAACCGACGGGCCAGGCGCTGGAGTTCATCGAATTCGTCCTTTCGGACGAAGGCCAGGCCCTGGTCAAGGTAGAAGGGCTTATCCCCATCAAGCGGGGCCCGTCGAAATGACATGAAGAGCGATATGAAAGGGCGCGGGCGCAACAAGCTGGAGCGAACGGACCGGCTGGTCCGGCTGTCGCTGCTCGTCGTCGCCTTCTCGGCCGTCTCCACCCTGGCGGTCATCACGATCTTCATGTTCGAGCAGGGCGCGCCCATCATGTTCAAGTACGGGCTCAGGAGCTTCCTGGCCGGCTCGGATTGGTACCCGACGGAAAAGATCTTCGGTCTATGGCCGATGATCGTCGGTTCGCTTTACGTGACCCTGGGGGCCATGGTCATCGGCGTCCCCTTCGGGCTGGCCTGCGCCGTCGTCCTGACCGAGTTCTCCTCCCGGCCGGTCCGCCGGGTCATCAAGCCGGTCATCGAGCTGCTGGCCGGGATCCCCTCGGTCGTCTACGGCTTCATCGGCGTCGTCATCCTCGTGCCCTTCATCCGGGAGAATTTGGGCGGGCCCGGGCTCTCGGTCCTGGCCGCCTCGATCATCCTGGGCATCATGATCCTGCCGACGATCATCAGCATCTCGGTCGATTCGATCCAGGCCATCCCCCTGAGCTACCGGGAGGGGTCGGTCGCCCTGGGGGCCACGAAATGGCAGACGGTCAAGATGGTCCTCCTGCCGGCGGCCCGGTCGGGGATCATCGCCAGCGTCATCCTCGGGATGGGCCGGGCCATCGGGGAGACCATGGCCGTCATCATGATCGCCGGCAACGCGGCCAGCGTCCCCCGTTCCGTCCTCGACCCCGTCCGGACCCTGACCTCCAACATCGCCCTGGAGATGGGGTACGCCTCTGGAGAGCACCGCCAGGCCCTGTTCGCCACGGGCGTCATCCTGTTCATCATCATCATGATCCTGAACACGGTCGCCAACGTGACCTCCTCCAGAATGAAAGGCTCCAAAGGATGAGGGTCGATCCCCGCGTCGAGCAGCGCGTCGTCGGCGCTCTTCTCTGGAGCATGACCGTCGTCACCGTCGCGGTCCTGGTCTTCATCATCGCCTTCGTCCTGAAGAAAGGTCTGCCGGCCGTGGATTGGGGGTTCCTGGTCGAGAACCCCGTGGACATGGGCAAGGGAGGCGGCATCTTTTCGACCATCATCGGGACCATCGTCCTGACGGCCGGGGCCATCCTGGTCGCCACGCCCCTCGGGGTCGGGACGGCCATCTTCCTCACCGAATACACCTGGGAGGGCCCGGTGACCAGGATCATCCGGTTCGGGGCCGAGTGCCTGGCCGGGATCCCGTCCATCATCTTCGGCCTGTTCGGGTTCATCCTGTTCGTCACCAAGCTCAAGTTCGGATGGTCCATCCTCAGCGGCAGCCTGACCCTGGCCTTCATGATCCTGCCGACCATCATCCGGACGAGCGAGGAGGCCATCAAGAGCGTGCCGCCCGGATTCCGGACGGTCAGCTTCTCGCTGGGCAGCACGAAGTGGCAGATGGTCACCCGGGTCGTCCTGCCCTCGGCCCTGCCCGGCATCGTGACCGGCATCGTCCTGAGCGTCGGACGGAGCATCGGCGAGACGGCGGCCGTCATCTTCACCGCCGGCAGCGCCCTGAGGATCCCGGCCTCGCTGTTCTCCTCCTCCCGGACGATGTCCGTCCATTTCTACATCCTGGCCCGGGAGGGCATTTCGATGACCAACGCTTACGGCACGGCGGCCGTCCTGATCGTCGCCATCCTCGGCATCAACATCCTGACCTATTACCTGATGCACCGCTTCATCCGGAAATACTCATGACGACCGCCATCCGGGTCCGGGGCTTCAGTCATTATTTCGGCGGCGAGCGGACGCTCAGGGGCCTCGACCTGGACGTCGAAAGGAACGAGATCCTGGGCATCATCGGGCCGGCCCGCAGCGGCAAGTCGACCTTCCTCTGCGCCCTCAACCGCCTCAACGACCTCATCCGCGGCTCGCGGATCGAAGGCACGATCAGCGTGGACGGACGGAACATTTACGATCCCGACGTGGACGTCGTCGAGCTGCGCCGGAAGCTGGGCATGGTCTTCGCCACCCCCGTGCCGCTGCCCCGGTCGATCTACGAGAACATCGCCTTCGGGCCCCGCCTGGCCGGCTCGCACGACCGGGCCGGACTGGACGCGACCGTCAAGGACAGCCTGGAGAAGGGAGGACTGTGGGCCGAGGTCCGGGACCGGCTCGACTCGAGCGCCCTGAAGCTTTCGGGCGGACAACAGCAGCGGCTCTGCCTGGCCCGCATCCTGGCCCTCAAGCCCGACTTCATCCTGCTCGACGAGCCGACCTCGGGGCTCGATCCCATATCGACCATGAAGATCGAGGATTCCCTGCGCAAGCTCAAGAAGGAATACACGATCGTCCTGGTGACCAACAACACCAAACAGGCGGCGCGCGTCGCCGACCGCACGGCCTTTTTCCTCAACGGGGAGCTGGTCGAGGTCGGGCCGACCGCCCGGATCTTCACCGCTCCCGCGGACAGCCGGACGGACGACTACCTCAGGGGCAAATTCGGGTAAGGGCCATGGGCATCATCGAAGTCCGCGACCTCTGCTTCTACTACGGCAGCTTCCAGGCCCTCGACCGCATCGGCCTGGACATCGAAAAGAACAGGATCACGGCCCTCATCGGGCCGTCGGGGTGCGGCAAGACGACCTTCCTCCGGTCCCTCAACCGCATGACGGACATGATCGAGAACGTCCGGGTCACGGGCCGGGTGATCATCGACGGCGAGGACATCTACCGCCCCGGCGCCGACCTGCTGGCTCTCCGCAAGAAAGTGGGCATGGTCTTCCAGCGGCCCAATCCCTTTCCCCTCAGCGTCTACGACAACGTCGTCTACGGCCTGCGCGTCCACGGCCTCCGCGACAAGCGGCGCCTCGAAGAGAAGCTCGTCCGCAGCCTCGAATCCGTCCATCTCTGGGAGGAGCTCAAGGACAGGCTGGACGCCAACGCCCTGACGCTCTCGGGCGAGCAGCAGCAGCGGCTGTGCATCGCCCGGCTGGTGGCCGTCGAGCCGGAGATCGTCCTCATGGACGAGCCGTGCTCGGCCCTCGACCTGGCCGCCACGGCCAACATCGAGGACCTGATGGCCGAGCTCAAGAAGCGGTACACCATCGTCATCGTGACCCACAACATGCAGCAGGCGGCCCGGGTCTCGGACTTCACGGGGTACTTCCTTCTCGGCGAGCTGGTCGAGATCGGCGCGACCCATCAGATCTTCACCACCCCCCGGGATCCGCGGACGGAGGATTACATCACCGGGCGCTTCGGATGATCAACAGCTCGCCTTAAAAAAACATCGAGGTTCCCGGCCGCGGGTCGTGTATAATACGACTAGAACTCCTCGTCAAGGAGGTCAAGAAGGACCATGGATGAACTCAACTTGGACGAACGCGCCGCATCGGACGAACCCAAGAAAGTCCGCACCCTGGCCGTCGGCATCCTGCTGGTCATCGTCGCCGCCGTCGCCCTTTACTATTTCCTGGTGGTCAGAAAACCGGCCCCGGGCGACGTCCCGGCGGACGTGGCCGTCGAGACCGTGACCCCCACCGACGAAGAGGCCCTTTCGGGGGCCGGCGACCCGGCCCCGCTGGGCTTCCCGGCCGTCCCGCTCGACGAAAGCGACCCCGCCGTGCGGGAGTTCGCGCTGGCTCTCTCCTCCAACCCGGCTTTCGTCAAGTGGCTCCAGTCGAAGGAGCTCATCCGCAAGTTCGTGGCCGCCGTGGACAATGTCGCCAACGGCGTCAGCCCCAAGCCGCACATCGATTTCTTCGATCCGGCCGGCGAGTTCAAGGTCGAAAGGACGATCGAGGGGACGTTCATCGACTCCGCCGGCTACACCCGCTATGACCCGGCCGTCGATGCCTTCCATTCTCTCGACGCGACGGCCCTCGTCCGGCTGTTCCGGGCGCTCAAGCCCCTTTTCCAGGACGCTTACAGGGACCTCGGCTATCCGGGCGCGGATTTCGAGGAGACCATGGTCCGGGCGGCCGTCGAGCTGCTGCGGGCGCCCGTGATCGAAGGGCCGGTGAGGCTCGAGATGAAGGTTTTGAGCTACGCGATAGCCGATGAGACCCTGGAGAGCCTCAGCGCGGCCCAGAAGCACTTCCTCCGGATGGGGCCCAGGAACGTCGGGTTGGCGCAAGCCAAGCTCCGGGAGCTGGCCGCGGCCATGGGTGTTTCCGCGTCCCGGCTGCCGAAGGCGAAATTTTACAGGCCGCGAAGCGACGGGCCCTGACCCGGGGCCTCCTCAGGTCGCGCTGGACCTCATGTCCAGCGGAACGGCGTCTTCTTCCTGAAATCCGGGACCAAGTGCTCGTCCGGCCGGAAGGGCTCCGGCTGAAGGAACATCCTCTCGAAACCGAGTTCCGCGGCCAGATCCGCGGCCTTCGCGTATTCCTCCGGGGCCAGGGGCCGGCGAAGCTCGGGGGGCGCCTCGTGACAGGGGTGGTATTGACTCATCAGGCTCAGCCCGATGAAGGGGGACAGTTTGGCCCGGAGCCATCGAAGAACGGCCAGGGAGTCCTCGACATGGCCCGGGAGAACGAGGTGCCGGACGACGAGCCCCCGCCTGGCCGTGCCCCCGGGGTCGAGCTCGAGCACGGGCCGCTGGACCGACATCTCGCGGAGGGCTTCGGAAGCCCGCTCGAAATAATCGGCGGCGCCCGAATACCGCAGCGAAACCTCCGGCGAACGGTACTTGAGGTCGGGGAGATAGATGTCGACGATCCCGTCCAGGGCCTGGAGGACCCCGGCGTGCTCGTAGCCGTTGGAGTTCCAGACGAGGGGGATCTCCAGGTCCGAGGAGAGGGCGATCCGCAGGGCCCGCAGGACGGGCAGCACGACATGGGTCG
>VGJC01000176.1 GCA_016867635.1 Candidatus Aminicenantota bacterium | reverse complement strand
GAATCGATCCCGAGAAGGCGGTAGTCCCCCCAGCTTCGGGTCTCGCGGAGGCGGGCGTTCCTGTCGATGAGCATGGCGTTCCGGGGTTTCGGTCCGCCCGGTAAAATAGCAGAAACCGGGCGGGGAAGGCAACCGGAATCTTGGGGGCCCGAGCCTTGACTCGCGGGAAGCACTTCGCATATAGATAAGGGGCCCATGATGGAACGCCCGCGTTCTCCCCTCGGCAGGCCGGCCCTTCTCGCCCTTGTCCTCGTGGGAGCCGGGCTGGCCGGTCTTCGCCCCGCGTTCTCCCAGGACGTCCATTACTGGACCTATCAATATGGGACGCGGGCCACCCTGCTCGGGGGGGCGGTCATCGGGAGCGTCCTCGACCTCAGCGGGACATACTACAATCCGGGCGGCCTGAGCCTGATCGAGGACCCCGACACCCTGATGGCCGCCAAGATCTTCCAATATCCCCGGGTCTCCCTGACGCAGCAAGGCGGGGAAGGGGTCAACATCAACTCCTCGAACCTCGGTCCGGCCCCCTCGCTCATCGCCGGGAGGTTCAAGTTCAAGGGACTCGGGAAACACTGGCTGGGCTACTCCTTCCTCTCCCGCCAGGACGTGAAGCTGGCCCTCTCGTATTCTTCCGTGGGCCGGGGGGAGGCGCTTCCCGGGGTTCCGGGCCTCGAAGCCTACGCCTCAGAATTCCGGATGGAGGAAAAGCTCACGGAACCGTGGTTCGGGCTGACCTGGGCCTACAGGGTCCTCGACCACGTCGGCGTCGGTGTCAGCCAGTACCTCACCATCCGCAGCCATCGCGGGAGCGTCCAGTCCATGGTCGAAGCCCTCGACGCCGAAGGCCGGGTATCCCTGGCCTTCGCGTCTCGGCAGTACCGGTACCAGAACGTGAGGATCCTGTGGAAGATCGGCGCGGCCTTCGACTTCCGGCGCTTCACCCTGGGCCTGACCCTGACCACCCCGAGCCTCAAGCTCTTCGGACACGGGGCCACGGGCGTCAACGCCACGGTCGTCGGCGTCGACCTGGACGGCGACGGGGTCAAGGACGATTTCCTGGCCGCCGATTACCGCGACGGCCTGCCCTCGAGCTTCCGGACGCCCGTGTCCCTGGCCGTGGGCACGACCTTCAAGCTCGGCGAGGTCCGCCTCTACGCCACCGCCGAGTGGTTCGGTGGCTCGGGGGAATTCGTGGTCATCGACTCCGAGGACTTCGAGGCCCAGAGCTCCGGGGAGATGCTGTCCACGGACGTGACCCACGAGCTGGCCGCCGTCCTGAACATGGGCGTCGGCGTCGAATTCGCCCTGACCCCGGACTTCAAGACCTACCTGAGCTTCACCACGGACAATTCGGCCCGCCCGCCCGGCACGGCCACCAACCTGTCCCTCACCGATTGGAACATCCGCCACGTGCTCACCGGGGCGGCTTTCACCATCCGCAAAACGTCTTTGACGCTGGGCCTCGGGTATTCCTTCGGCGACCGGGAGATCAGCCAGAGGCCGGGCATCATCCTCCCGGAGGAGCCGGGACCGGCCTGGGAAGCGTGGAGCGGGCTGGCGTTCAAGTATTCGAGCTACAAGCTCGTCGCGGGATTCGCCTTCTGAGCCGGGTCCGGGGTGGCCCCTTGATTTCCGTTGCGCGCAAGGCCGGGAGTCGCCTATAATGGGACTCCATCATACGGGACCTCATCGAGGGAGGACTCATCCATGAACGTATCCCAAAGAGCCCGGGACATCCAGGCCTCTCCCATCCGCAAGCTCAAGCCCCACGCGGACCGGGCCAAGGCCAGAGGTGTCAAGATCTTCCACCTGAACATCGGCGACCCCGACATCCCCGCCCCGCGGCCCGTCCTCGACACCTTCCGCAACTGGAGCCAGCCCGTCCTGAGCTACGGCCCGGCCCAGGGGTTCCTCGAGCTCCGGGAGGCCGTCGCCCGCTATTTCGGCAATTACGGCATCCCGCTCTGCGCCGACGACATCCTCATCACCCTGGGCGGCTCGGAGGCCATCCATTTCACCTTCTCGGTCGTCGCCGATGTCGGGGACGAGATCATCATCCCCGAGCCCTACTACACCAACTACAACGGCTACGCCTCCTTCGCCGGCGTCCGCATCGTGCCCCTGCCGCTCAGCGTCGAGGACGGCTTCCGGCTGCCCCCCGCCGAGGCCCTCGAAGCCAGGATCACGTCCCGGACCAGGGCCATCCTCCTCTGCTCGCCCAACAATCCGACGGGCACCGTCTACACGCCCGAGGAGATCGAGGGGGTCGTCGGACTGGTCAAGAAACACGGTCTTTTCCTCATCGGCGACGAGGTCTACAAGGAGTTCGTCTACGACGGGCTCCGGCACAAGAGCATCCTGGAGTACGAGGACATCCGGGACCGGGCGGTCGTCGTCGACAGCATCTCCAAGCGGTACAGCTGCTGCGGGGCCCGGATCGGCATGATCGTCACCCGGAACAAGGACCTCTATGCGGCCGCCCTGAAGTTCGCCCAGGCCCGGCTCTGCCCGCCGTCGGTCGAGCAGATGGCCGCTCTGGCCGCCTACAGCATGCCCATGGACTATTTCCGGGGCATCCGCGAAGAATACGACAAGAGGCGGGAGATCCTCTACCAGGGGTTGAAGGAGATCCCCGGCATCGTCATCCACAAGCCCCAGGGGGCCTTCTATGTGATCGTCCGGCTGCCGGTCAAGGATATCGAGCATTTCGCCGTCTGGATGCTCGAGGAGTTCTCGCTCGACGGCCGGACGGTCATGATCGCCCCGGCCCCGGGCTTCTACTCGACGCCTTGCCTGGGCACGGACGAGGCCCGCCTCGCCTACGTCGTCAACGAGCACGACCTGCGCGAGGCCGTCCGCGTCTTCCGGGCGGGCTTGACGAAATACCAGGGTCTTTTCCCGTGAGCGGGAGCGAATTCCGGACCGTCGTCCGGCAGATGCTGGCCATCGGGGCCCTCTCGGTCCTGGTCGCGGCCGCCTTCCATTTCCCCCTGATCAAGAGGTTCGCCCGGGGCGAGTTCCGGGAGTCGTTCTTTCTCCGCGAGGACTATCCGGGGATCCGGATGATCGGTCTGGGAGAGGCCGAGGACGTCTGGGCCGCGGCGACCGGGATCTTCATCGACGCCCGGCCGGCGCCCCTGTTCCGCGAGGGCCATGTCCCGGGCGCCAGGAACGTGCCGTACGAGATGGACTCGACCCGGATCCCGGACGACACCCTGGGCATTCTCCCCGGGCGGACCGTGGTCGTCTACTGCGAAGGAGGGGACTGCCGGTCGAGCCTGGACCTGGCCAAGCTCCTCCACGGCCGGGGCCACCGGGACCTCCGGGTCCTTACCGGAGGATGGGACGAGTGGGCCCGGGCCGGCCTGCCCGTGGAGCGGGGCCGATGATCAGGAACCGCGCCGTTCTCGTCCTGTTCCGGGTGGCCGTCGGCGGGCTGTTCATCTACTCGGGCATCGTCAAGGTCCTCGACCCCCTCGGCTTCGCCCAGAACGTCCGGGACTACCGGGTCGTCGGGCAGGCCCTGTCCTTCCTCGCGGCCGTCATCCTGCCCTGGCTCGAGATCTTCGCCGGGCTCTTCCTGGCCTCGGGCCTGATGAAGCGGGCCGGGGCCGGGATCATCTCTGGCCTGCTGGTCTTTTTCATCGCCCTGGTCGCGGCCACGATGATCCGGGGCCTCGACGTGGACTGCGGATGTTTCGGGGCCCTGAGCCGGAGGGCCGGGCCCGGGCTCCTCCTGGAGGACGCCGTGATGCTGTATATGGCCCTCTGCGTCCTGTTCGAGCCCCGCAAAGGGCCCGGGAACGATTGAATTTCCCGGCCGTTCCGTGTATAGTCTACTGAACGTTTTTTGGCCGATTCTGTTGACGGAGTAGAACCATGGCAACAAAGCACGTGTATTTCTTCGGTCCCGGCGTCGCCGAGGGCCACAAGGGCATGAAGAACTTCCTGGGAGGCAAGGGCGCCAACCTGGCCGAAATGGCCGGCATCGGACTGCCCGTGCCGCCGGGCTTCACGGTCTCCACCGAGGTCTGCGACCTTTTCTATAAGAACAGGAAGCGGATCCCCGAGGCCGTCAAGAAGGAGATCGTCAAGAACCTGGCCCGGCTCGAGAAAGCGGCCGGAAAGAAGCTCGGGGACCCGGCCGACCCTCTTCTCGTCTCCATCCGCTCCGGGGCCCGGGCCTCGATGCCCGGCATGATGGACACGGTCCTCAACCTCGGCCTCAACGACAGGACGGCCGCCGCCCTGGTCGCCAAGACCGGCAACCCCCGGTTCGTCTACGACTCCTACCGCCGCTTCGTCCAGATGTACGGCGACGTCGTGCTCGGGCTGCGGCCCGTGGACAAGGACGACATCGACCCGTTCGAGGCCATCATGGAACGGAAGAAGCGCGAGCGCGGCATCCACGACGACACCGGCCTGACGGCCGAGGATCTGAAGGACCTCGTCGCCCGGTACAAGGCGGCCATCAAGGAGAGCATGGGCCATGAATTCCCCGACGACCCCATGAAGCAGCTCTGGGGGGCCGTCGGGGCCGTCTTCAGCTCCTGGATGAACGACCGGGCCATCGCCTACCGCAAGCTGTACGACATCCCCGAGTCCTGGGGCACGGCCGTCAACGTCCAGATGATGGTCTTCGGCAACATGGGCGCCGACTCCGGCACGGGCGTCGCCTTCACCCGCGACGCGGCCACGGGCGAGAACGTCTTCTACGGAGAGTACCTGATGAACGCCCAAGGCGAGGACGTCGTGGCCGGGACGCGGACCCCCCTGCAGATCGCGAACCTCAAAAAGGACGACCGCCGCTCCTACGCCGAGCTCGAGCGCATCCGGCACGTCCTCGAGCGGCATTTCCGGGAGATGATGGACATCGAGTTCACCATCGAGCGGGGCCGGCTCTACATGCTCCAGTGCCGGACCGGGAAACGGACGGCCTTCGCGGCCATCAAGATCGCCGTCGACATGGTCGACGAGAAGCTCATCAGCGAGAAG
>VGJC01000175.1 GCA_016867635.1 Candidatus Aminicenantota bacterium | reverse complement strand
CGACGCCGTCGCCGGCCGCTTCGGCGTCGCGGCCGAGGATGCGGCTGTCGAGCCGGCCGACGCTCCGGAACTCGTCGCGCATGAGCTCCTTGACGAACCGGCTATGGGGGACCTTGAGGTTCGACTGCTTGACGTACTCGAGGCGCAGTCCGCTGAAAGCGGCCGTCTTGCGGGCGACGTCCTCGTAGGAAGCGGGCGACAGGCGGTTGCCCTTGAGGAGGGCCGGGAGGTATTCGTCGAGAGCGAAGGCCCGGGCCGCGTCGAGGACCTCCGCGAGCGGCTTGGATTGGAGGTCGGCCGGCAGTTTCTTGTGGTACCAGGCCGTGGCCGTGTAGTGGGGGAGAAAGAGGACGTAGGGCCGAGGGTCGCCCGGAGCGAAGCGGATGGTCGCGAAGTCGAGGACGGACGAGACCAGGATGATGCCGTTGAGGAACATGCCGTGGGTCCGGCCTTGCAGGACGCCGGCCAGGGCCGCCGAGCGCGTCGTGCCGTAGCTTTCGCCGAGCAGGAACTTGGGCGAGGCCCAGCGCTCGTTCTTCGTGACGTAGAGGCGGATGAACTCGCCGACGGCCTCGGCGTCCTCCTGGAGGCCGTGGAACTGGCTCTTGTCCTCCCCGGGCAGGGGCCGGCTGTAGCCGGTCGAGACCGGGTCGATCATGACCAGGTCGGTGACGTCGATGATGGAGAACGGATTGTCCGCGAGGCCGTAGGGGGGGACGCCGGAGATCCCCTCGTCGTCCATGGCCACGCGCCGGGGGCCCAGGCCGCCGAGGTGGAGCCAGACCGAGGACGACCCCGGTCCGCCGTTGTAGGCGAAGGTCAGCGGCCGGGCCGACTTGTCGCGGGCGTCGTCGCGGGTGTAGGCGACGTAGAAGACGAAGGCCCCGGGCTCCTCGTTCGGCTTGTTGATGATCATCATCTCGCCGACCGTGGCCGTGTAGGCGACCGCCTTGCCGTCGATCACGACGGTGTGTTTGGTGACGGACGGGGCCTTCTCGGCCGGGGGGGCCTTGGGCGGGGCCGCCTGCTGGGCGGCGGCGGCTTTTTGCGGCGGGGGAGCCTGGGCCGCGATCGGGACGGCCGCGGCCAGAAGGAAGATGAAGGACAGCGCCGTGAGCGCGGCGGTGCGTGGTCTCATGGACGAACCTCCTCGCGACCCTCGTCGCTCGTGATGTTTGATATTTTCTCTTTGTAGCAGAATTCGGGGGGTCGTTCAAGAAGAACGAGGGGCGCGCGATCTTCCGGCGCCCGGAGGATGGCCACGCTAGGCGGGGTGGCCGACGGCGGCCATGTAGATGCCGCTTTCCTCGATGCCGTCGACGCCCAGGAGCGCGTTGAGGTCGTCGTCGAACAGGGCCCCGACCGTGCAGGCCCCGAGCTTCAGGGCCGTCGCGGCGAGATAGAGGTTCTCGCCGGCGTGTCCGGCGTCCATATAGATATAGCGGTAGGCCCGCTGCTTGTACTTCCATCGCGAGCGCTCGAAGACGGCCGTCCAGACGAAAACCGCCGCGGCGTCGTAGCAGATCCTCTGGCCGAGGGCCGCCCGGGCGGTCGGCAGGCGCAAGTCGCCCGTTCTGAGCTCTTCGAGCCGATGATCTTTGACCGCGTAGTGATAGAGGCCCGGCCCCAGGTCCCGCACGTTGTTGGCCACGACATAGGTTTCGATGGGGTAGAGGGCCCCGGCCGAGGGCGCGGTCCGGAACTCGTGGCCCCGCTCGGTCCGCTGGATCCCGGCCGTAGCCCACAGAAGATAGGCGAGGTCGGGAAGCGAGAGCGGCTCGGGCGAATAATCCCGGACGCTGGTCCTCGTTCTCAGAGCCTCGTCCAGGCTCATGCCTTTCGCCGGGGCCGGCCGGGGCAGCTCGATCCGCGGGCGGCCCGGATACTCCTTGTAAAGAGCGGGCTTGCCGGCCCAGTCCAGCCCTCCGCCCGACATCTTATCGGGATGGTACTTCGTTTCGCGGTGGTATCTGTCGCCGATCCCTTCAGTCATGGCCCTGGCCTCCTCGAGCGTGTCGAGTCCATTCTCGGCGAATCGGCCGGGGGGGTCAAGCCGAGCGGTCCCCCTTCTCTTTTACAAACGCAGGGCGGCGCCGGCGCGGAGAATGAATCCGTTGAGGACCCCGCCGTCGACGAAGAGGTGGATGTTGCCCGTCAAGCGCGCCTTGAGCCCCAGGTTGAGCTGGAGGAACGGCAGGAAATTCGGGAGAGGGAAATCGGTCTCGGCCTCGTCCTTGAGCTCGCGGAGCGTCTTCGTGTCCGAACCCTCGACGGTCTCGGTCGGGATGGCGCTTCCGGTCAGCTGGCCGGTATAGCTGTAGGACACGGACGAGTCGTCGAGGGCCTTGGCTGTCGAAATGCCGCCGCCGAACGTGATATAGGGATGGACGACCATCGACGGCAGGATGTCCCAGCGGAAGGTCAGCAGGAAGGCCAGGGCCTTGATCCGGGCCTCGGCGTCGGCTGATCCGCTGAAGGTCGCTGTCGCCATCGTGCCCGCCTCCTGGAGCTGCATGAGGGATGTGACCGAGGGGCTGACCCTGAACGAGCACTTCTCGACCGCGAGGCCCAAGCTGAACGAACCGCGGTGCCCTCCGGGGTAAAAACGGAACGACAGCCCGAAGTTGTCCCCGCCCGAGCCGAAATCGAGCGACTGCTCGTAGGACGTCAGGGAAAAGCCGGGGTAGGAGTCCTGGATGTCCTCGAGGATGCGGCCCTCGAGCTCGTCCTTGATCATGTCGTTGAGGGCGTCCTTGGCCAGGTTGCCGAGCAGGTTCAGGCTCCACCGCCCGTAGTGGCCGCTGAACTCGAAGTGCCCCTGGGCCCGGAGGGCCGGGGCGGCAGCCGTGAGACCGGCCAGCGACAGAATGAGGAAGCCACGCTTGAGGTTCATGGTCATATCCTTTCGGGATCGGGATGACAAAGCCGTCAATAAATTAGTCGTTTCAGGGGGTCCGAGGATGAGCTCGCGGCCGTCGGCCCGGCCTGTGCTATACTGAGCCCATGACAGAGCCGGTGACGGACGATGCCCGCGCGCGGGCCAAGACCGGGGAGGTCGCTAGGGTCACCTGGATCGGCTTGGCCACTAATCTGACCCTGGCCGCCCTGAAATTCGCGGCCGGGATCATCGGCTCGAGCCAGGCCGTCACCGCCGACGCCGTCCACACCCTTTCGGACCTGTCGACGGACGTGGCCATCCTGGTCGGGATCAAGTACTGGTCCCGGCCGGCCGACAAGACCCACCCGCACGGCCACAGCCGCGTCGAGATCCTGGTCACGACGGGCATCGGGCTCGTCCTGGTCGCCGTGGCCTGCGGCATCGTCTGGAACGCGATCTCGACCCTGCCGGCGAGACACGCCTCTCCTCCGGGGATCATCGCCCTCGTCGCGGCCGCCGTCTCCCTCGTCACCAAGGAGGCCCTGTGCCGCTGGACGCTGGCCAAGAGCCGGGCCCTGCGCTCCATGCCCCTGCTGGCCAACGCTTGGCACCAGAGATCGGATGCCCTGAGCTCCCTGCCGGCGCTCGTCGCGGTCGCCGTCGCCCGGGCCAGGCCGGGATGGGCCTTCGTGGACCACATCGGGGCCATCGTCGTGTCCCTGTTCATCTTGCGGGCGGCGCACAGGATCCTCCGGCCCGAGCTGGCCAAGCTCATCGACGGGGCCGCGCCGGCCGGTACGGTCGCCGCCATCCATCGCCTCGCCGGTTCGGTCGAGGGCGTCCTGCACGTCCACCGCGTCCGGACCCGCTACGTGGGCGGCTCGAACTTGGCCGTCGACCTGCACATCACCGTCGACCCCCTGATGACCGTGCGGCAGGGGCACGACATCTCCGAGGCCGTCAAGGCCCGCTTGATCGCCGGGGATCCGGACATCGTGGACGCCGTGGTCCATCTCGAGCCGGACGACGTCCGCCCGAAGACCTACGAATAGCCGGACGTCAGGCCCGGCCCAGCTTGCGAAGGCCCTCGATCGAGCCTTTGATGCCGTCGAGGACGTTCGGCGTCGTCTCGTGCTCGACGATGTACCAGAGGGTCCCGCCGGCCGTCTCGCAGGCCTCGAAGACGTCCTTCCAGGGCACGTCGCCCTGTCCGATGACGGCGTGCTCCGGGCCGCCGTGCTCCTTGAGGTGGACGGTCAGCGACCGGCCGGGGTATTTCTTCAGCATGGCCACCGGGTCGCCGCCCCCGGCCAGGCAGTTGCCGGTGTCCATCTGCATGAGGACGCGCTTGTCGGTGCTGTCGAAGAACATCTCCCAGGAGGTCTTCTCGCCCATTTTCTTGAAGTCATGGGCGTGGGCGTGGTAGCCGACGCGCATTCCCAGGGCCTCGGCCCGCGGCAGGATGTCGTTGAACTTGCGGGCCAGGTCGAGCCAGCCCGCCTCGTCCACGGCAACGAGACTGGGGACGATGAGATAGGGATTTCCGAGGATCGCGTGGAGCTCGGCCGTGGCCCCGAGAGCGTCCCCGGTGATCGTGTTCAGCCCCGTGTGGGTCCCGCAGCATTTCAGCCCGTTGTCGTCGAGGAGCTTGCGGAGCTCTTTGGGCTTGCTCTCCCAACCGTAATACCCGGCGAACTCGACGCCTTCGTAACCCAGCTTGGCGATGGCCTCGAGGACCCCCGGAAAGTCTTTTCCGGCGGCCCCCCGGACCGAGTAGATCTGGACGCCGATCGGGATCTTTTTCGGCGGGACCGGGGCTGCGGGGGAGGGCCCGGAGAAGGCCAGCCGGTCGAGCCCGGCGACGCCCGCGCCCACACCCAGGGCCGCGGCCTTGATGAAGTCTCTCCGCGAGACGTGACGTTCCTTCTTGTTGTTCATGGATGCCCTCCTTCTCCGTCGTGATCGCTCACCTGTCTTATATCCCAAAGCCCGCTTTTTTTAAAGCGTCCGCAGCCGGAACTCCCAGACGCACCAGGCGCCTTCGGGCTTGGGGTCCGGCGGGCAGGCCAGGCAGGTCGTCTCGATGCGCTCGTCGATCGTCTTGGCGAAATAAGAATACTCGACGATGCCGACGG
>VGJC01000174.1 GCA_016867635.1 Candidatus Aminicenantota bacterium | reverse complement strand
AATGCTCACCCGGGGTGATTGACGTTATTTGGCGCTCATAGAGAATGGAGGGGTCGGAGCAGTGGCAATGTTACCCTGTAAAAGCTGTCGCAAGCGAGAATTTTCGAAGACCCCGAGCGTCTATCGGTCTATAGGAGAAACGGAGCCCCGGCCATTGACAGGATTTGTCAATGTGACTATGATTGGAAATTCTCATGGCCTCTAACCTCGGCGAGCTACTCCTCAGAGAGAAGATCCTCTCGGTCGACCAGCTGAGGTCCGCCCTCGAATTCCAGAAGAAGAACAGCCTGCCCGTCGGGACCTCGCTCGTCCAGCTCGGCTACCTGACCGAGGAGGACATCGCCCAGGCCTTGAGCCGCCAGCTCGGCTACCCGTACATCGACCTCGACCAGTTCGAGGTCTACCCCGAGGTCATCAGCCTCATCCCCGCGGACGTGGCCAAAAAACACATGGTCATGCCCATCCACCGGATCCGGTCCTTCCTGACCCTGGCCATGGTCGACCCGACCGACCTCGAGATCATCGAGGACATCCGCTTCCGCACCGGCCTCAGCATCCAGCCGGTCATCGCCTCCGAGACCGGGGTCGTCAACGCCATCAACAAGTACTTCGGCACGGCCGACTCCCTGCGGGTCAAGAAGATCATCGAGGACATCGCCCTGGCCGACGACAGCCCGGTCAACATCGTCGAGCCGGACAAGGACGACTACGACCTCACGGATCAGCAGGCCGAGGCCGAAGAGGCCCCGATCATCAAGATGGTCAACCAGACCTTCATCGACGCCATCCGCCGCGGCGCGAGCGACGTCCACTTCGAGCCCTACGAGACGACCTTCCGCATCCGCTACCGGATGGACGGCGACCTCTACGAGATCGTCAACCTGCCCCTCAAGTACCGCAGCCCGGTCATCTCGCGGGTCAAGATCCTCTCGAACATGGACATCGCCGAGAAGCGCCTGCCCCAGGACGGCCGGATCAAGATGAGGGTCAAGCTCGAGAACGGCAAGAAGAAGGAAGTCGACATGCGGGTCTCGTCCCTGCCCACCCTGTGGGGCGAGAAGATCGTCTCCCGTATCCTCGACAAGGAGATGCTCAAGCTCGACCTGACCCAGCTCGGCTTCGAGCCCGAGTCCCTGGAGCTCTTCCAGGACGCCATCCATAGGCCCTGGGGCATCGTCCTGGTCACGGGGCCGACGGGAAGCGGCAAGACCAACACCCTCTACTCGGCCGTCTCGACCATCAACTCCCCCGACATGAACATCATGACCGCCGAGGACCCCGTCGAGTTCAACGTCCCCGGCGTCAACCAGGTCCAGATCAAGGAGGAGATCGGGCTGACGTTCGCCTCCTGCCTGCGGAGCTTCCTGCGCCAGGACCCCGACGTCATGCTCGTCGGCGAGATGCGCGACCTCGAGACGGTCGACATCGCCATCAAGGCCGCCCTGACGGGCCACCTGGTCTTCTCCACGGTCCACACCAACGACGCCGCCAGCACCGTCGTCCGCCTGGTCAACATGAACGTCGAGCCCTTCCTCATCGCCGACTCCCTCATCCTGGTCGTCGCCCAGCGGCTGGTCCGCCGGCTCTGCAAGAAGTGCCTCCAGCCCCATGTCCTGCCGGAGTCGGCCCTGCTCGAGATGGGCTTCCGCAAGGACGAGCTCAAGGGGCTCCAGGTCATGAAACCCAACGGCTGCGACTCCTGCAACAAGACCGGGTACAAGGGCCGGACGGCCCTGTTCGAGGTCATGAAGGTCGACGACGACCTCCGCGACATGATCCTCAACCGCTCCCAATCGCGAGAGATCAAGAAGAAGGCCATGGAAAAAGGCATGCTGACCCTGCGCCGGAGCGGCCTTGTCAAGATCAAAAAAGGCGTCACCTCGGTCGAGGAAGTCCTGCGCGAGACCGTCCGTGACGAGAACTAGGGGAACGGCCCCCGCCGAGGAGGAATAAATGGCCAAGGCGATCTTCGAACTCCTGAAATCGTGCGTCGAGGCCGACGCCAGCGACCTGCACATCACGACCTACATCCCGCCGCGCATCCGTGTTCACGGCATCCTCAAGGACCTCGACCATCCCGCGCTGACGCCGTCCGAGACCAAGGAGCTGGTCTACAGCATCATGACCGACAAGCAGAAGAAGCTGTTCGAGGAAAAGCTCGAGCTCGACTTCTCGTTCGGCATCAAGGAGCTCGGGCGCTTCCGGGGCAACGTCTTCATGCAGAAGGGCGCCGTGGCCGGGGCCTTCCGCCGCTTCCTGCCGTCGATGTGGAGCTTCTCCCAGCTCGGCATCCCCCAGCGCATCCAGCAGCTCTGCTACCTGCCGCGGGGACTGGTCCTGGTCACCGGGCCGACCGGCTGCGGCAAGTCGACGACCCTGGCCTGCATGATCGAGCACATCAACCACGAGCGGCCGGTCCACATCATCACCATCGAGGACCCCATCGAGTACTACCTCAACCCGCGCAAGGCCATCATCAACCAGCGCGAGCTGTACGCCGACACCCTGACCTACGGCAACGCCCTGCGCTCGGTCCTGCGGGAGGACCCGGACGTCGTGCTGGTCGGCGAGATGCGCGACATGGAGACCGTCGAGGCCACCCTGCGGGTCGCCGAGACCGGCCACCTGACCTTCTCGACCCTGCACACCAACTCGGCCGTCGAGTCCATCAGCCGCATCATCGACATCTTCCCCAGCCAGTACCAGACCCAGGTCCGGATCATGCTGTCGATGTCGCTCGAGGCCGTCCTGACCCAGGCCCTCCTGCCGCGGGCCGACGGCAAGGGCCGGGTCATGGCCATGGAGGTCATGATCCCCAACCCGGCCATCCGCAACCTCATCCGCGAGAACAAGATCCACCAGATCTACTCGGCCATGCAGATGGGCCAGGAGAAGTTCGGGATGCAGACCTTCAACCAATCGCTGTCCAACCTCTACTTCCGCAAGCTGGTCAGTCTCGAAACGATCATGGCCATGTCGTCGTTCCCCGAGGAATTGACCGACATCATCCAGCGCCGCGAAGGCACGAAGATCTCTCCGTCGACCCCCAGCGGGTCCATGAAAAGATAGGGGCCGCAAGGCCCCCCGAAAGGCGAGGTGAACGATGCCGACATATGTTTGGAAGGGCAAGAACCGTTACGGGGACATGGTCGGGGGCGAGCGCGTGGCCGCCTCCAAGGACGAGCTGGCCCGCGCGCTCCAAAAGGACCAGATCTCGGTCATCAGCGCCGAGCCGGCCAGGAAAGGCCTGGCCATCCCGTTCCTCAAGAGGGAAAAGGTCAAGCTCAAGGACCTGGCCATCTACAGCCGGCAGCTTTCTGTCCTCATCGACGCCGAGCTGCCCCTCATCCAGAGCCTGGGCATCCTCGAGGAGCAGCAGAAGAACACCTACTTCCGCAACGTCATCAAGACCGTCAAGGACGACGTCGAGGCCGGCTCGACCCTGAACCAGGCCAAGCGCAAGCACCCCAAGGCCTTCGACGACCTGTACTGCAACCTCATCGCCTCGGGCGAGCAGTCGGGCTCGCTCGACATCATGCTCCGGCGGCTGTCCGAGTTCATCGAGAAGATCGTCCGGCTGCGCTCCAAGGTCAAGCAGGCCATGATCTACCCGTCGGCCATCGTCATTTTCGCCATCAGCGTGGCCATCTTCCTGCTGTGGAAGGTCATCCCGGTCTTCGCCTCCATTTTCGTCGACCTCGGCGCGGAGCTCCCGGCCCTGACGGCCTTCGTCATCGCCCTCAGCCAATTCGTTGAGAACTACATCGTCTTCGTCATTATCGGCCTCGTCGCCTTCGTCTTCGCTTTCCGCTACTACCGGAACACCAAGGCCGGCCGGTGGACGACCGACCGCATGATGTTGAAGATCCCTCTTTTCGGCGGCCTGTTCTACAAGGTGGCCATGACCCGCGTCACCCGGACCTTGAGCACCCTCATCTCGGGCGGCGTACCCATGCTCGAGGCCCTCAAGATCACCTCCTCGACGGCCGGCAACGTCCTCATCGAGCAGGAGATCGTCGAGGCCCGCCGGCTGGTCTCCGAGGGCAAGACGATGAGCGAATCGTTCAAGCAGTCCGGCCGGTTCCCGACCATGATGCTCCAGATGATCAACGTCGGCGAGGCCACCGGCACCCTGGACGAGATGCTCAACAAGCTGTCGAACTTCTACGACGAGGAGGTCGACGCCTCCGTGGCCGCGCTCCTCTCGGTCCTCGAGCCCATCCTGCTGATCTTCGTCGGCGGCATCGTCGGCGGGCTGGTCGTCTCCATGTACCTGCCCATCTTCAACCTCATGCAGCAATTTTGAGGCCAGGGAAGGGATCGGGAGCCAGAGAGCCATGAGAACGGACCGGGCGGTCGAAAGAAAGGATATCGTGACGTACATCCTGTTCCGCCTGGTCATCCTGACCTCGCTCCTCGTCTCGGCCATCGTCATCCAGCTGGCGACGCCCGACACGCTTCCCGTGCTCCCCTTCTATTACATCATCCTGGGCGGCTACGGGGCCTCGGCCCTTTTCTTCCTGGCCCACCTCTGGGGCCGGGGGAGGGCCGCTCTGGCCTACGCCCAGGTCGTCTTCGACCTCCTGCTCATCACGGCCCTGGTCCACATCTCGGGCGGCGTGGGCTCTTCGACCTATTTCCTGTACCTTTTCCCGATCATCGCCGCGAGCCTGGTCATCTCGGGGCGGGCCGGTTTTCTGGCCGCCTCCCTCTCGGCCATCCTATTCGGGGCCCTGGTCGACGGCACCTACTTCGGGCTCATCCCTTATTTCCGGCCCGAGCACGTTGTCGAGACCTCTCTCGGCTCGCTCCTGGTGACCATCTTCATCGCCTGGGCCGTCTTTTTCGTCATCGCTTCCCTGATGAACTATCTGACGGCCAGCCTGCGCAAGACCCGCCAGGCCCTAAAAGCCGCCGAGAGGGAGCTCCTCGTCCGGGAGCGCCTGTCGGAGGCCGGGCGGGTCTCGGCCAGCCTGGCCCACGAGATCCGCAACCCCCTGGCGGCCATCTCGGGCTCCGTCCAGGTCCTCAAAAAGGAGCTCCCGCTGGACCCG
>VGJC01000173.1 GCA_016867635.1 Candidatus Aminicenantota bacterium | reverse complement strand
CAAATGCAGATCTATAACCAGATCTCACCGCCCCAGAGCCCGATGGAGATCAGGGCCGACGCCGCCCGGATACAGGTCGAATACACATATGGCGGCCGGAAAATGACCGAGGATTTCCAAGCCGGGATCGTCTATAACATCGGCTATGTCGTGTCGATGTACGGCCAGCTGGCCACGATCACATGGACGCCCATCGTCACGTGCTTCCGGGCCCCCAGCGAGGAGATGGCGGACAAGGTGCGCCTCTTTCAGATCATGCTCTATTCGAAGGCCGACAATCCCCTTTTCACCGTCAATTTCACTCAGCTCTCGGCCGTGATCACGCGCGAGCAGCTGCTCCATCAGCAGGCCATCTACGCCCGGCTGCAGCAGATCCGCCAGACGATGACCGAGGTCAGCGACATGACCTGGCAGGCCTACCAGAACCGGAGCGCGGCCCAGGACAGGGCGTTCGAGAATTACACGCAGGCGTACCGCGGGGTGGCGACCTATATCGATCCCAACACCAACCGGGGGGTCGAGCTGCCGTCGGGATACGGGAACGTGTGGACGAACGGCAGCGAGTATATCTTGAGCGATGCCCCCGGCTACAACCCCAACACCGGCTCCAGCCGGATCTGGCAGCCTATGCAGAGGAAATAGGCTGATTCAGATTGATCGTTTTCGGCCCAAAAAACGTCGCTTCTACAGTTTGGGCGCAGACCCAAACCGCAACTATCTTGTAGAAAATAATAAAATTATTGTGGTCCGACCCCGTTAATAGGTTTAATAGGTAATTCTCTTGACGACGATGACCGGCGTAAGGCCGTAGCTCATGCCGTCGACCGTCACGGACTGCGCGGCGTCGAAGTCGAGCAGGCACTTGACGGTCCCGTCCTCGCCGACAGTGAAGCTGCAGGGCACCGTGATGACCTTGGGCGGGTCGATGGTCAGCGTCCAGGTGCGTCCGTTGACCACGATGGACGCCTCGCTGATCGTCAGCCGGATGGCCGTGTAGGTCCCGGGGTCGAGCGTTACGTCGAGGAGCTTCTCTTCCTTGTCGCGCAGGAGAAGCAGGTCGACCTGGACGGGCTCCTCCAGCAGCTCGATGAAGGCTTCTTCGCCCTCCTTGCGGACCTCGATCTGGCTGAAAGTGATGTAGACGTGCTCGAGGCCCTCGATGGGCGCGTCGGTCATGTAGAGCTGGAAGTTGCCGGTGCTCCCCGTGTTGCAGGACCCGGCGAAAAGCGCGAGCCCCGCCGCGGCACAAAATATGAGGATTTTCTTCATGATGGCCTCCCAGGCATGATGCTCCTTGCCTACCGTATAAATGCTAACTCTGGCCAGGGCGCCTGTCAAGCCCGTCGATGTCTTGCTTTATCAGCCACTTGCGAGCCCGGCGGAGCCCCGATTCTCCCCATGGATCAGTATGTCAAATTATTGAACATTATTGGGGTCGGACCACAGGATCTTGTTTGATGGTAGCCGGTTAGCCCAGGTCACTCACTCGGCATCAGTTTGGCCGGGTCGCAAAATCACTCTTTTTAAGCCTAAAAACGAACTGCGCCCGCCCTAAACCCGTATCTTTTCGGCCCACGCCGCGATCCTCTCGCGGTAGATCTTGTGGACGAACTCGCGGTCGAACTCCATCTCTTCCTTGAGGAGGGCCGCCTGCTCTTCGGGGCTGAAATAATCCATGCACGGCAGGAAGAATCCCTCGTCCTCTTTGCGGATATGTGCGGGGTAGAATTCGGCCAGAAACTCGAGCTTCTCGATGACGGCCGCGAGCGCGGCCTCGCCCGCGGCGCCGTCCCCCCGCTCGCCCACCTCGCCCCGCTCCCCCTCCTCTCCCCTCTTGTAGGCCTCGACCGCCCGCCGCAGCTCACCGACGACCCGGCGGCCCGTCTTGTGCTCCTCGACGAGCTCGTCCATGGTCTTGCGCAATCCGGGAGGCAGGGGTTTGCGGTCGAGCTCCCGAAAGAGGATGTCCTCCTCCTTGCCGTGGTGGCAGCGGTCGGCGTAGGTCCGAACGAAATCGAGGGCGAACTCGACGAAATCGGGGTCGATCATCCCCGTGCGCCGCGCGCCCTCCACCGCCTCCCGTATCTGAGGCATCAGCTTCTCGATCAGCCGGTGCTCGATCATCAGGGGGCCGACAGGCATCATGGGCTCTCTCCTTTCGTCCCTTCGCTCATCTTTCGCCTATTTTACGCTTTTCCCCATATAATTTCTTCGATTGGGGTCGGACCACAAAAACTCAATTGTTATTAATAAGATAAGCCGTGCGGATTTCGAGTCTTCAGGCTAGCAAGCCCGTAAAAAACCCCTTTTTAGTGCGAAAAACGCGCGAGCGGCCCCTCCATTCTCCCCTCCCCCCCGCACCCTCGTTCTTCGGCTATCTCGCAGGAGGTGATACAAACCACGCGTGCACTCCGTCTCTTTATAACGGAGAACCGGAATCCGGAAAGCGTAAGCGGAGAACATCCTCTCATGCCCCGAGCGAACCGTCACTTCATACCCGGCCTGATATGGCACATCACACACCGCTGCCACAAGAAGGAGTTCCTTCTCAAGTTCCGCCGGGACAAGCTTGCATGGATGCATTGGGCGCTTCAAGCGAAGACCAGGTACGGGCTCGTCATCCTGAATTTCATGATCACCTCGAACCACATCCATCTGCTCGGCACGGCGGGCCGCCGCGAGGCAAAGAGCGTGGGCGTTGGCACCAGCGTATGCGCTGGCATGGGAGAGGGCAGAATCGCAGGCCCCGCCGCGATCGGAAGCACGGTCCGAGATAATGTCGGAGGCGCGATCACGAGAGCGAACAACAGCGCGATCGCAAGCCCGGCCGGCGAGACCGCCATCGCCCGCGCGCTCCAGCTCATGCAAGGCCGCGTGGCCCAGGAATACAACCACCGCAAGGGCCGGCACGGCGCGTTCTGGGAAGACCGCTATCACGCGACCGCGATCGAGACCGGCGCCCAGTTCGTCCGGTGCCTCACCTACATCGACATGAACATGGTCAGGGCGGGCGTCGTCGCCCACCCGCGCGAGTGGCCCTATTGCGGCTACGGCGAGCTCATCCGGCCGCACCCCGACACCTCCCGCGGCAAGCTCCTCGACCTAGTCGACACCGGCGCGCTGATGACGTTGGTCGGAGCCCGGGACCTCGGCGAGCTCGCCGCGATGCGCGCCAACTGGATCGACCAGGCTCTGCGCAAGGGGAGGATCGAGCGGGAAGCGATCTGGACCGAAAGCGTCGCCGTCGGCAGCCCGGCCTTCCTTCAGAAGATACAAGCGCGCTTGGGCTTGAAGCCTGTGAAGCTAGCGGCGGCGGCGAGCCAATTCGCGGTAGCGGAAACAGTCGACGAGATGATCGTTGACCATGCCCGTGGCCTGCATGTGCGCGTAAACGACCGTTGACCCCACGAACTTGAACCCGCGCGCCTTGAGGTCAGCGCTGATGCGGTCCGAGAGGGGCGTCCGGGCTGGCATATCCGAGAACGACCGCAGCCCGGAATGGATCGGCTTCCCGTCGACGAAAGCCCAGATGTAGCGATCGAACGACCCGAACTCGCGCCGGACCTCGAGGAACCGCCGGGCGTTGTTGATCGCGGCCAGGATCTTCAGCCGATTGCGGATGATCCCCGCGTCGCCGAGCAGACGCCGGACGTCCCGCGCCGTGAACTTTGCCACCCGCACCGGATCGAACCCGCGGAAGGCGCGGCGGAAATTCTCTCGCTTCTCGAGGACCAGCCTCCAGCTCAGCCCGGCCTGCATGCCCTCGAGGATGAGGAATTCGAAGAGCTTGCGGTCGTCGTGAAGCGGCATGCCCCACTCGCGGTCGTGGTAATCGCGCATCAATGCGCCCTCGACGTCCCCCCAGCATCTCGTGCGTCCATCGCCCGCGACTTTCACCGGCTTCGATATCTTGATACTACCCATCGACCGCCTCCCCCACCTCTCATCTTATTGGGGCTAAAAACGTTACTCTTACAGCTTGAGCCCTAGTGAAAACACGATCTAAGTTGTTGTAGATAAAAGCAATTCTGAGGTCCGACCTCAATCAATCCAATCATTCCTCTCCCCTACCTCACATCATTTCGGGGCCAATAACATGCGCTCTACAGCTTGAGCCCGGCCCGAAACCAGAGCTAAGTTGTTCTTAACAAAGGAAATTTTGTGGTCCGACCCCAACTAATAAATCCAATCTATTTTGGCGGATTCGGGCGCCGACTTGGCGATGTGGGCAGCCATGGCCCGCAGCAGCTCGTCACCCTTGAACGGCGACCAGCAGTGCCCGGCCCGCTCCCCGTACTGGAATTCGCCCTCATAATATGGCTCTTTGGTCGTCTCGAGGAACGTCTCCAGCAGATAGCAGGCCTCGTTGAGATAGAAATTGTCCATCCGCCCGGCGTACACGTGGATCTTGCCGACCAGCATCGGCCCGATGAGCGGCCAATTGCGCTCGAGGTAGGCCCGCAGGTCGTATCGCTCCCTCGCCCACTCCGCGACCCCCCGGTCGATCGCCCCCGTCAGCGGGTCCCACAGCGGCTTCGGATAGCCGTCCTCGGCCACCGGCGCGAACACGGCGTTCCAGATGGCCCATTGTCCGCCCGAGCGGTAACGGTCGCCGATGGCCTCCTCGTAGAGGCACTCGTCCTCCATCGTGTAGATGACGTTGCCGTCCGTGCCCCGCTCCCCCGGTCGCGGCACGCGCATCCACTCGCTCTCCCGGTAGTAGGCGTTCTCGTCCCCGTAGAGGTCGACGATCTGGTACTTTCGGAAATCGACCGGGTCGGGACAAAAGGCCCACGCGCCGCCGAAGAGATCCGGGTAGAAGGCCTGGAGCGCGAGGGCGATCCAGCCGCCCGTCGAGCCCCCCGACAGGACCCGCGCCCACGGCTGGCCGATGGCCCGGAACTCGCGCTCGACGGCCGGGATGAGCTCGGTGATGATGGCATCGCCGTAGGGCCCGACGTTCTCGGAGTTCACGCCGTAGGAGTCGTCGTAGTAGGGGCAGGCGTGCTCGAAGGTCACCTGGATGAAGCGCGGCTGGCCCTCGGCCGTCCAGAGCTTGAAGGCCGGGCTCGTCTCGTCGTCGAACCCGCGACCG
>VGJC01000172.1 GCA_016867635.1 Candidatus Aminicenantota bacterium | reverse complement strand
TCGACGCCAATAAGAAGTACCCCCTCATCCTCTCGGTCTACGGCGGGCCGGGCTCCAAAGGGGTCAGCAACACATACAAGATGACCGATGCCAGCCAGACCCTGGCCCAGCTGGGCTTCCTGGTGGCCATGTGCGACTACCGGGGCGTCTCGGGCCGTGGCAAGGCTTTCCAGAACCTCCACTACTTGAAGCTCGGACAAGTCGAAATCGAGGACCACGTCGCGTTCGTCAAAGCCCTCGGGAAGCGGCCCTACGTGGACACCGGGCGGGTCGGCGTCACCGGCCACTCCTACGGCGGGTACTTCACCTGCATGGCCCTGCTCAAGGAGCCCGACGTCTTCCACGTCGGCGTCGCCGGGGCGCCGGTGACGGACTGGAGGAACTACGACACCATCTACACGGAGCGGTTCATGCGCCGGCCCCAGGACAACCCCGAAGGCTACGAGAAGGGCTCCTGCCTGACCTACGCCAAGAACCTCAAGGGCAAGCTCATCCTCCACCACGGCGCCGTGGACGACAATGTCCATCCCGGCAACACCATCCAGCTGGCCCAGGCCCTGCTCCAGGCGAACAAGGCCTTCGACATGATGATCTACCCCGAGCAGCAGCACGGCATCCGGTTCGCCCGCTACGCGGAGTCCCGGGTCGAATATTTCATCGAACATCTCAAACCGGTCGTGAAATAAGGAAAGGAGCGTCCCCCATGGCCAAGTTCGAAGGAGTCCGGTGGGCCCCGAGGCAGATGCGCTATCTTCTGCCCGAAAAGCAGTTCGACATCCTCGAGGCCGACGCCAAGGTTTACGGCGTGTCCCGGTCCGTTTTCTACGCCAGCTTCCTCTGCTTCGAGGGCATCCGCTTCTTCTGCAAAAAAGACGCGAAGGGCCAGATCGTGGTCCTGTTCCTCAACTGGCACAAGAACCTGGAACGCCTCCGGAGAGGGATCACCTTCAATCTCAGCCGCGAGCAGGCCGGGATGGTCCCGACCGTCGAGGAGCTGGAGACGATCATCATCCGCCAGTATTTCGGGGTGCCGGCCATCCGGGCCTTTCTCGAGGAGATGGCCGAGGCCGGAGCCCAGGGGTACCTGCGGCCGTTCACGGTCGACGAGGAGCAGTCCATGGGGGTCACCTTCCCGACCCAGCCCTCGGTCCGGGCCATCTTCTGCCGCTACGACAACTACCTCGGAGAGCCCTTTACCGGTGTTGTCACCCCCCAGTGGGTCCGGGCCGTCGGGGCCAACAAGACCGGCTGGCTCAAGCTCGGCGTCAACTACCTCATCAGCCTGAAGGCTATCGACGCCGCCAAGGACGTCGACGCCGGGGCCGCCGCGGCCCTCTTTCTGGACGACCAGACCCACCTGCCCCTCGAGGACCGCCGCGTCACGGAGTGGGATTCCTCCTGCTGTTTGTTCGGCTTCCGGGACGGCACGGTGGTCAAGATCCCCGAGAGCGAGCTCATCCTGCCTTCGATCACCATCCAAGGCATGGTCATCCTCCTCAAGGACATGGGGGTCAAGGTCGAGGAGCGGCACGTCACCTACGGCGAGCTCCTCCGCCGGGTCAAGGCCGGGGAGCTCGTGGTCGCCGCCAGCGTCGGCACGGCCGGCATCATGAACCGCTGTCAGAAGCTCGTGTGCGTCGATGAGAAGAACGCCGTCGCGGCCGTCCACGTCCCGGATACGGCCCACCCGCTGTACGGGCAGTTGGCCGAGGCCAAGGCGTATTACTGGAACATCTACCGCGAGCGGTCCAAGCTGCCCGCGGGCATGAACCTGTTCAAGTACGCGCTTTGATCAAAAGGGGGACACCTACCTCCGGTACGTGTCCCCTCTTTTCCTACAGCCCCATCGCGATAAGCATCCAGAACCGGTCCCCGAGCTCTAAGTACTTCTGGACGGCGGCCCGGGCCATGTCGTTCGTGTACTTCGTCAGGTACTGCTCGGCCGTGAACGGTTCCTTGTCCGGGGTCTTGGAGGCCAGGATCCGCTGGACTTCCTTCTCGAGCATCGGCAGGTCGGCGAAGGCCTTGTTCTCGAACTCGGCAATGGCGTCCTCGACGATCTTCTTGGTCTGGCCCCACTTCAAGGTGGCCAGCCGGTTGGCCCGCCGGAAAGCCCAGGCCGCCGAATCCAGGCGGAAGTTGTGCTGGGCGCAGATCTCGAAGCTCGGCGGCAGCTCGGTCGTACCGGCGAAGATCGGGAAGCGGGCGCTCATGGCCGGATTGTCGAAGGCGAACCAACAGACCGCCCCGACCGCCGGCGGCAGCCAACCCCGGACCTGGATGACGGTGGCGTAGGCGCACCCCGAGATCGGGATGGTCCGCTGTTGCTGGACAGCGCCGGGCTTCAGGGTGTTGACGAGGGCGATGACGTCTCGCGGCATCCAGGCGCTGGCGATCGGGCTGGGCATCATCTCCGGGGCGGCCGGAGCGGCCTCGGGTTGACCCTCTCCCGGCTTCATCCTGGGGCGGGGCCGCTGGACCATCAGGTTCTTGGTCATGTCCAGATCGGTCCCGGCATAGGGATCGCGGTACATGGCCAGGATGTCGCGGACCGAAACTTTTTTCTCGGGCTTGACCGAGAACGGGAGCTCGGCGGCGCTCATGTCGAGCTTGAGCGACGGGGCCAGCGTGCTGAGCACGAAGTGCTCGCGGGTCGAGAACGGCTTGCGGCCGCTGTAGGCTTCCCAAAGCTTGAACGGCTTGCCGCCGTTCGGGTCCCACCAACCCATGTCCTGGGCCACCTGGAAGACGTTTTCGGAGGCCATGTAGCGGTCGGGGTTCTTGAGGTCTAGCTCGGCGATCCGGGGGATGTTGGCCGAGACGCCGACATGGTCGTCGGGGATGCGGACGGCGGCCCAGACGGCCCCCTTTTCGAGCGGCCCGGCCCCGAAGATCTCGAAATGCCAGACCTCTTTGCCGTCGGCGAAGGTCAGGCATTCCCCGTAATCGCCGTAACCGTACTCCTTGACCAGCTCGCCGGCCAGCTTGATGGCCTCGCGGGCGGTCTTGCACCGTTCGAGGACGATCCGCTGGATCTCCTCGATCATGAACATGCCCTCGTTGTTGATGAGCTCGCGGCGGCCGCCGATGGTCGTCTCGCCGATGGCCAGCCCGTGCTCGTTCATGGCCGGGTAGGCCGTGTTGAAGAACCGGTAGGTTTCCGGGACCTGGGGGATCTCTCCGGTCTGGACGATGCCGCGGAGGTCGGCGGCCGTCTCGGTGTGCATCTTGCCGGAATAGATCTTGTTCATCGATTTTTCGGGCCACTTGCGGCCGGGGACGATGTTGGCCCACTGGCGGTAGTTGCCGTCGCACGTGTGGCAGGTGATGACCGAGCCGTCCACGGTGGCCAGGCGCCCGGCCATGATGGACGTGCAGCTTTCCGGGTCGTCCGTCCAGGCCGCGGCGGGCGGCGAACCCGGGGACACGGCCTTTTGCGCCGGGACGGAGGACACGGCCGCGAACAGGATGACGGCCGCGAGCAGACCGCGGCCCAGGGTCTTCATGAGAGGGCTTGTTTTCATTCTGACCTCCTCGTCAGGTCGCTCGGACGATACTGAATTTATGAAAGCGCCGCGAACCTGTCAATCGAATTATTGGAGGGCCTGCGGCGGCCTAGGCGTTCCCCGACTTGAGGTACCTGAAGGCGACGTCCATGTCCCTGTGGTTGGCCACCAGGATCAGGGTGTCCCCGGCCTCGACCGTGAACTCCCCTCCGGGGCTTGTGAACGACTCCTCTCCCCTGACAATGGCCAGGACCGTCGCCCCGGTCCTCTCTCTGAGGCCGATGTCCTTGAGCGTCCTTCCCGTCGGCCACGATCCCTTCCCGAGATAGTACGTTTCAGCCGTCCCGGCGGAAAGCAGGTCGGTGATCCTGGCCATGGCCGGCCTGAAGGCCCGGCATGTTCCCCTGAGAACACCGTAACATTCGCTTCTCAAGACGCTGACCTGGGCGTCGATCAAGTTCTGGGGAATATGGAACCTGTCGAGAACACGGGTGAAGATCTCGATGGATGTCTCGAACTCTTCCGGAACGACATCGTCTGCGCCCAGACTGATAAGCTCGTCGACCTCTGAGGCGTAACGGGTCCTAACGATGATGAACAGGTCCCGGTTCAACTCTCTGGCGGCCCGGACGCCTCTCCGGGTCGTGATCGGATCGGAGATGGCGAAAACCATGACCTTCGCCTTGTCGATGCAGGCTTCCCTGAGGAGGACGGGGCTCGAAACGTCCCCGAAGACGATGGGCTCCCCTTCGGCGGAGGCTGAGCGGACCGTTGCGGGATTGAGCTCGAGGATTACGTAGGTCAAACCCGATTCCCTCAGGACTTTGGCCAGATTCCGGCCGTTCAAGCCGTAGCCTGCGATGACGACATGCCCGTCCAGCTCCCTGCCGCGTATGCGCGGCTCGGCGCTCGCGGTTCTCCATTTGAACAGTCGCCCAAGCTTCACCGACAGGGTCCGAGCATTCCCGAGGAGGATGGGAGTGATGAGAATGGTCAGGATGGACATCGCGATGAACGCCTGATAGACCCTCTCGGAGAGGATCCCCATCCCTAAAGAGACCGTGGCCAGGACAAAGGAAAATTCGCCGATCGGCACGAGCCCCAAGCTTGAAAGGAAGGCCGTCGAGGGGGGGAATTTCAAGGCCCTGACGCTGACGAATCCCGTGAGAAGCTTGATGCCCACGGCGACCGCGAGGAGCAGGAGAATGGTGTCCCAAAGGGTCAAGGCGCTTCGAACATCGAACAACATGCCGATGGAGATGAAGAAGAGACCGCTGAACACGTCCTTGAAGGGCAGGATGTCGGAAACGACCTGGTGGCTGTAATCGGATTCCGAGATGATGATCCCGGCCAGGAAGGCCCCCAGGGCGAGCGACATCCCCAGCTGCGACGAAAGCAGGGCCAGCCCGAGGCAAACGAACAATGAGGTGAAGATGAAGAGTTCACGGGCCCGTGTGCTCACGATCCAGAAGAGAAGCTTGGGCATAACGACGCGCGCGGCGATGAAGACCGCTGCCAGGACGGCCAGGCTGAGCACGAACCTCAGAGTTACCAAGCCTAGGGACACGGCTCCGGAGGCGGCCAGAACGGGCAGGAGAGCCAACATCG
>VGJC01000171.1 GCA_016867635.1 Candidatus Aminicenantota bacterium | reverse complement strand
CGGTCCGAAAGCTCAGGTTCAGCGGCTCCCCGGTGCTCCTCAACGTGACCGGCCCCTCGAGCCTTTCCTGGGCCGCTTTATCCGGCTTGGGGGCCGGCGCGAGGAATGCTCTCAGCTCCTCGATCAAAGGCCGGTTGGACGGGTCGAAAGCCAGGGCTTTCTTGTAGGCGGCCTCGGCGTTGGCTTTATCTCCCTGGGCGGCCAGATTTCGTGCCAGCTGAAGGTACTGCAGGCTGGCCGCCGCTCCGGCCCTCATCAGGGCCAGCCGGTAAACGGGTTCCCGGGGGTCGGCCAGAGTCGCCTTTTCGTAGTGCCCGACGGCTTTCTCGAAATCCCTGTTGAGCTCGGCCTGGGCGCCCATTCTGTATTCGTGGTTGAGGTTCCGGGAGCCCTGCTTGTAGTCCTCCGTGAGCGTCGCGCAGGAGGCCGCGCCCAGGGCCAACGCAAGGACGATGGCGATTCTCTTCATGGCCTGTCTCCTCATCGCGTGAATGTCTTTCTCTCGGAGTTCGGGCCCTCGACGACGATCTCGTCGGGCGTGATGCGGACGACCCGGTAGCCGGGCAGGATCTCGTCGCCTTCGGCCACGGAAACCGTCTGGCCGCGCCGCAGGACGAGGGCCATGGTCCGCCCGGACACGCCGACGGACCCGATGTAAGTGAGGTCCAGGGCGAACCCCGCGGCCGCTTCCGGGAGAGGGGCGGCGGGCTTGTTGGCGGAAGCCGGTCTCGGGGAAGGCCGCGGGACGGCCGGCCGGGCCGCTTTGGGCCGGAAAATGTCCCGAAGCGGCGGCGCCGGCTCCTTGGCGTCGAGAAAGAGGAGGTCCGTGCGGACGATGGGGGCCTTCTCTTTCCCGGGGGAGGCGGCAGCCGCGGGGTTCGAGTCGGCTTGGGGACGGGAGGCGAGCGACACCGGGGATGCCAGAACGAGGAACAGGACCAGGGCCCGGGACGTGTTCTTAGCTTCCATAATACCCCGCCAGAGTCAGCTTGCAGACAAGAGGCCCGCCGTCGGAGCCCGTTTTCTGGAAATCGATCCTCTCGATGACCAGGAACCGGGGGAACCTCTCGATGATCCCCAGAAGCCTCTTGAGCCCCGCGTAGGAACCGCTGTAGCTGAAGGTCACGATGGTCTTCTGGGCCTTTTCCTTGTCCAGGTCCGAGTAGCCGTAGCCGATATCCGAGATCGTGAGCCCGGCCAGGGCGAACAGCCGCTGGAGGTCGAGGCGGAGGGCGGTGACGTCGTCCTTGGAGCTGTAGAAATATTCCGCCGCCAGCATCCCCAGATCTTCACGCGCCTCCTGCCATCGGAGCCATTCGGCTTCCGCTTCGGCCCGGGCCTCGACAGCCCTGGCGTTATCGGTTTCGAGCTTGACGAGGGACGTCCGGAGCCCGGAATAGGCGTCCTTGGTCCTGAAGAAAACGGCCAGGGCGACGGCCAGGACGACGAACGCCGCCAGTCCGAGGCGGACGAGCGCCTTCCTGTCCCTGTCGTCGAGCCGGTCAAATAGTCTGTTCATAGGTCAGAGATATCTCCGTGACCAACCGTCCTTCGACACTGCGGGATTCTCCGCTGACCTGGACGCCCTTGAACCCCTTTTCCGACAGGTTGTTGATGAGGGCGATGAGGTCGTCGAGGCCGTTCGAAACGACCCGGAGCCGGATCGCGAGGGCCCGGTCCCCCCGGAATTCCGGATTGAGCGCCGTGATGTAGCTCGACGCGGGCAGCGCGGCCTCGAGATCCGAGAACAGGGCCGTCCAGGAGAAGCTCTTTCTCAGGATGATGCTGTTGACGAGATTGACCCGGGCGGTCGTCCCCTTCTCCTCTTTCTGGACGTCGGAGGCCAGCCGCGCCCGATCTCTCTGGGTGTCCCTCAACAGGACCTCCATCTCGGCGCGCGAGGTCCGGAGCCGGGCCGATCCCGCGCCGTACACCAGCAGGGAGTAGGCCGCCAGTCCGGCCGAGGCCAGCAGGAGCACGGCCAGGGCGCTCCTGAGAAGATGGAAGAAGCGCCGGTTCCTCAGCGGCTTCGTGGCCAGGTTCAGCTCGAGCGGGGCCGCCGTTCTGGCCGTCATTGGATCTGCCCCGCAAGCGGCGCCAGCAGGGATTTCTCGCCGGCGCTCCAGGTTTCGGGGGCCTGATAGTCGATGGGTTCGACCGTGAAGGGCAGACCCCCGCCCAGCCTCGCCAGGAACTCCGGGCCGCCGTCGAGGATGCCCGTCCTGACCCGGATGCGGTCGACCTTCTTCTTTTCCTTGTCCTCGAGGAACCGGACCGTATTGGAGATCTCCATGGCGACCTGGGCCGCCCTCCGTTCGAAGGTCCGGGCCGGGTCCCCGTCGGGCCCCAGGGATTTTTGACGATAGAGGGCCCACTCGCCGCCGGCGACCGCGAGCAGGCTGATGGAATCCTCCTCAAGGTTCAGCAGCAGGCTGGAGTCGCCGGGCCCCGTGAAATGGGCGAGGCTCAGCGTGGGGATGGTGACCACACCCACGTTCAGCCCGTTCCTTTCGAACAGGGACTCGTATTCCTCGATGACCGCGCGGCGGGCCATGGACACGATGATCCTGGCGGCCCCCCGGGGAGAGGATGCCGCGTGATCGATCCGGGCGTCCTCGGGGATGTTGGGCATCTGCCGGCTGATGCGCCAGCGGATGAAGGCGTCCCGCTCCTGGTTCGTTTTGGGGACCGTTTCCACGGCCAGGATGAACACCCGCACACAGGCCTCGGGCACGAGCAGGCTGACCGTCCCGCCGGCGAGACGCAGCTCCTTGGTCGCCCGGCCGACGAAATCGAGAAGAGCGGCCTCCTGCGTGACGTTGGGCCGGTCGAAGGACGGCTTCAGGGGCGCCTCCCGGAAAGGCCGGATGAACCGGCCTCTGACGGACCGGTCCCTTTTCGAAACGCGGAGGCCGGTCAGATAACCGGGGGTGAGCTGGAAGACGGCGTCCGGCGGGATGCGGTCCGTCAATCGTCTCAGAAGCTTTTCCCCGAAAGGCAAATCCATCACTCCACGAACGTCACTTTGTTCAGGTCTTTGAGGCTGGTGACGCCCGACAGGACCTTGTCCATGCCGGTCTCTCTCAGGAAGACCATGCCCTCCCCTTTGGCCCGTTTTTTGACCTCGGACAGGGGCTTTTTCTCCAGGATCAGCTCCCGGATGGCGTCGGAAAGCTCCAGGATCTCGGCGATGGCCGTCCGGCCCTGATAACCGGTGTAATTGCAGTCCGGGCACCCTTTCGGTTCGTGGAAGACGTGGCCGGCGTGCCGGTCGGGATCGAGCCCCGATTCGCGGAGCTGGTCGGCCGTGTAGCGCACGGGCGTCTTGCAGCGGGGGCAGAGCACCCGGACGAGCCGCTGGGCCAGGATGCAGTTGAGGGCCGAGATGAAGCTGTACGGGTCGACCTGCATGTGGAGGAAACGGCCGATGACGTCGAAGACGTTGTTGGCATGCACGGTCGTGAAGACCAGGTGCCCGGTCAGGGCCGACTGGATGGCGATCTGGGCCGTCTCCGGGTCGCGGATCTCGCCGACCATGATCTTGTCCGGGTCGTGGCGGAGGATGGACCGCAGCCCGCGGGCGAAGGACAGGCCCTTCTTCTCGTTGACCGGGATCTGGGTGATGCCGTCGACCTGGTACTCGACGGGATCCTCGATGGTCACGATCTTGTCCTCGGGCGACTTGATCTCCGTCAGGGCGGCGTAGAGGGTCGTCGTCTTCCCGCTCCCGGTCGGCCCCGTGACCAGGACCATGCCGTAGGGCTGGGTGATGTACTTCCGGAACTTCCTCTGGATCTCCTCGGAGAACCCGAGCAGGTCCAGGCGCAGCTCGCGGATGGCCTCCGTGATCATCTCCTTGTCCAGGATGCGGATGACGGCGTCCTCGCCGTAGATGCAGGGCATGATGGAGACGCGGAAGTCGATGGTCTTGTCCTTGATCTTCAGCCGGAAGCGGCCGTCCTGGGGGACGCGGCGCTCGGCGATGTCGAGGTCCGACATGACCTTGATCCGGGAGATGATGGGCGACTGGAACCTCTTGTCGATGGCCTCCATGGCCTCGCCCAGGACGCCGTCGATCCGGAACTTGATCTTGGCGTCGTCGTCCTTGGATTCGATGTGGATGTCGCTGGCCCGCTTCTGGACGGCGGTGAAGATGATGGTGTTGACGAGCTTGATGATCGAGCCGTCCTGGTCGGCCAGCTTCTCGATGGAGATGACGTCCTCCTCCCCGCCGCTGTCACGCTCGACGACCTGGGTGACGTACCCCTCGGTGGCGTCGCGCAGGACCTGCATGGCCGTCTCGCTCTTCCTCAAGGCCTCGGAGATGGCCCTCTTGGAGGCCGCGCAGACCTCGACCTTCCGGCCCAGGAAGGACTCGATGTCGTCGATGGACGAGAGGTCGGAGGGGTCGGCGACGGCGATCCTCATGACGCCGCCGTCCTCGCCGAGAGGCACGAAGTTCAAGCGGTGGAGGAACTCGACGGGGATGGATCGGATGAGGGTCCGGTCGAGGGACTGGGCTTCCAGGTCGATGTAGGGAACACCGTAGCGAGCGGCCAGGATCTTGGTCGACTTCTCCTCGGCCCGGGTGTTCTCGAGTTCTTCTTTGCTCATTCGACTTCCTGTCAGGCCCCTCTATCTCGCGATCTGGATGACGTTGAAGATCGGAATGTACACCGCCAAGAGCATTCCCGCCACCACCAACCCCATGAGGATGATGACCACCGGCTCGATCAGGGACACCAGCGTATCGATTTTACCACGAACCCGCTCATCATAGAAGTCGGCCATGTCCCCGAGCATCCCTTGGAGATTGGCCGAGGTTTCCCCGATCCGGACCATGTCCAGGGCCAGATCGGGAAAGGCCCCCGACCGGGCCAGGGATTCGGACAGGGTCTCGCCGTTCTTGATGTGGTCCGGGACGTCCTTCATGCGGCCCTTGATATAGGCATTGGGGACCGCCTGGACGGCGACGCCGACGGACGGAAGCAGGGAGATGCCGGCTTCGAGGAGCAGCCCCAAGGTCCGGCTGTACAGGGAGACGGCCGACTCGAGCCAGATCGTCCGGCCGAAGGGGACGCGGAGCTTGGCCCTGTCCCATCGGCTCCGGAAGCCGGGGCGCTTTCTCATCTTCAGAAAGAAGATCGAGACCG
>VGJC01000170.1 GCA_016867635.1 Candidatus Aminicenantota bacterium | reverse complement strand
ACCTCGTAGGGGCCGAAACGGGCTCCGGGAGCAAGCGGCATCGATATTCCCTCCCGTCTGGGGCGATGATATTCCCAGGCTCGACAGGATGTCAAGGAAGAAGAGATTCAGGGCCTCTGAGAAGAAGGCCCGGCCGTACGCGATGCGTAGCGGCGTGTCCCAGAAGAGATAATTCGCCTAGCCGAAAATCCTGCCGTCTCGCACGTCTATGCCGCACTTCGGGCAGGTGGGCAGGTTCTGGCGAATGGGCATGTTCAGCTTTTGCCATGCGGAAAGAGCGCAGGGGTTGCAAATATAGCTTTGGCAACTCCGGCACCGATAGGAGGGGAGCCCGGGGATGCTGAATAGTTTTCTTCCGCAATGATCACACCCGGTTTGAACGCTGGTTGAAGAGCTCGAACGGGACTCCTGATACTTGTAGGAAGCCTTCTTCTTGCCGAACATCCGCTTTAGGAAACTCATTTATGCCTCCTCCTGAAACCATCCTCATTAAGCTGTAGCAAGAACCTTATAGGCTTCGCCCGGAAGAATGTCAAGCGCATATGGAGGCGCTTCCGCGCCCGAGGACCCGGCGCGATATTGACAATTCCCGGGAATTAATATAAGAGGAGCCGTATGGAATATAGGCTTTCGGCCAACCAACCAAAAGGAGGCTCATTTGTCTGACATCCTTAGAAAATGCGGAGGCTGCGGAAGCGCGAGCTCAGGCGATCTGGGGCAGGTCCTGGACAAGAAACAGAATCGTGGCTATCTTTGCCGCGCCTGCAAGGAGAAGTACGCCCACCTCTTGACACCTGAAAGCCCCAAGAGATTCTGGATGTGCGGAGAATGCCGCTTTCGTATTCTCGCCGGGACCGAGATCGACGCGGCCGTGGACCCCGATAGTCTCTGCCCGAACTGCCGGACCAATGTGAATTACTCCCTGGTCAATCTCAGCGGGGACGGGCCGGTCAAAACGGACATCTTGGGGCACCCGATCGATTGACGCCAGAGGGCGCCAAGAAGAAGACGATGCCGGAAAAACCATGTATCTTGTGCGGCAAACCAGTCAACGCTTTCATGGGGGCTAAAACGGTTTTTGTCCCGTTGCACGGGACTCCTCGAGTTCTCGGCTATGGCGATTCTTATGCCTTTTGTGGTTGCGTGCAAAGCAGCGATATGGTTCAGCATCGCATACGGTTTACGAGCGAAGAGAGAAAAAGCCAGTCACTTGTTGAAAGAAGGCTGCCGAAGTAGCCTTCGCGAACTTTATCGGGATTGGTTTAAAGGCCCCTGATGAGCGGGCCCGTTCCTGCCGGCGAAAGGAAGGGGGGGGGCGGCATCGGCAGATGCGAGGAGAACAGCGATGATCCTGAGGAGCAAGCTCTTATTGAGTCTGGCATTGGCCGGCGTCTTGGCCTTCCATTTCGGTTGTCAGGACAGGAACCTGGGGATTTTGCAGGATAGCGATGATGACGATGATAAAATCCAGGCCGCGCTGAAGCTGGCAGCGAAGGGATCCAAGAAAGCTGTGGCGCCGTTGATCGGGGTCCTCCAGGATGCAGAGAGCGCCCCGGATTTGAAAGTGGCCGCGGCCTTTGCGCTTGGAGAGATCGGCGATCCGGCGGCCGTCGACCCCCTTTCGGAGACCCTCAGATCGGGCATGAGCTCGAAGGTCGGCTGTGAGGCGGCCAAAGCCCTCGGCCGTATCGGCGATAAAAAGGCGATCGGGGTCCTGTTCGAGGCGCAGGCAAATCCGCCCTATATGATTAGCCCGTTGGGCTTACTGGGTGAATTATGGCATGAGCGGTCGCTGGTCAAGGACCTGGAAGCTGAGAAGGCCCTCTTTGAAGCTTATGAACCCTCTGTCCGGGAGCGGCTGCCTTCTGTTCGGTGGGAAGCGGCCCGCTCCTTGGCCAAGATCATCGACGGAAACATGACGGGCATATTTGAGATCGAATTGAAGCAGCGACAGAAATGGGAAGATCATTTGATCGCGGTAGTCGGCGGCCGAGAAGCGTTTGAATCGCGCCCATCGCACTTAAGGAGGATGCTAAAATCGCTGTTTTGCGCGTCTGATCTGGATGCCAAGGACCTTGAAGGCCTTGAGAACCCCGAGAGTATCAGGGAAGATTACGAAACGGCATGGCGCCTGCGACCCGTTTTCAGGACCTACTTGGTACTGATGGCTATTGGGGGAACCTCCAACAAAGAATGGATCCTGGAAGCTTTTTCCTCTCCGCATGGCTTGCTGAGCATTGAGCGTATGGCCCTGGATCTCTACGCTTCGGGGCACGATGAATTCGAGGCCGCCGCGACTTCGTGGGCGACCGCCCATGGCAAACGCATCGAATACCGGGCACAAACCAATATTCGGATCGGCGACATCAGCACCACGGCCCCCGTCCTTTTGGGCGGAGCGAAAGCGCCCCTAGGCCAGGGATTGCCGATTCGATGGGGTGAGCTCCGAGACAGCCGCTGATAAGCGGCGGAGGTACCATGATATATTCTCGGAGGGGAGATGGCTAAGCCTCTCTGGGAATTAACGCTTGCCCGCCAATAGCGATCAATCCACGCTGCCGCACTCCTGTTTCTATCTGACCGAAAGGACGAGGTCGCGCTCTGGATCGCCCCGGTCGTTCTTCCCGTCGAGGCCGGCGCTCCAGAGCAGGCCCCGGGCCGGGTCCCAGCCGTAGGGGCGTCCGGTGAAAGGATCGCGGGCCTCGCGGGCGCCTTCGGGGCTGAGCCCTTCGGGCCATTTTCCGGGCGCGTCGGCCCCATAAGTTTTCGCTCCTCCGCCGGGGAGACGCAGCGCGGCGGCCATCCGGACCAGGTCATAGAAAGCCCGGGTCAGGTACTTCCGCTCGACGGTCCTTCTCTGCCGGAAGGGATCGAGGCCCTCGTAATAGAGCTTGCCCGACGGGTTCCAGAGCCACCAAAGGTTCAGGCCCTTGAAGGAAGGGGCGCCTTCTCCGGACGCGCCCCAGCGGAACGGGGGAGAGGCGTCGAGGGCCAGGAGCCGGCGCAGGCCGTCGCGGAAATACCCTCTTGTCCTGTTCTTCATCAGGAAGAGCTCGAAGGCCGCCTCGCGGAGCCGCAGGTAGGAGCCCGTGCCCAGCTCGCGCGCCAAAAGGACGTTCAGAGCCATCCGGGCCTGGTCGCCCCGCCGGCCCGGGACGATCTCGCGCAGGGCGATCTCGCTCTGCAGCCAGCGGTCGCCGCGCTCGATCCTCTCCGAGGCCCACAGGAATTCGCCGACGAGGGCGGCCCGGGCGCTGAACTGGGCAGGGGAGAGAGGAGGGAGCCCGGCGAGAAGTGATCCCGCGACCTCCGGCGGGCAGCCGGGCAGGCTCAGCAGACCGGCCAGGGCCTCGAGCGCCGTATCGACGAGGGCCCGGCCGAGATTGTAGAAGAAAGCGCTCTGGGCGGCCCCGGCCAGGCGCTCTCCGAAGCGGAACGCGGTCAGGAGCTCTTCGGCGGCATGCGCCCAGCGCCCGTCCTCGGCGTCGAGGACGGCCAGCGCCGCGCGCAGCCGACCTGTCGCCAGGACGAAGGACTGCAGGGCGTAGGGCCGGTCCCATTCGACGCGGTAGCCGAAGTCGGCGACCGTCTCGCACCGGGTCATGCGCTCGTAACGCCGGAGGAGGATCGGGAGCTCGACCCGCAGGCGCGACAGGTGGTCGCGCTCGGCCCGCAGGAATCCCGGCCAGTCCCGGTCGGGCGGCTGCGGGAACGGGATGTCCGAGATCATCTGCCAGTAGCGTCCGCCCAGGGACCTGCTCCGCGGAGCGACCTGCCACGTCAGCCGCTCGACGCGCTCGAGCCGGCCCAGCAGGTCGCGGTACTCGGGGACCTTGCGCTCGATGTCGAGGCCCGCGGACTCGGGCTCGCCGAGGAAAAGGAGCCAGAAGGCGCCGTTCGCGGCCTCGAGCGAGGAGGGAGGCAGGTCGCCATCGCCGAACGCGGCCGGGGCGACGCGCTTGTCGAAACGGTTGAGGGCGACCAAAAGAACAAGAAAGGCCAGTCCCGCCAGCAACGCCCGGAAAAAGATCTTGGTCATGGTCCCGCTGCCCCGAGCGTCCATTCTAGGGGAAGGGGCGGCCCCGCGCAAGGTCTTGACATCCCGGGTGTTTCCGGATACTATACACATATAGTTACACATATAGGAGCCGGCGATGAAGAGAACCAATGTCCTGCTGACGGAGGACCAGCACAAGGCCGTCAAGGCCTACGCCAAGAGGGAGGGCAAGACGCTCGGCCGTATGGTCCGCGAGGCCCTCGACGTCGCCTACCGTAAGAAGGACCCGCTCGAACGCAGGCGTGAGACGGCCCTGGCGGCCTATCGCGAGGGCTTTATCAGCCTGGGAAAGCTCGCCGAAGTGATGGGCCTCGACCCGGTCAGCGCCCGCGCTTATCTGAGGGACGCGGGCGTGCCGCTCCAAGGCCAGGACGCGGCCGAGATCGCGCGCGACGCGGGCCATGCCTGAGATCGTCTTCGACTGCTGCGTCGTCTCCAATTTCGCCCTGGCCGATGCGCTCGATGTGCTCGAGGGCCTTTATGAGAAAAGAGCGTTCATCACGGGATTCGTCGCGGCCGAGGTCTTGCGAGGCATCCAGGCGGGGCACGAGCGGCTCGAGGCCGTACCGCGGGCCGTGCGGGCCGGGTGGCTCCGGGAAACCGGGCTGAAGGCCGGCCAGGAAAAGCGCCTCTTCGAGTCCCTCTCGCGGTCGTTGGGCCTGGGCGAGGCCTCGTCGATCGCCGCGGCCAAGACGCGCGGGTTTATGTTCGCGAGCGACGACCGCGTGGCCCGGGCCGAGGCGGCCGCCCTGGGCGTTCCATTGACCGGTACGCTGGGCATTCTGGCCAAGGCGGTCCGGGCCGGAGGCTGCGAAATCGCGGCCGCGGACGGGTATCTGGCCAGGATGATCGAAGCCGGCTTCTTCTCGCCCGTCCTTTCGATCCGAGAGCTCGTCTCGTCACAGCGCGCAAAATGAAATTCTCTATTTCGGCTGATCTCCAAATGCGGCTGGGCTTGACAGAAACGCCTGGAGGCACTATCATCATATTGACCAATAAATTAGTCCGTTAACAGACCAATCAGGAGAAGCGCCATGGCCGAGTATTCCGATATCGTGCCCTTGAGCCAGGCCAAAGCCCGGCTCTCGAGCCTCGTCCGCAAGCTAAGGGA
>VGJC01000169.1 GCA_016867635.1 Candidatus Aminicenantota bacterium | reverse complement strand
CCTCCCCCCTCCCGGCACGGGCGCCGCGCGGGCGCGCGCGCGCGCGCCCCGCGTTTTCGTTGACAGCCCGCGAAGGAATTCATTATAGTGGAGCCTCATCATTCCTTTAAGGAGTTCTCCCATGTCGCTTTTCCGTAAATCCCCCGCGCGGACGGCCCTGCTCCTCTCCGCGGCCCTGCTTGTCCTGGCCGCCTGGCCGTTCGCCCAGCAGGCGAAAAGACCCAAGGTCCTCCGATCGACCGACCCCGGGCTCCGGCTCCAGGGCTTCGAAAAGCACAACGCGATGCTGGCCGAGTCGAAGTTCAAAGACCTCAAGTGGCAGTTCCTGGGGCCCGTGAACATCAGCGGCCGGATCACGGATGTCGCCGTCGTGGCCCCCAAGGGCAAGAACTACACCATCTACGCCGCCGCCGCCTCGGGCGGCATCTGGAAGACAGGCAACGAGGGCACGACCTGGACGCCGATTTTCGAGAATCAGGTTTCGACGACCATCGGCGACATCGCCCTGGCCCCGTCGAACCCGGATATCATTTGGGCCGGGACCGGCGAGGCCAACATCTTCCGCAGCTCCCAGGCCGGGTGCGGCATCTTCAAGTCGACCGACGGCGGGCAAACCTGGACGCCCATGGGCCTGGCCGCCACCAACACCATCGCCCGCATCGTCATCCACCCCGCGAACCCGGACATCGTCTATGTCGCGGCCTCGGGCAACGAGTGGACGACCAACCCCGAGCGCGGCGTCTACAAGACGGCCGACGGCGGCAAAACGTGGGAGAAGATCCTGTTCGTCAACGACGAGACCGGGGCCGTCGACCTGGTCATGGACCCCCGTTCGAGCGACACGCTTTACGCCGCCACCTGGCAGCGGACGCGCAAGAAATGGAACGACCCGCGGACCGAGCCTTCCCACACCGGCAGCGGCATCCACAAGACGACCGACGGCGGCAAAACATGGCGGGCCGTCAACGCCGGCCTGCCCGAAGCCAAGCACCGGGGCCGCATCGGGATCGACCTCTGCCTGACCAAGCCCGACACGCTCTACGCCCTGGTCGACAATTACGAGATCTCCCGCCAGCCGACCCCGGCCGAGCTCAACGACGCCTACGGCGTCCCCTCGAGCGGCTTCATCAAAGGGGCTACGGTCTACCGGTCCGACGACGGCGGCGCCTCCTGGGCCCAGCAGAGCGGACTGACCCCGGCCCAGAAGAACCTCATGGAGAGGCACTCGGGCACCTTCGGCTGGGTCTTCGGGCAGATCCGCGTCGACCCCAACGACGAGAACACCGTCTACATCATGGGCGTGCCGTTCAGCGTCTCGACCGACGGCGGCAAGACCTTCACCTCGCTCCGCGTCCACGGCGCCGACCATCACGCCCTGTGGATCGACCCCGACAACTCGAACTACCTCGTCCTCGGCTTCGACCAGGGGTTGTCCGTATCTTACGACAAGGGGAAGAGCTGGCGCTTCTTCCAGGACGGCATCCCCGTCTGCCAGTTCTTCAACATCTCCTACGACCTGGCGACACCCTTCAAGGTCTACGGCTCCATGCAGGACCACGGCAGCTTCCGGGCCGCGGTGGACCTCTCCCGGGGCCGCGACCGCATCCCCGCCCAGAGGTTCGAGGGGGCGCCCGGCGGCGAAGGCACGACCCACGCCATCGACCCGACCGACCCCGACATCGTCTACTCGTCCGGCTTCTACGGGACGCTGTCCCGGACGGACCTGTCGGTGCCGGGCCGCGAGGGCCGCAAGACGATCCTGCCCCGGACCTACCCGGAGGAGCCCCGGCTCCGCGGCCAGTGGCTGGCCCCGACAATCCTCTCCCCGCACAACCCGAACATCGTCTATCACGGCATGCAGGTCGTCTTCCGGTCCCTCGACCGGGGCGACACCTTCGAGCGCATCAGCCCCGACCTGACCACGAACAACCCCGCCGAAATGGGAGACATCCGCTACCAGACGCTGTTCACCATCTCCGAGTCGCCGCTCAAGTACGGGCTCATCTACGCCGGGACCGACGACGGCCGGATGTGGGTCACCCGCGACGGCGGCAAAGCCTGGGCCGAGATCACCGCCGGCCTGGCCCCCGGGAAGTGGATGGCGCGGGCCGCGGCCTCGGCCTTCGACCTGGGCACGGTCTACCTCGCCCAGAACGGCAAGCGCGACGACGACTTCACGCCCTACCTCTGGAAGTCGACGGACTTCGGCCGGACCTGGACCGACATCTCCAAGGGCATCCCGGTCGGCCCGGTCAACGTCGTCCGGGAAGACCCCTTCAACCGCAACGTCCTTTACGCCGGCACGGACATGGGCGCCTACGTCTCCCTCGACGCGGGAGCGACCTGGACGGTCCTCGGCGGGGGGCTGCCGTCCACCTACGTCCACGACCTCGTCATCCATCCCCGCGATAACATCATCGTCATCGCCACCCACGGGCGCGGGATGTGGGCCCTCAACGCCGAGACCGTCAACGGCCGGGTGATCCGGCCGCCGGCCGGCCGCTGACCGAACAGCCCGGGCCGGTCATAGACCAGACAGGAGACCTTAACGATGCGCAACCGAACGATCTTCAGGAAGGCCGCCGGCAGAGCCGCGGCCGTGCTGTTCCTGGCCGTTCTCGTGACCCTCTCGGTGGCCGCCTCCGGCGCCGAGCTGAAAAAAGCCGAGAAAGCCGACTACGACCTGGCCTCGCGCTGGACATCGGCCAAGGTCGGCAAGCTGGTCTTCGACACGGCCGTTGCTCCGCGCTGGCTCGGGACGGGCGACCGTTTCTGGTACAGCTACGAAACCCCCGGGGGCCGCAAATGGGTCATCGTCGACCCCGCCGCCAAGACCAAAAGGCCGCTCTTCGACAACGCCAGGATGGCCGCCCTGCTGACCAAGGTCCTCCTCGTCCCCTACGACGCCCAGCATCTGCCCATCCGGACCATCAAGTTCGTCAAGAAGGACACGGCCATCCAGTTCGAGATCGAGGTCCCCAAGGACAACACCATCGCCGTTGCCGGCGCCTGGAAGAAGGCCGGGGAGATAGGCAAGGAGATCGAGGACAAGGAGAAGGAAAAGGAGAAGGAGCAGGACACCGAGCAGGACAAGGAGAAGAAGAAGGAGGAGGCCGAAAAGCCCAAGGAGGAGGAGGCCAAGACCAAGACCCTCGGCTTCGAGTACGAGTTGGCCACGGGGAAATTGACCCTGCTCGAGGACTACAAGACGCCGCCCAAGAGGCCCCGCTGGGCCCAGCTCTCGCCCGACGGCAAGACGGCCGTCTTCGCCCGCGGCCACGACCTGTTCATGATGGACGCGGCGAGCTACGCCCTGGCCCGGGAAAAGGCCGACGACAAGGCCATCAAGGAAGTTCAGCTGACGACCGACGGCGAGGAGCACTTCAGCTACGCCCGCCGCGCCAGCGAGGAAGACAAGAAGGAGCTCCAGAAGGAGGAGAAGGACCGCAAGGACTACCGGGCCCCGGCCATCGGTTTGATCTGGTCCAGGGACTCCGCCAAGTTCGCCGCCGTGCGCCAGGACGAGCGCAAGGTCGCGGACCTCTGGGTCATCAACTCGCTGGCCGACCCGCGGCCGACCCTCGAGACCTACCGCTACGCGATGCCGGGCGAGGAGAACCAGCCCCAGCCGGAGCTTTTCGTCTTCGAGCCGGCCGCCAAGGCCAAGACCGTCCTCAAGGCAGAGGCCTTCAAGGATCAGACCGTGTCCGTCTTCACGGCCCCGCGCAAGGCCCTCGACCGGGAGCGGGAGGAGCCTCCGCCGCCCCAGTGGCTGGCCGAGACGGCCGACAAGCTCTACTTCGGGCGCCAGAGCCGGGACCTCCACCGCTTCGACGTCTGCCTGGCCGACCTCAAGACGGGCGAGGTCAAGGTCCTCATCGAGGAGCGGCTCAACACGTACGTCGATGTCGAGCCCCTGCGCCTCGTCGACGGCGGCCGGGAGCTGATCTGGTGGTCGGAGCGCGACGGCTGGGGTCATTACTATCTCTATGACGGATCCGGCAAGCTCAAGGCCCAGCTGACCTCCGGCGAGTTCACCTGCCAGGGGATCGAGGGCCTCGACGAGAAGGGCCGGGTGCTGTTCTTCAACGCCTGCGGCCGCGAGCCCGGGGAAGACCCCTATTACATGCACCTCTACCGGGTCGGCCTGGACGGTACGGGACTGCGGCTGCTCAACCCCGGAGACGCCATGCACGCGGCGGGCATGAGCGACTCGGCCCGGTATTTCATCAACACCTTCTCGCGGGTCGACGCGGCCCCCAAGTCCCAGCTGCGGGACGCGGGCGGAGCGCTCCTCCTCGAGCTGGAGACGGTCGACGTCTCGGCCCTGCTCGAGGCCGGGTTCAAGTTCCCCGAGCCGTTCAAGGTCAAGGCCGACGACGGCATCACCGACCTCTACGGCGTGATGTACAAGCCCTTCAATTTCGACCCCGATCGCAAGTACCCGATCATCGCCTACGTCTATCCCGGGCCGCAGACCGAGAGCGTCTCCAAGACCTTCTCGCCGCGCAACGCCAACGTGGCCCTGGCCCAGCTCGGGTTCGTGGTCATCGAGGTCGGCAACCGCGGCGGCCATCCCCAGCGGTCCAAGTGGTACCACAACTTCGGCTACGGCAACCTCCGCGACTACGGCCTGGCCGACAAGAAGCGGGCCATCGAGCAGCTGGCCATGCTGCACCCGTTCATCGACATCGACCGGGTCGGCATCTACGGCCACTCCGGCGGCGGGTTCATGTCCACGGCGGCCATGTTGGTCTTCCCCGACTTCTTCAAGGTCGCCGTCTCGTCGGCCGGCAACCACGAGAACAACATCTACAACCGCTGGTGGAGCGAGAAGCACCACGGCGTCAAGGAGGTCACCGACAAGGACGGCAAGGTCAAGTTCGAGTACGACATCGCCAAGAACTCGGAGCTGGCCGCCCAGCTCAAGGGCCGCCTCCTCCTGACGACGGGGGACATGGACAACAACGTCCATCCGGCCAACACCCTGCGCGTCGCGGCGGCCCTCATCAAGGCCGGCAAGCGCTTCGACTTCTTCGTTTTCCCGGGGCAGCGCCACGGCTTCGGCGACATGAACGACTATTGGTTCTGGATCCGGGCCGACTACTTCTGCCGCCACCTCCTCGGCGACGACTCCCGGAGCGTCGACCTCATCGAGCTGCAGCGGGAGAAGGAGCGGACGGGCAGCAAGCGCGGCCGTTAGGGCCGTCTCACGATCGTTCCGGGTGGCCCCGT
>VGJC01000168.1 GCA_016867635.1 Candidatus Aminicenantota bacterium | reverse complement strand
GGCCCGAGGCCGGGTGGGTCGAAAGGACCCTCGGAATGATGACCGTCGAGGAAAAGGTCGGCCAGCTCGTGGCCTGCCGCTTTGCCGGGGAGTTCCGGAACAGCGACAGCGATTACCTGGCGGAGCTCAACGACCTCGTCGTCGGCGGCGGGATCGGCGGGCTCATCCTGTTCGGCGGGGAGGTCTACGAGACGGCCCGCCTGGCCAACGATCTCCAGAAGCTGGCCCGCGTCCCGCTCCTCATGGCCTCGGACTTCGAGAGAGGGACGGGCAACCAGATCACGAACGCGACCCTCTTCCCGCCGCTCATGTCGCTCGGGGCCGCGGGCTCCGAGGAGCTGGCCTACGAAATGGGCCGGATCACGGCGCTCGAGGGCCGGGCCATGGGCATCCACATGACCTACGCCCCTGTCCTTGACGTCAACATCAACCCGGACAACCCGATCATCAACACCCGGGCCATCGGCGAGGACCCCGGGCTAGTCGGGCGCATCGGCGCGGCCTTTATCCGGGGCGTCCAGGAGCACGGGATGATGGCCACGGCCAAGCATTTCCCCGGGCACGGCGACACCGACCAGGACTCCCACAGCCTGCTGCCGACCATCGGGGCCGGCCTCGATAGGCTCGAGAGGGTCGAGCTCGAGCCGTTCCGGAAAGCCGTCGAAGCCGGGGTCAAGGCGGTCATGACGGCCCACCTCTACGTCCCGGCCATCGACCCGACGCCGGGCCTTCCGGCGACTCTCTCGGAACCCATTGTGACGGGGCTCCTGCGCGGGAAAATGGGCTTCAGCGGCCTGGTCGTCACGGACGCCATGGAAATGGCCGGGGTGACGAGCGCTTTCCCGACGGAAGAGGCTTCCCTCAGGGCCCTGCTGGCGGGGGTGGACCTGCTCCTCCTGCCGCCCGAGCCGGCCAAGGTCATCGCCTACCTCGCCGGTGCCGCCCGGGACGGCAGGATCCCGATGCGGCGGATCGACGAGTCGGTCCGCAGGGTCCTCGAGGCCAAGGCCTCCCTCGGGCTCCACCGGGAGCGGTTTGTCGACGTCGATGCGCTCGATCGAAGGATCGCTCCCAAGGCCTTTCTCGAACAGGCCTTCAAGACCTTCGAGAGCTCCGTGACCCTGGTCAAGAACGAGGGCGGTGTTGTTCCTCTGGCGAGAGCGGGCCGCAAGGTCGCCGTCCTGTCGCTGAGCAGCGACCTCGGGGACTATTTCGCCGGCCGGGCCTTCGTCGCCGAGACGCGAAAGAGGTTCCCGGCCGCGTCCGCCTTCTTTGCGGACGGCGATACCGGTCAGGAAGCCCTCGACGAGGCCTTCACGGGCGCTTCGGGCGCGGGGACGGTCGTCGTGGCCCTGTTCTCCCGGGTCAGCGCCGGCAAGGGCAGCGTCGACCTCGCGCCCCGGCACGTCGAGCTGATCAAAAGGCTCGCGGCCTTGGAGAACGGGCCGGCCGTCGCGGTCCTTTCGTTCGGCAGCCCCTATTTCCTGAGGCATTTTCCGGAGGTCGACGCCTATCTTTGTCTCTACAGGAACACGCCGGAGACCCAGAGGATCGCGCCCCGGGCCCTTCTCGGGGAGATCGATATCGGCGGGAGGCTGCCCGTTTCGATCCCCGGGCTCTATCCCGCGGGGCACGGCATCGGGCTCAAGGGGCCCGCGAAATGAAAGCTTCCCCCGGGCGGGCGCCGGCCTCGAGCGACTAACCTAAGGGTGCCGGTTTGACAGGTCGCCCACCCTCACTTATGATGGAGTGGCAAGGGAGCGGAACCATGAACCAAGACCGAAAGAACGCCCGGACGGCCTTGGCCGTCGTATGTCTCCTGGTTTTCGGCGCGGCCACGGCTGTGGCCCTCGAGCCCCCGACCAGGGAGCAGCTCATGAAATACAGGATGGACGGCACGCTGGCCATGCGCAGCGCCCAGGCCAGGGAATACGGGAACCATAAGCTTCCCGTACGGATGCAGGAGCGCCTTGCCCGGAAAGTCAGCGGCCTGTCCCTGAAGCGGAAGGGGATGACGTCTCAACAGATCTCCGAGGTCCTCGCGCCGCCTCCGGCCTGGCGGGGGATGCCGACGAGCGGGAACATCAAGATCTTGGCCCTGCTCATCGCCTTCAACGACTACCCCGGCGTGACGACCCCGGGAACCTTCGAATCCCGGCTGTTCGGGGACGGCTCGGGCACGCTGCCCTACGACAGCCTCCGGAACTTCTACCGCCGGTCCTCCTATGACCAGCTGAACATCGAGGGCAATGTCCTCGGATGGTACACGACGCCCTATGCCCGGTCCACGGTCGCCGAGAACTCTCAGGGTCGTCAGAATTTGATCAAGGAAGCCCTGAATTACTACGACCAGCAGGGCCACGACTTCACCCAGTACGACAACGACGGGGACGGGGACATCGATTATTTCTGCGTCTTCTGGGCCGGCCCCCGCGGGGAGTGGGCCGAGTTCTGGTGGGGGTATTTCACCGGGTTCTGGGATTCGACCTACAGGGTCGACGGCAAGAGGCTGTCGGACTACTCCTGGCAGTGGGAGCTTTCGAACTACCCGAACGGGTCGTTCACCCCCAGGACCATCATCCACGAGACAGGTCACGCCCTCGGCGTCCCCGACTATTACGATTACGACGACACGGTGGGGCCGCGCGGCGGGGTCGGCGGGTTGGACATCATGGACAGCTCGGGCGACCACAACTGCTTCTCGAAGTTCATGCTGGACTGGATCGACCCGACGGTCGCCGCGTCGCCCCTGACGGGGGTCACGCTGAGGAGCTCGGGCCTCTATCCCGAGGCCATGATATTCATGCCGGCGGCCGTTCCGGGGCAGATCTTCGCCGAGTTCTTCATGGTCCAGAACAGGCACCGGACCGGCAACGACACGAACCTCTTCACCGGCTCCGACGGCCTCGTCGTCTGGCACGTCGATTCCCGCCTCACCAGCTCGGGCAACGATTTCCTGTACGACAACTCCTACACGGCCCACAAGCTGCTGAGGCTCGTCCAGGCGGACGGCCTGGAGCAGATCGAGAATTTCGACGCCTGGGCCGACGCGGGCGATTACTACAAGGCCGGGACGGTTCTCGGCCCGCTCACGACGCCGAACACGAACCGCTACGACGGCATGGCGACGGGCATGGGCCTCATCAACATCACGGGGACGACGAGCCCCATGAGCCTGGATGTTTTTGCCAACGACGCGCCCCCGGACTGCAGCATTTCGAGCCCGATCGCCGGGCAGGCCGTCTATGGGACCATTCCGGTCGTGGTTTCCGTGAGCGACGACAACGGGGTCAGCCGGGTCGAACTCTACACGGGCACGACGTTACGGGAGAGCCGGACGGCGCCGCCGTATTCCTTCTCGTTGGACACAAGAATGCTGGCCAACGGGACGAACACGGTCCGGGCCGTCGTGTACGATACGATCGGCCAGGCGTCCTCGAGCTCCGTGGCGATAAGCGTCGATAATATCTACGCCCCGAGCGGTTTCAAGGCCGAAAAGAAGCGCAACCGCAGCCTCCTCCTCTCCGAATACGTCAATGTCCTGAGCTGGGATGACAACGCCCGGAACACGAGCGTCACGGCCTACCGGATCTACATGGACGACGGCTCCGGCCGGGAGCTCGTCACGGAGATCCCCAAGGGGTTGACGGCCGCCTCCTACCGGTACCTGCACCGGGCGGTCGACAACACGCTGACCTACGCCTACGAGGTCGTCGGCGTGGGGACGCTCGGCCGGGAAGGCGACATCGCCGCCGCGACCGCGCGGTGACCAGCTCTTATTCGTAGACCAGGATCTCTACGCGGCGGTTCTGGCTCCGGCCGTCCCGGCTGGAGTTGTCGGCCACGGGCATGGAGCTGCCCAAGCTGACGACGGACATCCGATGGAGCGGGATGCGGTGCTGCTTGTAGAGGTACATCATGACGCCCTCGGCCCGCTTGTGGCCGAGAGGGATGTTGACGGCGTCGGAGCCGGTGTTGTCGGTGTGGCCCTGGATCTCGATGTAGACGCCCTTGTTCTCCTGGATGAGCCTCTGGACGAACTGGTCGACGACGGCCTTGGCCGCGGCGCTCAGCTCGGCGCTCTCGAAGGCGAACTTGGCGTCGCTGTTCTTGACGGTCGCCTGGAGGACGAGGTTGCCGCGGATGAGGGTCTTGACCTCTTCGACCTTCCCGTCGACGGCCTGGATCTTGCCGTCCTGCTGGGTGATCAGCTGCCCGATCGTGGCCAGCTTCTCATCGTGCTCGGAGAGCCGCTTCTGGTTGGCCTCGACCTCGTTGGCGACGCCCTCGACCTTCTGGTCGAGCGTGGCCGTCTCGCCGAGGACGAACTTCTTGGTGGCGCAGGCCGGGGTCAGGGCCAGGGCCGCCACGGCCACAAGACCGATGACAAAGATGATACGACGGTTCATAGAAACCTCCCACGCAATTGGATTCGCGATTTCAGGCCATTTGCGATCTCGAAATGCCTGAGCTTATGCATCGATTATATATCTCTTTTCGGGGTTTGTAAAGGGAAACAAGGGGTCGATCAGTACCCCAAGCGGGTCCGGACCTTGTGCTTGTAGTCGGGGGTGGTCACCCGGATGCCCCGGTAAACGTCCGCCGTGTCCCTGTAGGACGTGTATCCGATGATATATTGATGGGTCTGCTCTCTTTTGATCTCCCACAGGATGTCCTCGAGGGCCGAAGCCTCGTCCAGGAAATGGGTTTTGCCGCCAGTGGCCCGGGAGAATCGTTCGAGGGTCTCGGCGATCCCGGCCGCGGTCAGGGCGCTCGAGCGCTTGTGCGATTTGAGTTGGAGCTCGGTCCGGGGGATCTTGTAGCCGATGATGTAGATGGGGACGTCGACCCGTCGGGCGATCTCGAGGGCCTGTTCCGGGGTCGCCTGGCTGTCGTTCTCGATGCCGTCGGTGATCAGGAGCAGGGCCCGTTTTTCGTTGCTGGCCCTCGTGGCGAACTCCGGCGAGACGGCCACGGCGTCGTTGAGGGCGGTCTGGCCCCAGGCCTCGGTCGCCTCGAGGACGCGGAGGAACTCCGTCTTGTCCGTCGAATGCTTGGCCGCCACCTGGACCTGGCCGTCGGCGAAGATGAGCAGGGCGATCTCGTCGCGCGGGCGGAGGATGCGGAGGGCGAGATCGCGCAGAGCCGTCTTGCATTCGTCGAGCCTGCTCAGAAGGGCCATGCTGCCGCTGACGTCGAGCAGGACGGTCAGGCTGAGCGGCGCGCCGAAGTCGTGACTGAAAT
>VGJC01000167.1 GCA_016867635.1 Candidatus Aminicenantota bacterium | reverse complement strand
TACCATTATTATAGGCCGGCCCGGGATTGTCAAATTCCGCGCCGCGCGGGCCCGGGGTTTGACCGGGTCCCGGCTTTCTGGTAAATATCCGTCCAGCGATCCCCGAGGTGAACGAGATGAGCGACCGACCCCTGAGCGGCGTCCGGGTTCTCGACCTGTCCCGGCTCCTGCCCGGGCCCTACTGCACGCTCCTGCTGGCCGACATGGGCGCCGAGGTCATCAAGATCGAGGACGTCGGCGTCGGCGACACCATCCGCGTGATGGCCCCGTTCGTCGGCGGGCGGAGCGCCTACTTCCTGGCCCTCAACGCGGGCAAAAAGAGCCTGGCCGTCGACCTGAAGGCCCCTGCGGGCCGGGAGGCGTTCCTTAAGCTCGCGGCCACGGCCTCGGTCGTCGTGGAGGGCTTCCGGCCCGGGACCGTGGACCGCTTGGGGGTCGGCTACGAGGCCGTCAAGGCGGTCCGGCCGGGCATCGTCTACTGCTCTATCTCCGGGTTCGGCCGGGACGGCCCGGACAAGGACCGTGCCGGGCACGACCTCCTCTATCTCGCCCGGGCCGGGATCCTGGACCTCAACGGCCGGCCGGGCCAGCTGCCGACCATCCCGTCCGTCCAGATCGCCGACCTGGGCTCGGCCATGTACGCGGCCGTCGGCATCCTGGCCGCGCTGCGCGAGAGCGAGCGGAGCGGGCGGGGTCGCTTCCTGGACATCGGCATGATGGACAGCGCCATGGCTTGGCTGGTCATGGCCGTCGCCGAGCACGCCGCCGGAGAGAAGGGCGGCCGGGGACAGAGGCCGTTGACCGGCAAACACCCGTGTTACAACGTCTACCGGACGCGCGACGGGCGCGACATCGCCCTGACGGCGCTCGAGCCCAAGTTCTGGGACGCGTTCTGCCGGACGATGGGCCGCCCCGACCTCCGCGACCGCCAGTTCTCCGAGAAACCCGAGGACCATGCCGAGTTCGCGGCCCTGTTCGCCGCCCGCACCCGGGAGGAGTGGAAGACGTTCCTCGAGGGGACGGATTTCTGCTGCGAGGTCGTGCCGACCCTGGATGAGGCCCTGTCCGACCCGCAGGTCCGCCACCGGGCCATCATTCAACACGCGACGACGGACGGGCATCCCCATCTGCGCGTCAACCACCCGCTCAGGGCCGCGAGAGGGGAGGGGCCGGCGCCCTGCCCGGAGCACGGCGAGCACACCTTCGCCCTTCTTCGCGAGCTCGGATACGGCGACGCGGAGCTGGCCGGGCTCGAAGCGACCGGGGCGGTCCGCGGTCCCCGGCCGCCGGCCGAAAGGAGCCGAACATGAAACTCGAGACCTTTTACCGCCGGGCCGTCGCCGCCGGCATGGAGCGCGACCCGCGGGGGGGCGACGAACTCCGCCGTCTCCTCGGGGAGGAGGCCGACAGGTCCGCGAAGCTCGAAAAGGACGAGGCCGAAGCCTACGACCGGGACCGTCTGTTCAACCCCTACGCCGACACGCGCGTCCTCTTCGGCGACCCCGCGACCGAGATCAGGAAGGTCGCCGTCGGCATCGACATGGAGGTCGGGGAGATCCTCCTGGCCCACACGCTCAACCGGGACCGGGGGGAGGGCATCGACCTCGTCGTCGCCCATCACCCCGAGGGCCTGGCCCTGGCCCAGCTCCACGAGGTCATGAAACTGCAGTCCGATCTCCTGGCCGCCTACGGGGTCAACGTCTCCGTGGCCGAACAGCTGATGGACAAGAGGATCGGCGAGATCGAGCGGCGGCTCCTGCCGGTCAACCACGACCGGGCCGTGGATGCCGCCCGCCTCCTGGGACTGCCGATGATGTGCGTCCACACTCCGGCCGACAACTGTGTTTCCTCCCACCTCACGGCGCTGTTCGAACGGGACAAGCCGGCCCGCCTCAAGGGTCTCGTCGAGCTCCTCCGCAAGATCCCCGAATACCGGAGGGCCGCCCGCCGCATGGCCGCCCCGAAGATCGTCTCGGGCTCCGACAACGCCCGCTGCGGCCGGATCTTCGTGGACATGACGGGCGGGACCGAAGGCTCGAAAAACATCTACGCGAGCCACGCCGCCTCCGGCGTCAGCACGATCGTCGGCATGCACCTCAGCGAAGAAGCCCTGGAGAACGCCAAGAAGGCCCATCTCAACGTGGTCATCGCCGGTCACGTCTCGAGCGACACGCTGGGCCTGAACCTTCTTTTCGACGAGCTGGAGAAGGAGGAGAGACTGGAGTTCGTGGGCGTTTCGGGGTTCGAGAGGATCCGGGCGGCCGAGCGCTGAGCCCCGGGCCCGAGACCTCACGCCGGGAGCGCCGGGCGCCGAGGTCGCCGGCCTCGGCCATGGGCCGGATCTCCTTCTATCCGGGAAATCCCGGAAAATCCCAACCGGCGCGGCTCATATCCCATCCAAGGGAAGCTCGAGGGTCACCGTCGTGCCCTGCCCGGGCGCGCTGGCGACGCGGACCGTCCCGCCATGCTCCTCGATGATCTTCCGGGCGATGGGCAGACCCAGCCCGGTGCCGCCGCCCTTGGTCGAGAAGTAGAGGTCGAAGATCCTTTCGGCCGTCTCCCGGCTCATGCCGGCCCCCGTGTCCCGGACGGAGATCGTCGCGGTCCGGTCCCCCTCGACGGCCGTGACCGAGATCTCCCCCTGGCGGCTGATGGCCTCGACGGCGTTGGCGACGATGTTCCGCAAGGCCGTCTTGAGCTTGGCCGCGTCCCCGACGCCGCGGAAGCGCCGTCCTTCATAGACGACCTTGAAGCGGATGCGCTCGGCGAGGAGCCTGCGGTAGGGCTCGAGGGTCTCCTCGAGCACGGCCCTCAGGTCGAGGGGGTCCTTGCGGATGGTCGTGTCCCGCGAGATCTCCATGAACTCCTGGGCGATATGCCTCAGATTGTCGACCTCGCTGATGATGTAGGACATGGATTCCCGGAGGGCCTTGTCCAGGTCGCCTCGCTTGTCCTCGTAGACCTTAAGGACGTGCTCGGCCGACAGCTGGATGGGGGTCAGGGGGTTCTTGATCTCGTGGGCGACCTTGCGGGCCATCTCGGTCCAGGCCACCTTCTTGCTCATCTCGGCCAGCTCCTGTTCGTGGGCCTTGAGGTTCCGGATCATCTGGTTGAACCCGTCGATGAGGGTCATCATCTCGTCCCGCGAGCGGTGCTCGATGGTCACCTCGAGGTTGCCCAGCCCGACCTCCTTGGTCCCGGCCAGGAGCTTGCGCACGGGCACGATGATCATCGACCGGATGCCGCGGGCGAACACGACGACCATGGCGAAGAAGAAGGCCGAAAGAAGGACCAGGAACTCGATGATCTCCCGGGTCGCCCCGGCCATCTCCTCCTTCTCCAGGGGGAAGGGCAGGGAGATGAAGAGCTGGGTGTCCTGGAACGCGTAGGGAACGGTCAGCGTCTGGAACGAGTAGCCGCCGAGCATGGTCCGCTTCGTGAAGAACGGCTGGCGTCCGTAGACGAGGGCGTGATAGGCCTCCCCGTCGAGGATGTCGGGCAGCAGGCCGCTGTCGAAGAGCTCGCGCCGGCTCGAGGCCAGCAGCACGGCGTCCCCGTAGAGGATGACGTCGCTCGACAGGGTCGAGCTGATCCAGAGGGCCAGGTCCTCGGAGGGCGCGAGATAAGGCGAGGCCTCGACCCCCTGGATGATGAGGAAGGCCTCCATCAAGCCCTTGGCCGTCGCGGCTTGGGCCGCGGAATCCTTGAGGAACCGCTGAGTGAAGAGGCCGTCGAACAGGTTCTGCGTGAAAACGGTGTACAGGAGGAGCGGGATGAGAGCCACGGCCAGGAAGGCCGCGTAGACGCGGTTCGAGAAGGACCGGAGCGGTTTCCCCAGGGAGCGCCGCCCGGACGCCAGCGTGACCGGGAGCAGGACCAGGAGGGCCGCGGTCAGGTAGGAAAAGAAGAACCTCAGGAAATCCACGGCCCGGGTCTTGAGGGTCCGGCGCGGGGCGAACAGGCTGTAGAAGCGGTCCTTGGACCGGAAAAGGTAGACGTCATGGACGGTCCCCCGCTCCCGGAAGACGGACCAGAACGCCTCCCCGGTCTCGCGGAGGCGCTCGAGGTCGCCCGGCGACAGGCCCGACGTCAGGCGCCTCGGATTGAACAGCGAGTTGCCGTCGAGGTCGTAGATCGCGCAGCCGAAATCGAACTGGCTCAGCGAAGGCAGGGGATCGGTCCTGAGGACCTCGAAATAGGGGTTCGCGGAGTAGAGGAAGGGAAGCATCTCCGGGTCGAGGGCGACGTACAGGACCAGCCGGCCGAGGTGCCGGCCCCCGTCGTGATAATCCTTGTAGCCGACGAGGAACTCCTTCTTCTTGCCGATGAAGGTCAGCGTCTGGGGCACGATGGTCCAGTCGACGGCCGGCTCCAGGTCGGGAGGCCCGCCGACGGCCTTCGGGACGTTGAGCGAGAAACGGCTGAGGGTCCGGCCGTCGGGATCGCGGATCTCGAGGCTCGAGTACCAGTTGAACTTCGCGACCGGACTGCGCTCCCAAAGGGAATGGGCGAAGTCGGGGTCCCCGGGGTCCTTGAGGAACGAGACGATGAACCGGCGGCTGCGGTCGAGGTCGGGCAGGGACTGCTCGATCAGGAAGTTCCCCCAGGTCTCCTGGTAGATGATGGTGTGCCTCAGCGTCGTTTCGAGCAGGCGATGGGTCCGCCGGGCGGTCAGGTCGTCGACGGATTGGGACATCCACAGAGCGACCAGGACGAGTCCGGCGAACCAGGCCTCGCGGCGTTTGGGGAGAGCGGGCGACGAGACCACGGCGAAAAGCCAGGCCAGGAGAGCCGTCTGGAGAATGATGTGAAGGGGGGACAGCCCCGGGCCGGCCAGGACGGCCAAGACCGCGGTCCCCAGGACGACGAACACCCCGGACAAGGGGCGGCGCCGGGAATGGAGCGCGGCCAGCCGGAAAGCCAAGGCGGCGGGAACCAGGAACGCGGTCAATAAAACGAACAGGCTCAGATGGAGGGCCAGGAACGGGGCGTCGAAGGTCCAGCGCAGGAGGGAGATATTGGAATGGAAAACGACCTGGCGGACGGCCCGCAGCACGGCGATCATCCCTCCTGCTCCGATGGCCGCGGCCAGGACGTGCAGCGCCGGAGAAGCGAGCCCGGCCGGGCCGAGGCGCTCGACGCGGAAGAGCCGCTTTCCAAGGATGGCCAGGCACGCGGCCAGGGACAGGACGGCCAGGGCCGTCAGGAGGATGTCCGCCGGAGAGCTCGTCAAACCCCCGAGAGACAGGAACCCGGC
>VGJC01000166.1 GCA_016867635.1 Candidatus Aminicenantota bacterium | reverse complement strand
TCCCTGTTTCATGAACGCTTCGATGTCCTTGACCGTCCGCGGGATGCCGTCCGTCAGGTTCTCGCAGCCCGTCTCGGTGATGAGCAGGGTGTTCTCGACCCGGACGCCGAGGTTCTCGTCCGGATAGAGGGCCATGGGCTCGTTGGCGAAGACCAGTCCCGGTCTCAGGACGGTCGGGCTTCCGCCGACGTCGTGGACGGCCAGCCCGACGTAGTGGCCGAAGCCGCCGCGCATTTGACGGAAGACCTCTTTCTTCGGGTCGAAGCCCTTCTTCTTGAGGATGTCCTCGACCCCCTTGCGGACCGCGTCCAAGGTCAGCCCGGGCCGGTACAGGCTCAGGTTGGCCTCGTGGACGGCCAGGCAGGCCTCGTAGATCTCCCTCTGCCGGGGAGTGAACTTCCCGTTGACCGGGAAGGAGACGGTGATGTCGATGTCGTAGCCGTGGAGGTCGGGACCGGCGTCCATGACCACGAAGTCCCCGTCCCGGAGGATGCGGTCGTGCTTGTAATAGTGGACGTAGGGGTGGTTCTCGGCCGAGCAGAGGATGATGTAATAAGCGAGGTCCCGGGCGCCCTCCTTCTTGCAGTGATATTCGAACAGGGCGGCCAGCTCGTATTCCGGCATGCCCGGCCGGACGGCCTTGAGAACCTCGCGGTAGGCCCGGACGGCGATGGCGGCGCCCTTGCGAAGGACCTCGACCTCGGCCGGGGACTTGACGACCCGCAGCTCCCAGATCATCGAGGAGCAATCCTTGACCGCGCCGGCGGGGAAGCGCTCGCCGAGGAGTTTGGCGAACTGCCCCTCGCGGGTCAGCCGCCCGTCCCAGGGGTTGGCGGTCATGTCGGCCTGGAGGATCCGCCACTTCTCCGCGGAACACTCCCGGGCCAGCTCCTCGGGCATGAAGGGCGTGTAAAGGACGTAGCCCTGCCCGGCCAGGCGGCCAAGGGCGCCGGTCAGCTGATCGGCCGGCAGGACGCGCTCGAGGCCCGTGGCCGTGACCGGGTCGCGGACGAGGTCGAGCGGGATGCCGTCGTTGCGGGCGGCCCGCTCGGTGAGGGTCATGAACAGGAGGCTCTCCTTGCGCTTCCCGTCCACGATGAGGACGGCATGGGGCGCCTCGACCCCGCAGAGATAGAGGAAATCGTTGGACTGGACGAAGGGATGGTAGCCGGCCGGGGGCCGGGCGCCGAGGATGACGGCCGCCCCGTCGGGGATCCTGTCCATGAGCCGGGCCCGGCGGGCGGCGTACTCGGACTTGTCGAAAACGAGCGGTCCGGCGACCGCGGAGGAGGCCAAAGCGAGCAGGACCGCCGCCGCCAAAACGGCTCTCCGGCCGAGGCCAAAGGTTCGCGCGTTCATGGTCAGCCTTCCTTCCAGGGACTCAGTCCGGGACGGCCCGGACCCGCGTCCGCCGCGTGAGTTTCTTGCCGCCCGCCTCGAGGATGACGACGTAATCGCCGGGAGGGACGAGCGGGGCGAACCTCTGCCTGGCAGGAACCTCGCCCGTGTCCGGCGCGCCGGCCGCCCGCGCCGGGGCCCGCCTCATGTTCCAGACGAGCGAGTGCAGGCCCGCGGCGGCCTTCCCGTCGAGGACCGCGATCTCCTCTCCGTAAGGGTCGGTGACGCGGAGGACGACCGGGCCCTTGACCGCCTGCTTCAAATGGTAGCTGATGACCAGCCCGTCCGGCTCGTTCGGGGCCCTGAAGATCCTGTCCCCGTCGATGCCCTCGAGCTTTGTCCGGCGGACGGGCCAGGGGGTCTTGGGCTCGACCGCGAAGAGGTGGACGTCGGATTTCCAGAAGGCCCCCGTCATCTCCTGGAGAGGAGTGATGTCGGTGACGAACAGCCCGCGGCCGTGCGTGGCCACGACGAGATCGTTCTCGCGGGGGTGGACGAGCAGGTCGTGGACCATGGCGTTCGCCGGCAGTCCGTTCCCGAACGGCGTCCAGGATTTGCCGCCGTCCAGGCTGGCGAAGACGCTCATCTCGGTGCCGACGAACAGGAGGTCGGCGTTCCTGCGGTCCTCGGCGATGACGTAGACCGTGCCCTCGGGGAGGTTCCCGGAGATGGGCGTCCAGGTCTCGCCGAAGTCCTCCGTCCGCAAGACGAAGGGACGATAGTCGTCGCGATGCCAGCCGGCTTTCGTCGCGTAGGCCCGGCCGGGCTTGTGGGCCGAGGCGAAGACGCGGGTCACATAGTGTTCTTCGGGCCCGCTGGCGGCGGCCAGCTTGCCGGTGAGGTCCTGCCACGTCCCGCCGTGGTTGCGCGTCAGCTGGACCTTGCCATCGTCCGTCCCGGTCCAGATGACGCCGGGCGTCAGGGGCGACTCGGAGATCGAGGTCAGAGTGCAGAACTCGATGTTCCCGGCGAGCTTGACGGGGTCGTTGGTCGTCAGGTCGGGGCTGATCTCCTGCCACGTATCGCCCCGGTCGAGCGACCGCAAGACGTACTGGGCCCCGAGATAGACGATCCGGCTGTTGTGGGGCGAGAGCTGGATGGGAGCCGTCCAGTTGAACCGGTAGGCCGGCTGGCCGGCCGCCGGTCGCGGCCGGATGGACCGGGATGTCCCCAGTTTCTGATCCAGGCGCTGAATGGCCCCGTTTTGGTAGGCGTTATATAGCCAGCGGCTGTCCTCCGGGTCGACGACGTTATACATCCCGTCGCCGCCGCCGACCGAGGTCCAGTCGTCCCGGGTGATCGCGCCGGACGGCCCGTTGCTCGGGATCTTGACCGAGCCGTTGTCCTGGAGGCCGCCGTAGATGTTGTAGGGCTCGTCCATGTCGACTCCGACGGCGTAATATTGGGCGAGAGGGAGGTGATCGAAGGCGTCCCAGGTCTTGCCGAAATCGTAGGAGATGGCCATCCCGCCGTCGTGTCCGAGGATGATGTGACGGGAGTCGGCCGGGTTGATCCAGATGGCGTGATGGTCGACGTGGACCTGCGGGGCCAGGTTCTCCGGCCCCTTGGCGCCCCACGTCCGTCCCGCGTCGAGGGACCGGTAGAGCGGCGTGTTGGGCACGTAGACGACGCGGTCGTCGTTCGGGTCGACGTAGATCTGCCCGTACCACTTGCCCCCGCCGATGGGCTCCTTGTCCGCGTTCATCTTCTTCCAGGTCTCCCCGCCGTCCTCCGAACGGTAGACCTCGCCGCCGACGGGCCGTCCCTTGGGCTCACGGCCGGCCGCCTTGGCGAGCTTCACGTCCGCCTCCGTAAGCGGGCGCAGGTTGGCGTTGTCGACGGTCGCGTAGAGGATGTCGGGGTTCCTCGGATAGACGGCCAGGCCTATCCGCCCGAGATCGCCGACCGGGAGGCCGCCGGCGAGCTTGCGCCAGGTCCGGCCGCCGTCGGTCGACTTGTGGATCCCGCTCCGCGGGCCGAAGTCGTCGAAGTTCCAGGGGATCCGCTTCTTGTCGTAAGAGGCGGCGAAAACGGTCTCCGGGTCCTTGGGATGGATGACGACCTCGACGACGCCGACCTCGTCGCCGAGGTCGAGGACCTTGTCCCAGGTCGCGCCGCCGTCCGGGGTCTTGTAGAGGCCGCGCTCGGCGTTGGCGCTGAAGTGATAGCCCATGGCCGCGACATAGACGACGTCGGGGTCCTGCGGGTGGATGGCGATCCGTCCGATGTGCCGGGTTTCGGCCAGGCCCACAAAGACCCAGGTCTTGCCGGCGTCCATGGATCTCCAAAGCCCGGAGCCCCGGATGGGAATGCGGCCCGAGGCCGGGTCGCCCGTGCCGACCCAGATGACGTCGGGGTTCGAGGGGGCCAGGGCGAAGTGCCCGACGGGGACGTTGCTCCCGCCGGGGAGCAGGGACTCGAACGTCGTGCCGTTGTTGGTCGTCTTCCACAGGCCTCCCGTCCCGGGACAGACGTAGAACGTGAAGGGATGGGAGGGGAGAGCGGCGATATGAAGGATCCGGCCGCACTGGCGGGCCGGGCCGATGGCCCGGTAGGCGAAGGCCTTGGACAGGTCATCGGTCAGCGGGCTTTGTCCCTTGGCCGCGGCCGGCGACAGGATGACGGCGGCCAGGGCCAAAGCGAGAAGAGGGCTTCGCGCGCGGGTCGAGAACGGGAGTCTCATAAGAACCTCCTAGGGATCGTCGGCTTAAAGATACTTGCGGACCACGGCCTCCATCTCGTCCATCTTCCTCTCCATCTCGGCGGCCATCTTGAACTGGGTCCGGGCCCGGTCGAGGTTGTGGCCGTCGCGGTGGATGCGGAAGTAGACGTCGCCGTCGAGGTGGTCGGTCAGGAAGCGGATGCCGCATTCGAGGGTCAGCAGCAGGCCGGAGAAGGCCAGCAGCTCTTTCTCCGCCGGTTCGAGGAAATCCCGGGCGGCGTCCAGGTAGCCCTGGGCCAGGCGGTCGAAGAGGTTGAGGTCGAAGCCGACCCGGGACAGGTCCCGCTCGTCCTCGGCGGCCGTGGCCGCGCCGAGGCGGACCGAGTCGCCGAAGTCGTAGAGGACCGAGCCGGGCATGACCGTATCGAGGTCGATGACGCAGACGCCCTCGCCGGTCAGGTCGTCGATCATGACGTTGTTGAGCTTGGTGTCGTTGTGGGTGACCCGTTCGGGGATCCGGCCCTCGGCCAGTCCGTCGATGACCCGGCCGACGAGGCCTTCCCGCTCGAGGACGAAGCCGATCTCCCCCCGGACCGAAGCGGCCCGGTTCCGTCGGTCCCTGGCGGCGGCGGCCTGCAAGGCCGCGAACCTCTTGGGGGTATGGTGAAAGTCGGGGATGGTCTCGTGGAGCCGGGCGCCCGGTAGCCGGCTCAGCATTTTCTGGAAGGCCCCGAAGGCCCGGGAGGCCGAATAGACGAGCCCGAGGTTCTCGGCCCGGTCGTAGGTCCGGGCGCCGTTGATGAAGTGGAAGGTCCGCCAGTAATCCCCCCCGGGCGTCCGGTGGAACGACCTCCCGTCCCTGGCCGGGACGAGGTTGAGGGTCTCCCGCATCGGGTCGCCGCCGGCGGCCTCGATCCGCCCGCGGGCGAAACGTGTCACCCGCTCCATGTTGTCCATCAGCTTCTCGGGCTCTTTGAACACGTGGTGGTTGATGCGCTGGTTGACGTAGCGGGCCGTCCTCCCGGAGGCTTCGAAGGCTGAGCAGAAGGTCTCGTTGATGTGACCGGAGGGAACGGGGCAGCTCCCGAGGAAGCGGCCTTCGATCTCGAAGGCGGAGCAAATGGCTCCCAGGTCGGGCTCCCGCATGTTCATCATGACGTCCGGTTCAGGCGCCCATTCTAATTTAGCCCGCCCCCCCTGTCAATCGGGGCCGGGTCGTTAATAAAAGCGTTTTTCTCCCGGTTCCGGGGATTTATAATCAGTGTATGGCGATAGCTA
>VGJC01000165.1 GCA_016867635.1 Candidatus Aminicenantota bacterium | reverse complement strand
CTACGAGTTCAATAATGAAGTGCAACACTTGGGGTAGTTTTACGGATGGATGCTATCCTAAGTGCAAATGGGAAAACACTATAGACACCTGACAGTGAGAGAGCGAGAGCGGCTGGCCAAGCTTTATCACGAAGGCCATACTCTTGCCGAGATGTCCAAGGCTCTTCACCGCAACAAGAGTACGATCTCACGCGAGCTGAACCGAAACGGCAGCCCGAAACGTCGTCTATACACTCCCTGCCGGGCCCAGGTCCAGAGCGATGAGCGTCGGAGCAAGTCCAGCCGGAGGCCGCGGATCAACAACGAGAAGATACGATCCTATATCCGCGAAAAACTCAGAGTGGGTTGGTCCCCGGAGATCATCGCCGGAAGGCTGCCCTTGGAGCATCGGGGGTTGCGTATCAGTCATGAGGCGATCTATCAATATCTGTATGATCGCCGAACCAAAGACCACAAGGATCTGGTCCTGCTGCTTCGCCGGGCCCACCGCAAACGCAAGCTCAGAGGGATAGGCCGGAAGGTCCGTAAGACCAAGATCCCCAATAGGATACCGATCGAAGCCAGGCCGAAAGCGGTCGAGTCCCGACGCTTCTACGGGCACTGGGAGGGCGACACGATGGAGTCCCAGAAGAGCCCGCCCGTGCTGAACAGTCTGACGGAACGCAAGAGCCGGATGCTGATGCTGACCAAGCTCGAGCGCAAAGCGGCCGGGGAGACTAAAAGGGCGATCTTGAAGCGGCTGGCCGGCCTGCCGATGAAGCTCAGACAGACCATCACGTTAGACAACGGCACTGAAAATACCCTCCATGAAGAGATCACCTCGGAGATCGGGACCAAGTGCTACTTCGCCCGTCCTTACGCCTCGTGGCAGCGGGGAACCAACGAGCAGACCAACGGGATGATCCGGTGGCTCTTGCCAAGGGGCACGGACTTCCGTAACATCACCGAGGAAGAGATCGCCGCGGTCGAATCCTGGATCAATAACCGCCCGAGGAAGTGCTTGAAGTATCGAACATCCTTAGAAGTCTTTGCCCGAGTCGTTGCACTTCGAAGTTGAATGTGCAGGTGCTATAATGACGATGGCTTTCTTGTGCGGGCTGGAGAAAGCCCCCACCTTTTTGGTTCCCATCATCAACCCCCCTTTTGCTGACAACAGCCCGCACCTCATATCAGGGATTAGAAATATCAGGCCTCAGTTCGTGAAGCGCTCGATCGTACGCCGCACGGCCGCCTCGCACACCTTGCAGAACGGTTTCGTCCCTTTGGTGAACATCAGGCAGTCCAGCTGAGGGCGGAAAAGGCCCTGGGACGCGTAGCCGGCGCCCTCGAAGGCCCCGACCTTTTCCCAATACCTGCTCTTGCGCAGGAAATCATCGACCTTGGCGGCGTGTTCCCGCGACAGGCGCTCCGACTCCTCCTCGGCCTCGGCCACTTCGGCCGCGCCGGCCCCTTCCCTCTTCATCCGGGCGATCTTGGCGTTGATGTCGGAGCGCGTTCTCTGGTAGGCGTTGTCCATCCGGTCGAACTCGGCCTTTTCCCAGAGGGTCGGGACCTCGACCCCCGGGCTGACCAGGTCCGCCCATTTCAGACGGGCCGGGTCCAGCAGGGCCGTGATGTTGGGCTCGACCGGTTCGACGCCGCGGGGATAGAACTCGTTGTAGGCGACCTCGGAGGTGTAATACTCGTCCGCGAGGCCGGTGAAGGAGTGCCCGAACTCGTGCAGGAAAAGGTATTCGTGCCACTGGTTGTCGGTCGTGAACGTGCAGTACAGGTTGTAGATCCCGCCGCCTCCGTAGCGCTCGTGGTTGACCATGATGGCCAGGGCGTCGTACGGCACGTGGGCGGCGATGTCCCGGAGGCTCCGGTTGTCCTCGGTCAGGAGGTAGCGTTCCGAACCCAGCGAATCGAAGGCCGTCCCGACGGCCGTGGACTTGAAGACGCCGTGGCTCGGCTCGTCGGGGCCGCTCTCGGCGGAGGGCTTGAAAAGGCCGTAGATGTTGAATTTGTCCCGGTTGGACTTGTAGGGCTCGAGCTTGAACAGGATGGCCGCGAAGCGGTCGAGGTCGGCCCGGACCTTGGCCTCTTCGCCCTCCGTGTAGCCTTCGGCCACGAACGCCAGATCGACTTTCCGGTGGGCGTCGCCGGACTTGAGGACCTCGATGACCTTGACGCCCGGCACGAGGCTCTCCCGCAGGACGGTCGAATCCTCGGGGTCGATCTCCTGGCTGAACAGGGGACGGAAGACGTTCTGCCGGTCCCTCATCTCCACGGCGAACAGGACGGGCTTGCGGGGGTAAGGGACGAGGGCGGTCTCGTGGTAGGTCCGGCGGACGCCCCGCGCGGCCGCGTCCGAGGTCTTGTACTCCCCGAAGTAGCTGTCGAACCCCTTGGAGAAGATGAGGGTGCCGGTCGCCGCGTCGGTGACCTTGACGAGATACCGTCCGAGGTTGAGGGGGTCGATCAGCGCGGTCTTGCTCCCGGCCCAGATGCCCTGCCGGTAGACGCGGTCGAGTGAGACGAGGTCCTCGGTCGCGTGCCCGATGTGGAAGAAATCGACGCGCATCGTCGCATCGACGAAATACGTGTCGAAGCCGGGCCCGCCCGCGGCCCGCGGGCCCCCGCAGGCCAGGACGGCCAAGACGAGGAAAATGACGGAACGCTTCATGGATCCCTCCTTCATGATCGGTCCTTGCCCCGTTCCCGGGGATTCTCATAAATGTGCTTTGCCGACAGATGTCCCCCTTAGCCCCCCAAACCCCCGGGAACCTGTCCCGACGGTTCCCCCGTCGCCGAGCGCCGGGCCCCCCTCCGCTATGGGGGGCTGCAGGGGGACATCTGTCGCCATCAGCCCATTCTAAATCCCCGAAATCGGGAGAAGAACCAATATTTCAAGACGGTCGCGGAAAAACCGTTCCGCCTCCGTCAGGGCCTGACGATCCGGCCGGCGACCTCTTTGACGATCTTGAAAGCGGCGGCGGCGGTAATGCCGGAAGCGTCGCGGCCGGGATTGAGCTCGACGATGTCCAATCCCACGATGCGGCCCTTGAGGGCCTGGATGATCTGGACCGCCTGACGGGTCGAGAGCCCGCCGGGCTCATGATGGGAGACCCCCGGGGCGAAGGCGGGATCGAGGGCGTCCATGTCGAAGGAGATGTAAAGGGGGTTCGAGAACTTGAAGCGAAGGGGCTCCTGGATCTCCTTCATCTCGACCATGCGGACGCCGTGCTTGAGGGCCTTGGAGCGGTGCGCGGAGGTCACCGCCCGGACCCCGACCTGGACGACGCTCTCCGCCAGCCCGTCCTCGAGGATCCGGGCGAAGGGACAGGCGTGGGACAGCCTGTCCCCGTAGAGGTCGTCGTAGAGGTCCGGGTGGGCATCGAAATGGAGGACGTCCAGAGGCTTGTGGGCGGCGGCAAAGGCCTTGAGCACGGGGTAGGTGATGGAGTGGTCGCCGCCGAGGACGATGGGAACGGCGCCCTTGGCCAGGACGCCGGCCACGGCCTTCTCGATCAGGCCGAAGGTCTTGTCGGGGTCTCCCGACGTATCGACGTCGCCCAGGTCGACCATGACCGTTTCTTCCTCCAGGTCGACGCCGAGCTCCGTCCAGCCGCAGTAGCATTTCCCGGTCGACACGGCGCGGATGGCCCCGGGGCCGCCCGCCGCTCCGCGCAGATAACTGGATTTCTCGTCGAAGGGGACGCCGAGGACGGCGATCTTGAAATCGGGGTTCCCGGAAAGGGGTTTGACGGCCCCGCCGAAATCGGACATCGCGCACCTCCTCAGCAAAACGGCCCACCGATTATACATAAACGGGGCCGGTTCCCCAAGGGGCCGAAGGGCCGCCCGTCACAAAAAAAATCCCCCTCCGGACTTCCCGCAGGACCGTCGGGAGGGGGCCTAAAGGGGAAGAGAGATCCTCCGCCTTCTCCCTTTTCACAACCTTGGCGCCGCCTCATGCGAGGCGATCGCGGCTTCGGGCTGCGACGGGAGCAGAATCACACGGCGCGGAGGCCGGGTCAATCGCCCCCGGCGGCGGTTCCCGGGGTGGGAAAAAGGGCTTATTCTCCCCTCCCGCGACTAGCCCCTCACCGGCCCTTCTTCCGGTCCCAGGGAAGGACCTTTGATTTGGCCGGGCCCGCGGATATAATGGGTCCTCGCGAAAGGGACATGACGGAAGGAGGACCGATGGAAAAGATCAAGACCGTGAAGACGCGTGAGGACGTCGTCAAGCTCCTGTCGGCGGCCCTGGAACACGAGTGGGCCGTCAGCTTCGAGTACGTCGTCCACGCCTATTCCATGCCCAAGGGCAGGTTCCTGTACGACGACCCCGTCCTGCGGCAGAGGACGGACGCCCGCGCCCAATCCATCCAGATCGGGATCGACGAGATGTATCACGCCCTCCAGCTCGGCATCATCCTGACGCAGATGGGCGTCGAACCCAGCTTTCGCACCGACGAGGTGGTGCGCTTCCCCCGCGTTCTCGACAATCTCAAGCGGGACAAGATGACCGAAGAGACGGTCACCGACCTCTATCAGTCCGCCGAGGTCGAGCCCGGGGCCCACCCGAAGATCGAGAACATGATCTGGAACATCTCGTCCGACGAGGTCCGCCACATCCGGCAGTTCGGGGCCATGATCGAGGCCCTCGAGGCCTCGCCCGACGCCGAGGCCCTCTGCTTCCGGGCGCATCCCGAGCGGGACCGGCGCGACGACCTCAAGCTCCTGCACGGCATCTGCCGGCTGGAGAACGAGCTGACCCACCGCTATCTCAAGTACGTCATGCTGTTCAGCGAGCATCAGGACCTCCACCAGCGCCTGTTCAAGAACTCGGTCAACCACATGCGGCACTGGGACAAGCTGGCCGGGATCCTCGTCAAGCTCGGCGACGTCATCGCCGTCGAGAACGCCGAGACCGGGCCCGACGGCGTCGAACGCAGCCTGCGGCCCATGCCGGCCGAGTATCCCGGGACCGACCGGATCTCCGCCCTCCAATCCCTGCTGCCCTCCGAAGAGCTCCTGGTAACCGAATACGAGCGGGCGACCGCCATGGCCCTGCCCGAAGACATCCTGGCCCAGCTCAAGGTCCATCTGGCCCTGACCCGGGAGCACGTCTTCACCCAGGGCCAGCTCCTGGCCAACGCCGGGAGGATCAAAGGCCTGGGCTGATTGACTTCGGGGCGGCATTCCATAAAATAGGTCTGAAAGCCATGTCGGAAGCCATCCGCATCGAGAGCCTGAAGAAGACGTTCCGGCTCGGGTTCATCCCCAAGCCCCGGGAGATCCTCAAGGGCATCTCGCTCGCGGTCCGCAAAGGCGAGATCTTCGGCTACCTGGGCCCGAACGGCGCCGGG
>VGJC01000164.1 GCA_016867635.1 Candidatus Aminicenantota bacterium | reverse complement strand
GCTGCTGGCGGGTCCTTCCGGCCTGTCCGGAGCCCGCTCCCCCTTGGGCCAAAGCCGCCGTGAACGGCCCTGCCTGGCCCTGCGGGCGTCCTTCGCCGCGGGGCCGGGCCTGCTCGCCGGCGGCGGTCGGGGCCCCGGCCGGCTGACCTTCCTGCCCCGGCCGGCCGGCCATCATCCGGTCCCTCATCTCCTGGAGCATCTTCTCCATTTCCGGCTGCGTCAGAGCGGGGGTGAAGCGCAGGGCGGCGTTGGGGACGCGGAGGACATCCTTGGCCTCCCCGACGATGATCGAGACCGTGGCCGTCATCCCGGGGAAGAGCTTCTTCTGGGGGTTTTCGAGATTGACGATCGTCGTATAGGTGACGACGTTCTGGACGGTCTCGGGGGAGAAGCGGACCTGCTGGACGACCCCCTGGAAAGTTTCGTTCTGGTACGCTTCGACCGTGAACCGGGCTTTCTGGCCCTCCTTGACCTTGCCGATATCGGACTCGTCGACGCTGCACTCGACCTTCATCTTGGTCAGGTCCGTGGCGATCTGGAAGAGGACCGGGGCCTGGAAGCTGGACTGGACCGTCTGGCCGACGTTGATCTTCCGGCTGATGACGACACCGTCCACGGGGGCCCGGATGACGGAGTAGCTGAGGTCGACCTTGCTCAGGTCGAGCGTGCTCTTGGCTTGGGCCAGGCTGGCTTCGGCCGTGATGAGGTCGGTCTTGGCGCTCAGGTACGAGGCTTCGGCGGCGTCCATCTCCTCGATGGAGATGAGCTCCTTCCCGAACAGGGCCTTCGACCGCTCGTGCTTTTTCTGGGCCTGGTCCAAGGTCACTTTGGCCCTCTCGAGCGAGGCCGCCCGGCTCTTGTAGTTGGCCTCGTTCTGATCGATCTTCATCTTCAGGGGCTCCTGGTCGAGCTCGGCCACGACCTGGCCGCGCGTCACCTGGGAGTTGAAGTCGACGTAGAGCTTCTCGACCTTGCCGGAGACTTGGGCCCCGACATCGACGATCTCGATCGGATTCAAGGTGCCGGACGTGACGACCAGGGCTTCGATGTCGCCGCGGCCGACGGCCTCTTTCCGGTATTTGACCTCGCCGTTTTTCCCGCCGCGGAAAACCGTCAGCCCGAGAATGGCCCCGGTCGCGACGACCAGAACGACGGCGATCCAGATGACCTTCTTCTTCATCTCTCTGCTCCTTTATCGCGGGCCGCGGGCTCCTTGACCTTTTCCCGCCGGCCGTTCTGTTCCTTGCCGTCGGGGGCCCTCCGGCGCATCTCCGAATAGCGGCGGATGAGGTCCTCCATCTTTTGGATCTGCTCCGCGGTCAGGACGGCGTCGATCTCGACCTTGAGCGTCTTGCGGAGATCTCCCAGGCGCGCGTTGTATTCGCCGCGGAACTCCTTGAGCCGCTCCTCGCTTCTCTTGAAGATCTCCCGGATCCGCTCCTGCTGATCGACGGTCAGCTCGAGCTCCTTAGCCATGGTCTCCATGGTCGGGAAATGGGGCCGGGGCTCGGGGGGCCTCCGGAATTTCTTGTGGATGAAATAGCGCTCGCCGAAAACGCCGGCCGCCGCTCCGAGGCCGAAAACCACGAGCAGCGACAAGGCGATCCAGAGTCTGTATTTGTTCTTCATGGCAACCGCCTCCTGGCCGGAGCCGCCTCCTCCGCGGAGGCGAAAATGAGCATCATGTTCCTGTTCTCCGGCTTGTCTTCCTCGAACAGCGTCCGCGTCTCCACGAGCGGATTGACGTTCTGCAGGAGGAGGACCTCCGACCGCGTCATTTCGGCGGACCGGGGCGTGAGGAACAGCAGTCCCGCCGCGAGGACCGCCAGGACGAGAAAGACGGGGACGGCCCGCAGGCACCAACGTTCGTAGACGAGCAGCGGCATGATCTCCCGCTCCTCGTTCAGGCGCGGCTCGAGGCGCCGCCAGAAAGAGGGCCCGGGGTCGGTCTCCTTCCCGTTCCTGAGGAGGGCGGCGACGGACCGGTATTCCGCCTGCGCCCGGCGGCACGGGGGGCACGCCGCCAGATGTTCCCCCAACTGGCCCGCCGAGCGGGCGTCGAGCCGCCCGTCCAAGGCCCGCGACATCCATCGTTCGGCCTTCTTACATCGCATCGACCCCTCCTTCACGCTGGAGATAGGGAGACATCCTGTCCCGGAGGATCTTCCTGGCCCGGTGGAGCCGGGAGTCCACGGTCCCCGGCGAAAGCCGGAGGACCCGGGAGATCTCGTCGTAGGGCAGTCCCTGGATGTCCCTCAGGGTCAGGATGACCCGATACTTGTCGGGCAGCCCTTCGACGGACCTCCTCACGAGGCCCCTGCGGGCCTCGGCCTCCGACTCCAGGGCGGCTTTGTCCGCCTGGTCGCGGTCGGAAAGGGATATCTCGCCGACATCCTCGAGCGAGACCTCTTTGGCCCGGCCCTTCTTTCTGAGAAAATCCTTGATGTGGTTGACGGAGATCCGGTAGAGCCAGGTCCCGAATTCGGACTTGCCCTGGAACCTGGGCAGCGCGAGGTAGGCCTTCAGGAAAACTTCCTGGGCCAGGTCGTCGGCCGCCTCCCGATTCCGGGTGAAGCTCAAAGCCATGCTGAACACCTTCGACTGGAATTTCTTGACCAGCTCCTCGAAAGCCTCTTGGCTTCCCTCTCGGGCCAGTCGGACCAGCTCTTTTTCATCCATGCGGTCAGGCTCACTTTTCCTCCGCATCCTATTAGACGGAGGATAAGAGGATATCTTCCAGAGGCGGCGTCTTTCTCGATAACTTCGGCCGCGGGCCCCCGGTTCCATCAAAGGAGAAAACCGCCGCCGCCCCTTCCGGCGGGGCCGGGCGAGTGGCTCATACGCGGCCCGGCGATCCCTCGGGAACGCTTATTATAGAGGATTTCAGGACCCTAAAAAAGCGAGCTTCCGCGAAGCGCCCGACAAAATTGTCGGCCGGCGGACAAAGTCGTCTGCTTCGCTCCCTTGGCCTTCCTGTTATCCTGTTTATAATAAACAACTTGATTAATGGCACGCGGCTTGCTTAGGATTATGATCTCCCGAAGTAAGGAGATCAAAGAATGAACAAGATATTCGCCGTCGCGATCGGTATCCTGCTCGCGGGTTCCGCGGCTTTATGGGGCCAGGAAAAGGCCCGGGAAGGTCCCCGGGCCCAGGTCCAGAAAAAGGACTTCCGCTTCATCGACGAGAACGGCGACGGCATCGCCGACGTCCTCATGGACCATGACGGGGACGGCGTTCCCAACAAACAGGACCCCGACTGGATCAAGGCCAAGGGCGGCCCGGGCCTTCAGGCGGGCCAGGCCAACCGGGCGAGTTTCGGCAAGGGCTCCTTCCGGGGCGGACAGGTGGGACCTCCCGGCCTGGGCGCTGGGCCGGGTCTCTTTGACGGCGCGGGCCCCAAGGGCCGGATGGTCCGGCGGGGCCGGTGATAAGTCCGACAGAAGGGCCGGGCCCTCGGGCGTGAGGACCCGGTCCTTTCTTTTTTTCCCGAGGCCACTTTGTTATGATAAGGACCAAAATGAAGATCAGGACCTTGGTTCTGCTCTTGCTCTCGACGGCCCTGGCCGTTCGAGCCGACAGTTTCAGCCTGGCCTACGACCATCACTCGACGCGGAACCTGTTCCAGACGAGCGATCCCGTTTCGGACACGGTGTCCTCGTTCGGCATCTTCCTGGATAAAGACAAGGGGGGGCTGTCGCTCCTTGCCGATCTCGGCTACGCGCTGTTCCACGAGAACCCCGGCCTGAGCTTCGGGACGGTCAGCCTCGGGCTCGATCACCTCAGGGCGGTCGGTACGAGGAGCGCCTTCTATTTCGCGGCCGGCGGATCGGGCCGCTTCTTCCGCTCCGAGTGGAAGGCCCTCGATTCCCTTTCGTTCGAGCTCGCCGCCGCCTTTAAAACCTATCTGGCCCCGAGCTCCATTCTGAAGGTCCAGTCGCGCAGCGTCTACGCCTCCTACCGTTACGCCCTCTTCGACGACCTCAACCAGGTCCTCTCCCTGTCTCTGGACAAGTTCTTCCCCAGCCTGACGACCCTCAAGACCGAGGCCTCCTGGAGGTACAAGCACTTCTTGCATCCCTTCTCGGGCCCTGTTCCGGATGTCCCGGGGATCCCCGTCATACCGGGCGGCCCGAACGGCAGGGGCGGCCACGGTTTCGTTCCGATCTTCGATCCCGACGGCGGAGCGGCCGGCATCCAGAGCGCCTCCCTGTCCGCGCTGGCCGCTCAAGGGCTGGGCAGCCGGGTGGGGATCAGCCTGTCCGGCCTTCGTCAATGGACCTTGTCGGGGGAGAACCCTTTCTCTTCCATCACTGAATTCTATTTCGTCAAGAACCCGACGTTCGACGAATTCTCCTGGGAAGGCTGGGTGATCAACTCCCTGTTGACGGCTCTCCTTCCGTACGACGTCGAGTGCCGGGTCGGCTACACCTATTCTGATAAGGGCTTTCCCGGCATCGAAGTTCTGACGGCGGAGGGGGAGCCCACCGGTGTTCCCCGGAACGACACCCGGAGCTTGTTCGAGGCCCGGCTGGACAAGACTTTTCCGAGGCTCACCGTATTCCTGGCCTGCTCCTGGACCGACAACCGGTCGACCGACCCCCTGTTCACGTGGTCGAGCCCTGCCGTCCTGGCCGGCATCGAATGGAGATCCCCCTTCGGCCGGAAGGAGTGAGACCGTGAAAAGACCGTTCGTGTTTCTCCTCTGTCTATCGATCTCGGCCGCCATCCTGAGCGGGCAGGAGGCTCCGGCGCAAGCCGTCGGCCCTTTCTACAACGTGGACAAGGAGGTCCGCATCGAAGGCGCGGTCCGCGAGATCCGTTTCGAGCCGCGCTACAAGGACCGGACCCCGTTCCTCATCCTCGTCCTCCGGGATCCCAAGTCCGGCGAGGCCTTCAGCGTGGAGGTCAGCCCGTCATGGTTCTTCCGCCAGGATCTCCACCAGGGAGAGCGCATGACGGTCGTCGGCTCGTTGGCGGGGGAGGGGGCGGTCATCGCCCGGCAGCTGCGGCTCCGGGGCGAGACCGTCAACGTTCGTGACAAGAAAGGGTTCCCGGCCTGGAGCCGCGGGGCCGCGATGGCGAAAGGGAAGCGAGGGGTCGGAGGACTTTGAAGCCCCGTAACCTGTTCGTCTTTTTCGTCCTGCCCTTCACGGGGGTCCTGCTCATTTTCGCTTTCGTTTCCTTTCTCAACCGGACGGATTCCCGGAAGAGGTCCGAGAACCTCGTCCGCGGCCAACTCGACGTGACGGCCCACATCCTCGGCATCAACATCTCCCGCCTGCTCACGGAAGGCCGCTCGCCCGGGGACATTCTCGGGATCTTCGCCCCTCAGGAGGATATCTACTTCATGGCCATCCTCGACGAGGCGAAGAACGTCCTGGCCTGGAATTCCCG
>VGJC01000163.1 GCA_016867635.1 Candidatus Aminicenantota bacterium | reverse complement strand
CCCATTCTACCCTAAACGCGCCGGGCCCTTCCACCATCTATAGACGCCCGGCCCCCCTCGAAATTCTCACTTTACACCGGTTCTCCGCCCCTTCCCCCTCCGGCCGCCGTACCGTCCTTTACATCCGGGGGGAAGATGGATAGAATAAAAGCTCGAAATAACCACTCAACCAATGACAGGGAGGTTAGTTATGAAAGGCGATCCGAAACTTCTCAAGACCCTCAACTCGCTCCTCGCCGACGAGCTGACGGCCATCAACCAGTACATGGTCCACTCCGAGATGTGCGACGGCTGGGGCTACGAGAAGCTCCACAAGGAGCTCGAAAAGCGGGCCATCGACGAGATGAAGCACGCCGAGAAGCTCATCGGCCGCATCCTGTTCCTCGAGGGCATCCCGATCGTCAGCGAGCTTAAAAAGCTGTTCATCGGCTCGGACGTGCCCAAGATGTTCGCCTTCGACCACAAGGCCGAGGAGGGCGCCATCAAGGCCTACAACGAGGCCATCGTCCTGGCCGGCAACGTCAAGGACTTCGCGACCCGCGACCTTCTCCAGACCATCCTCAACGACGAGGACAAGCATCTGGACGAGATCGAGGAGGTCCAGGACCAGATCAAGCAGATGACGCTGCCGATCTTCCTGACGACCAAGGTCGGCTGATCCGGGCCGCCCCGCCGGATCAGGGGATCCTCTGGCGTTGCCCCACGCCCCGCGCCTCCGGCCGGGGAGCGAGGCCATGTCGTTAAAGAAAAAGATCGAGACCGCGTCCATCACCCGGCGGAGCTTCCTCCGCTGGGGCGCCGCGGTCGGCTCGTCGGCGGCCGCTTCCCATAAGCTCCTCGGGGCCTTCCGCCGCCGCGACCCCAACCACGCCCTCGTCGAAGCCGCCCCGCCCGCCGAAGAGCGCATGATCCGGGTCGGGTGTCCCTCGCACAACTGCGGCGGCCGCTGCCTTCTCCGGGTCCATGTCCGCGACGGGGTCATCGTCCGCATCGACACCGACGACCGGCCCGGCGACACCGTGGCCGACCCCCAGCTGCGGGCCTGTGTGCGCGGCAGGGCCTACCGCAAGCGCCAGTACCACCGCGACCGTCTTCAGTTCCCCATGAAGAGGGTGGGGAAGAGGGGCGAAGGGAAATTCGAGCGCGTCTCCTGGGACGAGGCCCTCGACCGGATCGCCGCCGAATTCGAGCGCATCAAGAAGGCCTACGGCAACCAGGCCTTCTACGTCCCCTACGGCACGGGCAGCTACAACCAGATCAACGGCCGCCAGACGGCCCAGCGGCTGATGAACCTCTACGGCGGCTCGCTCGGCTTCTACAACAGCTACTCGTGGGCGGCCATCTCCGCCGCCACGCCGTACGTCTACGGCACGGGTGTCACCGGCAACCAGCGCCAGGACTGGCTCAACTCGAAGTACATCCTGATGTGGGGCTGGAACCCGGCCGAGATGCGCGACGGCACCAACACCGAGTTCTTCGTCCAGAAGGCCCGCGAGAAGGGCGCCCGGGTCGTCTGCATCGACCCCCGGATGACGTTGAGCGCCGTGTCCCTGGCCGACGAGTGGATCCCCATCCGCCCCGGAACGGACGCGGCCATGATGTCGGCCATGGCCTGGGTCATGGTCACGGAAAAGCTCCACGACGCCGCTTTCATCAAGACCCACTGCGTCGGCTTCGACGGGACACAGATGCCCGCCGGCGCCGAGGGGGCCGAGAGCTACCTCGACTACCTGCTCGGCACGCGCGACGGGACGCCCAAGACCCCGGCGTGGGCCGAGGCCGTCACCGGGGTCCCGCGGGAGACCATCGCCCGCATCGCCCGCGAATACGCGACGATGAAACCCGGCGTCCTCTATCAGGGCTACGGCATGCAGCGGCGGGCCTACGGCGAGCAGCCCGTGCGGGCCGGCTGTGTCCTGGCGGCCATCACCGGCAACGTCGGCGTCCCCGGCGGCTGGGCCAGCGGCATCGCCCTCCAGGCCCCCGACGGAGGCCCGTTCTGGCTCGTGTTCCCGACCGGCCCGAACCCGGTCAAGGCCCTCATCCCGAGCTTCCTGTGGACCGAGGCCGTGCTTCGCGGGACGCGGATGGGCCAGGCCGACGGCGTTCGCGGCGCCGAGCGCCTTGACACGGATATCAAGTGCATCTGGGCCGTGGCCTGCAACGCCCTCATCAACCAGCACTCGAACATCAACCGGACGGCCGGCATCCTGGCCGACGAGAAAAAGGTCGAGTTCCTGCTCGTCCAGGACAACTTCCTGACGCCCACCGGCCGGTTCGCCGACATCCTCCTTCCGGTCTGCACCCAGTTCGAGACCTGGGGCCTCGAGGACGGCTGGAAGTACGGCGACGAGGTCATCCTCATGCCCAAGGTCGTCGAGCCGCCGTTCGAGACGAAGAGCGACTACCGCATTTGCGCCGAGATCGCCGCCCGCCTCGGCTTCGAGCAAGCCTACACCGAGGGGCGCACCGAGCGCGACTGGGTGGCCTGGTCGCTCGACCGCTACCGCCGGACGCGCTTCCCGGGGGTGCCGACCCTGGACGAATTCGAACGGTCCAACGCCGGCGTGTATTCCGTGCCGGTCACGGAGCCGGCCGTGGCCTTCGCCGATTTCCGGCGAGACCCCGCGAAGCACCCCTTGCCGACGCCCTCGGGCAAGATCGAGATCTTCTCCAAGGCCCTCCACGACATGAACAACCCGGCCGAGATCCCGGCCGTGCCCAAGTACATCCAGGAATGGGAGAGCCCCTTCGGGCCCGAGGCGGCCAAGTACCCGCTTTCGGCCATCGGTCACCACTATCTCTCCCGGGTCCACTCGACCATGGAGGGCGTCGACTGGCTCGAGGAGGCCTTCCCCCAGCGGCTGTTCATCAATCCCTTGGACGCGGAGCCCCGGAAGCTCGCGAACGGCGACCTGGTCAAGGTCTGGAACGACCGGGGCGCCTGCGTGGTCCCCTGCCGGCTGACCCGGAGGATCATGCCCGGCGTCGTGGCCCTGCCTCAGGGCGCGTGGTGGACGCCCGACAAGGACGGCGTCGACCGGCGCGGCTCGATCAACGTCCTGACCTCTGACCGTTGGACGCCCCTGGCCTTCGGCAACGCCCAGCATACGATCATGGTCCAGGTCGCCCGCGCGGAGAAGAGCTGACATGGTCACCCAATACGCTTTTTTCTTCGACGCCGCGGCCTGCAGCGGATGCAAGGCCTGCCAGGTGGCCTGCAAGGACCGCAACGACCTCGGGCCCGGGACCCTCTGGCGCCGGGTCTACGAGGTCACCGGCGGCGGATGGGAGAAGAAGGGCCAGGTCTGGGTGCCCTCGGTCATCGCCTACAACGTCTCCATGGCCTGCAACCACTGCGAGAACCCGGTCTGCGGCGCCGCCTGCCCGGTCAAGGCCATCTGGAAGCGGGAGGACGGCATCGTTTTCGTGGACACGGACCTGTGCATCGGATGCCGCTACTGCGAATGGGCCTGCCCCTACACGGCCCTCCGCTTCCACGCGGCCACGAACACCGTCTCCAAGTGCGATTTCTGCTATGACGCCGTCGACGCCGGAAAGCCGCCGGCCTGTGTCGCGGCCTGCCCCCGGAGGGCCCTGGATTTCGGCGACCTGGCCGATCTCCGGAAGAAATACGGCGACCTGCGGCACATCCATCCCCTTCCGGACCCGGAACAGACGGGCCCGGCCCTCGTCCTCCGGCCCCATCGCGACGCCGCCCGGGCCGCCGAGCGGGGCGCCGAAGTGGCCAACTGGGAGGAAGTCTGAGCGGCCATGCTCAAGGAGTGGCCGCTCGTCGCCTTCACGGTCGCCGGCCAGACGGCCTTGGGCCTGTTCCTCGTCGCCGGCCTGCCCCTGTTCTTTTCGAGGGGCGGCGCGGCTGACGCCCCGGCCCGCGGGTCACGGCTGGCGGTCCTCCTCGCGGCGCTCGGCCTGATGGCCGCGGCGTCCTTCGTGTCCTTCTTCCACCTCCATCACCCGTTCCGCGCCGTCCGCGTCCTGGCCAACGTCAGGACCTCCTGGCTGAGCCGGGAGGTCCTCTTCGAGCTCGGGTTCATGGCCCTGCTGGCCGTCCTGGCTTTTCTCCTGTGGACCGGAACGGGGGGAGAGGGGCTCCACCGCGGGCTCTTCGCGGCCGCCGGAGCTTCGGGGGTCCTGTTCGTCTGGAGCATGTCGAAGCTCTACATGCTCAAAGCGGTCCCGGCCTGGGACCACGCGTACACGCCCGTCTCGTTCTTCCTGACGGCGGTCCTTCTCGGGGCCCTCACCGCGGCCGCGTTCTCCGGAGCGTTCCGGCCAGGCGGTTCGTCGGCCCTCAAACCCCTTCTCGCCGCGTGCCTCGTTCTCGTCGCGGCCGCTTTTCTCTGGGCCCTGCTGACGGCGCCCGTCCACGGGATCTTCGGTGCCCGCCCTCCGGCCTCGCTCACGCCGCCCGGTGGGGCGTCATCGGCCCTTTACGCCGCGCGGCTGATCGTGCTCGTCCTCGGAAGCCTTGCTCTCGCGGCGGCGATCTGGCGGGAGAGTTCTGCCCCGGCTCTCGGCGCGAAGGCCGGCCTCGCCGCGCCCGTCGGCCTGGCCTGGGTCCTGGTCCTCATCGGCGAGGTCCTCGGGCGCTTCCACTTCTACGGCCAGGTCGGCCGCCCCTAATCCCGCTTCTGGTGAAGTCCTCCGCTCGGCTCGGCGAAGGATATCGCCCCTAGCCCCCCAAACCCCCGGGAACCAGTCCCGCCGGTTCCCCCGTCGCGAAGCGCCGGGCCCCCCTCCGCTATGGGGGTCGTCAGGGCGACATCCTTCGCCGCCGCGCGTCGGACCTTTCTCATTCTGAGCTGAGTGGGGGACCGACTATTGAGGCCGCAGGGACTTCAGGTAATTCTGGTAATCGGCGCGGGTGTTGAGGTTCGTCAGCCGCCTGCCCGCCTCGAGGTCGACGACGGACGTTCGGCAGAGATCATAGAGCGGGAGGACGCTGCGCTCACCGGACCGGAGGAGGGCCTCGACGGCTGGTACGATCGGCCTTCTGTAGACGGCGAACAGCGGCTCGTACCGGCCTTCCGGGTCCCGGGGCACGGCGATCTCCGCGCTCGCGGCCGCCCCGGCCAGCGAACGGAGCAAGGGGATGTCGATGTCGGGGATGTCGCAGGCGACGACGGCGCACGCGTCGTTGGCCGCCGCCTTTAGCCCGGCGATGATCCCTCCGAGGGGACCGAGGCCGGGGACCTCGTCGACGATGACCCTGGGGCTCCGGTTTTCGCGGCGGGTCGCGGACCGCGATCTCCCGTCGTCTTTCGCCGGCTCTTTCCTGCGCGTCCCGGCAGGCTTCCGGCGCGTCTTGGCCGTCCCGACTCCCTGGCCGGGAGAGACGCTGACCAGGACCTCGTCGAAGTGCGGTTCGAGCTGGGCGAGG
>VGJC01000162.1 GCA_016867635.1 Candidatus Aminicenantota bacterium | reverse complement strand
GCGTGTCCCAGATCCACTTGGCCTCGTACCCGTAGATCGGCGCGGCCCCGGCCGGGAGCCGGGAGTGGTCGATCTCGACGATGGGCAGGATCTCGTGGTCCGGGGCGTTCCCGAGGACCCCGACCGAGAACTCCCGGCCGCCGAGGAAGCGCTCGACGATGGCCGGCTGGTCGTACGTCTTCAGGATCTCGCCCACCCGCTCGTGAAGCTCGCCCGCGGAGCGGACGACGGAGTTGTTCTTGATGCCCTTGCTCGACCCCTCGTACAGGGGCTTGACGATGGCCGGCAGCTTGATGCCGGCCGGAACGCCCGCGAGGCAGTCGACGATCCAGAACGACGGGTTGGGGATCTTGTGATAGGAAAGGATCTCCTTGGCCCGCGATTTGTCGAGGCAGACGCCGAGGGTCAGGGGGTCGGACCCCGTGTAGGGGATGTTCAGCATCTCGCAGATGGTCGGGATGTGCGACTCGCGGTTCGGGCCGACGAGCCGCTCGGCGATGTTGAACACGAGGTGCGGCCGCAGCCGCTTCAGTCTCCCGTAGGCCTTCTCGTCGGACTCGATGAACAGGACCTGGTGCCGTTCCTGGAGGACGCGGCCGACGGCGGCGATCGTTTCTTCCGAGTCGCATTCCGCCAGCATGTCCGGCGGCAGGGGAGGCTCTTCGTCCTCCGCCGAACGTTCGTCGGGGCGATGGGAGAGGGCCGCCTCCATCCCGTCTTTCGAACTGTAGACCAACGCCACTTTCATCGCCCTATCCTTTTCTCATCATCTTTTTCATTTTTATTTAAGGGGCATTCTAACCAATTGTCAAGACATTTCTGCGCTTCGACCACTTTTTTTTGTGGCTCGGCCGCGCGGCCACACAACCCGTAGCGTCTTTCGACCCGGCCCCGATCTCGCCCCGAACGCGCGGCGCGAGCGGCGCGAACGGGAGCCAAAGCGCAGGAGCGGGGCTTCGAGGCGAGGGGGGACATGGCGGGGTCTGAGTGATTTTACCTGGAAGGTCCGGCAGCGCGACGGGAGCGCGCCCGCTCGATCGGCACGCGGACTTCGACGTCCGTCGCGGCGGCCGTTGCCGTCACGGCCGTGTCCCGCGAGATCGTCTGCCCGATGTCACGAGCGTTCATGATGATGTTATTGTAGCGGAACCTTTCTTGATTGCAAGCGAAATCGCGTCTTTCGCGAAATTTTTTTTGCGGGGCCTCGGCGATCACGGAAGAGTGACGCCGGGGAGATAAGCGGCGCGCGGCGGCGCCTTTCTTTTTCCGGCCTTGCGCTCGATCGCCGCGAGGGCCGACCGGCTCTCGGCCGGCGGGGTCAGGAACCGGAGGACGGCGCCCGCCGCCCACAGGCCCTCCAGGACGTCGGGGGCCAACGGGCGTTCGACCGTGACCACGGCCCTCGAATGTCCCGCGGAAGCGGCCCGGGCGATCGCGCAAGCCACGGCGACCGCGTCATCGTCCGCAAGGCCGCGGTCCGAGAGGTGGATCCAAGCCCCGAGCGAGGCCGGCTCGGCCAGCGCCGCGACGAGCGGCCCGTGGTGGTAACAGACGATAAAGCCGCGACTCGGGCCGGCTTGGCGCGCGAGATCCCCGAGAACGCCCGGATCGCGGTCCCGGTGGCGGTTGGAAACATGGAGGTCCATCCCGGACGCGACGAGGGCGCTCAAAGCCCGCGCGCTCCAGGGCCCGGCCTCGTCCCCGGCGGGCCAGTCCGCTTCGAGCAGGAAAGCCAGGAAGGACCGCGACGCCCGGCAGGCCCGGACGATGATCTCCATCTCCTCCGGCCGGGGCCGGGCCGAGTCGGACGTGCAGACCCGGACGCCTCTCCGGGCAAGGCTTTCGAGCTCGACGACGGAGAACCGGCCGGTATCGACCAGGCTCATGGGGATCCGCCGCCGGCGGGCATAGGCGGCGGCGTCGAGGAGCACCGCGTGCTCGAACTGGTCGTCGCGGATGGTCAGGTCCCGCCGTGTCCGGACCCGGTCGAGGAGCTCGTAGGTCCTGAGGACTCCTTCGACGCCGCTTTCGACGGGGTGCTTGTCCATGGTTCGCAGGCCAAGATATACCGGCCCGTCCGGACCTGTCAACCCGGCCGGGGGCCGGGGCCGTCTTGCAAACCGCGGACCGGTCATCTATCATCATGGCGGAAGACCTGGACATGAAGACCTGCGCGGTCATTTTTTCGGGCGGCCTCGATTCGACGACGGCCCTTTACTGGGCCCTGGCCCGCTACGACCGGGTCGCGGCCCTGACGTTCGATTACGGCCAGCGGCATCGGGTGGAAGTCGCCATGGCCCGCCGGACGGCCCGCCGGCTGGGGATCCCTCACGTCGTCCTCCGGGTCGACCCGAGGTCCGTCGGGGGCTCGGCTCTGACGGACCCGTCCTTGCCCCTCCCCCGCTCCGCCCGCGCCGGGCGGCCGGGCGCCGGGCCTCCCGCGACCTACGTCCCTTTCCGCAACGGCGTCTTTCTCGCCCTGGCCGCGGCCTGGGCCGAGTCGCGCGGCATCCGCGACCTCGTCTGCGGCTTCCACACCGCCGATTCCCCCGACTACCCCGACACGCGGCGGGAATTCGTCCGGGCCATGGAACGGGCCATCAACGCCGGGACCAGGGCCGCTTACGGCGGGCCGCGGATGCGCGTCCTCGCGCCCTTCGTCGGCAGGACCAAAGCCGACATCATCCGCCAAGGGCTGGCCCTCGGCGCCGACTACTCGACCGCGGTCTCCTGCTACGCCGGCCGGGAGGTCCCCTGCCGGGCCTGTTCCTCCTGCCGGCTCCGGGCCCGGGCCTGGAAGGAAGCGGGTCGCGAAGACCCCCTCCTGACACGTCTTCACGAGGAGAAAAAGCGATGAGCTGGACACTCAAGGTCCGGGACAAGTTCTCGGCCGCCCACTATCTTGAAGGATACCGGGGCAAATGCGAGCGGGTCCACGGTCACACGTTCCACGTCGAGATCGAGGTCGCCGTCCGCGAGCTCGACGGGACCGGGATCGGCATCGACTTCGCCGAGCTCAAAAAGAGCCTGGCCGCCGCCTTGCCCGACCACGCCCTCCTCAACGAGGTGTTCCCTTTCAATCCGTCCGCGGAGAACATCGCCCGCCACCTTTACGGCGAGCTCAAGAAGGCCTACCAGGTCCGGGCCGTGACGGTCTGGGAATCCGAAGATGCGTCCGCCACCTACGCTGAAGACGATTGAGATCTTTCCCTCGATCCAGGGCGAAGGTCTGCGCCAGGGCGAACCGACGATCTTCGTCCGCCTGGGGGGCTGCAACCTGAGGTGCCCGTTCTGCGACACCAAGCACGCCAGGCGCGGCGGGGAGGATATTGAGGTCGACGACATCATCGACGTTGTCGGGCTCTTCCGCGACGAGTTCCCCGCCCGCTGGGTCTGCCTCACGGGCGGAGAGCCGCTGGCCCAGGATATCGGCCCGCTCGTCCGGCGCTTGAAGGCCGCGGGCTCGATGGTCCAGGTCGAAACCAACGGGACCTTCCCCCCCCGGCCGCCGGCCGACTGGTACACCGTCTCGCCCAAGCCGCCCGCTTACCGCTTCCATCCGCTCTTCGTGAAGAAGGCCCGGGAGATCAAGCTCGTCGTCAGCCGGGACCTGACGTTGGAGGTCGTCAAGTCCGTCCGTGCGGCCTTCCCGCGGGCCGCCCCCCTTCTGCTCCAGCCTCAGTCGAACGCCGGCTGGAGCGCGCGCAAGGCCATGGAGCTTCTGCGCCGAGCGGCCCGGGCCGGATCGGACAACGTCCGGCTGTCCATCCAGCTCCATAAGGTCCTCGATCTGCCGTGACCGCCGCGGGCGCGGCGCGTCAAGCGGCGGCCTTGGCTTTCCGCTCGAAGAACCGGTAGCCGGACCGCGTCAGATAGACCCCGAACAGCGTGAGGGCCCCCCCCGCGGCCTGGAAGCCCGACAGGCTCTCACCGAGCACCAGCCCGGCGAAGAGGATGGCGAAAACGGGCGTCAGGTTGCCGTAGATGCCGGTCTTGGCGCTGCCGACCTTCCGGACCGATTGATACCAGATGACGAAGCAGAGGAAGATGGCCACCAGGCCCGAGTAGGCGATGGCCCCCCAGCCTTCCCATGTGACGCGGGACCAATCCGTGCCGGCAAGCTCCGGGACCGTGAAGGGGAGATAGAGAAAGGTCCCGGCCACCGTGCCCACGGCCGCCAGCCGGAAGGGACTGTTCCTGGCGAGGACGGGTTTCGAAAGAACCGTGTACCCGGCCCAGCAGGCGTTGGCCAGCAGGATGAGCACGGCTCCCCGCAGCGCGCCCCAGGAGAGAGCGAAGCCGCCGTTGTCCCCGGAGACGACCAGGACGAAGCCGGCGAAAGAGAAGGCGATCCCCAGCCAGCCGGCCCAGGAGATGCGCTCCTGCCTCAGCGCCGTGCTGAGGAGGGCGATGAAGATCGGGCTCGTACCCATGACGATCGAAGCCGAAGAAGCGTTCATGACGCTGATGGCCTGGATGAAGAACAGCTGGTAGCCGGTAATGCCCAGGAGGCCCAGGCCGGCGGCCTTCCAGCCGTCGCCCTTGCGGCCGAAGCCCCCCCGCCCGGGAGAGAACGCGAGGACCGCGAGGTAGGCCAGGGAGGCCAGGGCCAGGCGGACGGCGTTGAAGGCGTCCGGGGAGAGCGTCCTCAGGCCGATCTTGATGACCGAGAGATTGATGGCCCAGAGAAGAATGGTCAGGATCATGAGCAGGTCGGTCTTGCCGATCCGGGGGCCATTGGACGTTACGGTCACGTTCGTCTCTCGATCGGGGATCATGGGGCGCCGGGGTGGGAGAGGAAAGCGGCCTCAGCCCTTTCCTTCGCGCCGCGGCCAACGGGCTTCGACGAGGGAGCGGATCCCGCCGCGGGGGTTGAAGTCGCCGGTGACCACGGCCCGGACGGGCCGGCAGGCGCGGACGACGTCCTCGAGAATGCGGTTGACGGCGTTCTCGTAGAAGATGCCGAGGTTCCTGTAAGCCAACAAGTATTCCTTCAGGGACTTGAGCTCGAGGACCTTCCGGGAGGGCTCGTAACGGAGCGTGACCGTCCCGAAGTCCGGCAGCCCCGTCATCGGGCAGACCGAGGTGAACTCCGGGGCCTCGATGGTGATCTCGTAGCCCGGGAACTGGTTGGGGAAGGTTTCGAGGGCCGGCAGCTTCACGCTCAGGCCGGCCCGGGCTTCGCGGTCCATCTTGCGCGCCATGGGAGGCTCCTCGTCAACGTCTTGAAAGGACATATGATACTCCAAAGCCTCGGCCCCGGCAAGGTGCGGCTCGGAACGCTTTCTCTCGCAACGCACCAATCCGCCCGATGGCTCCTTCCTGTCGGCCGCAGAGGAGCCTCGGGGTATCGTCTCCGTACGCGCGGTGATTCTTCACGCGTTCCCGGTCCGGATCCGGTGGGAATGGGCCGCGTATCCGTCC
>VGJC01000161.1 GCA_016867635.1 Candidatus Aminicenantota bacterium | reverse complement strand
TCGTTCGACCACCGGGTCACCGACGGGGCCGAGGCCGCCCGCTTCACCAAGGACCTCATTCGATTTTTGGAGATCTGACCCCTGCTTCTTTCTTAATGGCGATGATGGGTGTCCGGCCAATGGCCGTGGACATGGTCGAGCTCCTCATGGACGTGCTCGTGGGCGTGCGGCTCCCCCGCCTTGTCCCCTTGGGCATGCCCGTGATGCAGGTCCGAATGGACATGGGCGTGGCTGTGGACCAGCCGGTCGTGATGGTGGGCGTGGGTGTGTTCTTCAAGGATGACCAGGGCCACGGCCCCGGCCATGAGCAGTCCGGCGGCGGCCGTGAGCGGACCGACCCGGTCGCCGAGCAAGGCGATGGAGGCCAAGGCCCCGACGAAAGGGCCCAGGCTGAAAAGGGCTCCGGTCCGAAAGGCCCCCAGCCCCTTCAGCGCCTTGATGAACAGGACCAGGCTCAATCCGTAGCACACCGCCCCGACGGCCAGTCCGGCGGCGACCGGCGGCCCTAGCGCGAACCCCCGCCCCAGCGAAAAGGCCAGCCCCAGCGCGACCGCGCCCGCGACCAAGCCCTTGGCCATGGCGATCTGGACCGGGTCCTTGTCGGAGATCTGGCGGGTCAGATTGTTGTCGAGCCCCCAACCGGCCATGGCGGCCAGGACGAGCAGCGGGCCCGTCAATTCGAGTCGCCCCCGCCCGGGGTCCCATGACAGAAGCGCTCCCCCCGCCGTCATGAGCGCCAGCGCGAACCAGACCCGCCGCCCGGCGCTCTCCCTGAACAGGAACACGGCGACGAGGGCCGTGGCCGCGGCCTCGAAATTGATCAGTAGGGACGCCGCGAACCCGCTCGTCCGGCTAAGCCCCAGCATCAGGCAGATGGGGGCGAAGACGCCGCCCGCCAGGATGGCCCCGGCGAGCCATGGCAGGTCGCGCCTCCCGAGCGGCGCTTCCCGCGAATCTCCCGGCGCGCGGCTCCCCCTGTTCATGAACCGCCCCGCGACGCGGCAGGCCCCGAGCCCCAGGAAGACCCCCGCGTAGAGAAGCCCGGCCAGGGCAATGGGATGAATGTCGCCGAGCAACAGCTTGGCCAGCGGCGTGCTGATCCCGAAAAGGGCCGCCGAGAGCGCGACGGCCGCCAACGGGCTCAGTGCCATGGATACCCCCTCCGTCCCTCTCGGCGCCGGCCGGAGCCGCGCCTCGCCCCGGCCGTCAGCCGCCGGCGGCCCCCAGCCCGGGGATGATCCCGCCGATCAGGAAGCACGTCGCGAAGGCGACGATGGCGTAGAGCTCCGGATAGACGGCCAAAATGAGCGTCTTGGTGAAGACGTCGTGCCCGCCGCCGAGGCTCTCGATGCCGTTGGCCACCACCTTGCCCTGCTGGACCGCGGAGATCAGGCCGACGACCCCCATGATCAGCCCGGCGCCGAGGATGGCCGAGGCCTGCATCAGCGACATGGTCGTCGAGATGTGGGTCTGGAGGATGAAGAACGCGCCGAACCCGTACAGCCCCTGCGTGCCCGGCAGGGCCGACAGGATCATGCAGTTGGCGAAGATGTCGTCCCTCTTCTTCATCGCCGCGACCGAGGCCCGGCCGCCGATGACCGTGCCGAGCGCGCTGCCCATGCCGCTCAAGGCGACCATCAGGAACATTCCGATCCAGGCTATCAACGGGATCATGTTGCCCTCCTCTTCATTCTCATTTGACGGATCCAAGCTCGCCGAACGGGCGGTATTCCACGCCGGGACCTTCGAACCCGGCGTTCTTGTAGAACTCCACGAACGTCAACCTCATGGGATGGACGAAGCCGCCCAGGGCCCCGAGGGCCAGGTTCAGGCCGTGCCCCAAGACCATGAGGGCCAGGAACAACAGCCACCCGACGACGGGCACCGCGGCCAGCTGCTGGGCCATGGCGTTGACGACGATCCCCAGGATCGTGCTCGAAACGCCCAGGGCGAACAGTCGGATGTACGACAGGATGTCGCCGAAGAACCCGGTCACCAAGTTGTATAGGGTCCAGACGCCCATGCCGAGGTTGACCAGGATGTTCTTGCGCGGCGAGTTGAACAGGAAGATCATGGCCAGCCCGGCCACGATCGCGTATTTCGCGTAGTCCCCGAGCCGTCCCGGCCGGGCCCCCAGCTGGGTCGAGCCGATGACCGAGACCCCGAGCAGGAACAGGAAGGCCCCCCAGGCGGAAACGCCGTGCAGGAGCCCCTTCTGCCTCATCAGCTTGACGGCCTTGATGGCCACCCCGAACAGGATCTGGACGGCCCCCAAAAGCAGCGCGAAATTGAAGATCTGGTCGGTCGACCGGATGAGGACGAGCTTGCCGATCTCCCCGGCCGCCTTGAGGTCGTAGCCGAGCACGGTGCCGGTCAGCCAGCCCATGACGATCGACGCGACGCCGAAGACCTGGACCAGGGTGAACATGTTCCTGGCCGCTTCGTTCTTGGCCTTGGCCTTGAGCAGCGCGCCGAGGACGATGAGGACGACGCCGTACGACAGGTCCGCGTTGCAGAAGCCGAAGAACAACATGAAGAACGGGGCGAAGAACGGGGTCAGATCGAACTCGCGGTAATACGGCAGCATGAACATCTTGCTGATGGGCTCGAACAGGCGCGAGAACCGGCTGTTCCTCAGCAGGACCGGCGGCCGGTCCTCCTCGGCCGGGTCCTCGGCGATGTGGAGGACGCCCCTGCTCCCGAGGCGGTCCAACAGCTGGCCTTCCAGCCGGGCCGGGATCCAGCCGCGGACGATCACGACCTCGTCGCCGGCTTCGGGGACGCCCTGCAGGAGGGCGTCCTCGTAGGCGTATTCGGCCGCCAGCCGCCCGATCTCCCTCTGGAACATCCCGGCGGCGGCCTCCGCGCCCTCCCGGAAGGATGTCTCGATCCCCGCCAGCCGCTCGTCGACCTCCTCGAGCTCACGGCCCTTCTCGGCCAAGGTCCGCTTGGGGAGGGGGAACGCGTCGGCGTCGATCCAGACGGTGTCCTCGACCTTCCGGAAGACGGCGAAGTGGACCGTTCCGGCTTCCTGGCGGATGATCTCGACGGCGTGGCCCTCGCGCCACTCCTCCTTGAAGCGGTTCCGCGGGCAGGTGTAGAGATCGACGGCCACCCCGCCCTCCGCCAGCCGCCGGACGTCCTCGGGCCGGAAATGGCCCCACGGTTCGAGCTCGGCGATCTCCCTGGCCAGGGCTTCCCGGCGGCGGACGAGCTTTTCCTTTTCATCCCGGGCCCGATCGATCCCGGCCAAGGCCGTCGCCGGATCGCGGCCCTTCAGCTCCTCACCCGGCCCCGCGCCCGGCTCCCCGGCGAGATACGGCTTGAGGAGCTTGACGGCCGCCGCGTAGCGCCCGACCTTCTCGCTGTTCCGCGTCAGGGCCTCGGTCTTGGTCTCCGTGCTCCGGATGAGGTGGACCATGCCGAGGGCCTGCAGCTCCGCGAGGAAGCTCGCGTAATCCAGGCGATGAAGGACGAAGGTGTAGCGCCGCATCCTCTCGATCATGGCGCGCTCTCGCTCAGCAGGCGGTTCTTGAGGATCTTCTGGGCGGCCTTGGACAGGTTGTCCTCGTCCTCGAGGAAGCGCTTGATCTTGAGGATGGCGTCCTCAAAGGCCGGGATCTGGACCTTTTCGTAAAGGTTGACCTTCTGGGTCGTCTTCTTGCGGACGTGGTCCAGGATCTGCATCTTGCGGACGAAGAAGCGCCGCTCGATCTGCAGCCGGGAGATGTCCTTGAGGACCCGCACCCCCTCCAGGGCCCAGGCCGGGGCGGTGAACAGGTTGAAGTCGCGGGTCTCCCAATCGATCTCACCGGGGACCGGGATCTTGACCCCGGCGATCTTGCGGGTCTGGATGGCGACGTCCCGGACCCTGACGAGCGAGGGGTCGAACTCGGTCCAGAGGCGGGCCATCTTGTCCGACTCCGCCAGCCTGGTTTCGATCTCGAGGTCGAGGGCCTGGGCCCGCTCCCGGGCCTTGAGGACCTCGAAGCGCAGGGCCGACTCCTTGTTCTTCAGGGTCGGCAGGGCCCGCACCCGCACCCGGAGCTGCTTGTCGATGGCCTGCAGGGCGGTCTTGTTGTATTGGAACTTGAGGGCCATGCTCACTTCCAGTGGAGGCTCATGAACTCTTCCTTGATGCCGATCTCGGCCTTCCGGAAGTGGCGCTTGAAGAGCTCCCAGGCGATGTCGAGCATCCGCTCGGTGTCGACGTTGACGTCGATGGCCAGCAGCCGGTCCGAGTATTCCCGGGCGAACTTCAGGGTCCGCTCGTCGTAGTCCGAGAGGTCGAAGCCGTTCTCGAGCTTGGTCTTGGCGTTGGCCGCGTCGGCGTAGAGCCGCACGGCCGTGTTCATGACCTGGGGGTGGTCGGCCCGGGTCTTCTTGCCGATGACCAGCTGTTTCAGGCGCGACAGCGAGCGGAACGGGTCGACGATGACCTTGGCGATGTCCGTGTCGCGGCGCAGGTAGAGCTGGCCCTCGGTGATGTAGCCGGTGTTGTCGGGGATGGCGTGGGTGATGTCGCCCCCCGACAGGGTGGTCACGGCGATGATGGTGATCGAGCCGCCGTCGGGGAACTGGACGGCCTTCTCGTAGAGCTTGGCCAGTTCGCTGTAGAGCGACCCGGGCATGCTGTCCTTGGACGGGATCTGGTCCATGCGGTTGGAGACGATGCTCAGGGCGTCGCAGTAGAGGGTCATGTCGGTCAGCAGGACCAGGACCTTCTCGCGCTTTTCGAGGGCGAAATACTCGGCCGCCGCCAGGGACATGTCCGGCACGAGCAGCCGCTCGACCGGCGGGTCCTCGGTCGTGTTGACGAAGGAGATGATGCGGTCGAGGACCCCGGCGTTCTCGAAGGTGCTCTTGTAAAAGAGGTAGTCGTCGTGGGACATGCCCATGCCGCCGAGGATGATCTTGTCGGCCCGGGCCCGGAGGGCGACCAGGGCCATGACCTGGTTGAAGGGCTGGTCGGGGTCGGCGAAGAAGGGGATCTTCTGGCCGGTGACCAGGGTGTTGTTGAGGTCGATGCCGGCGATGCCGGTGGCGATGAGCTCGGAGGGCTGCCGGCGGCGCACGGGGTTGACCGACGGCCCGCCGATCTCGACCTCGGCGCCCTCGATCTCCGGGCCGCCGTCGATGGGCTCCCCGTAGGCGTTGAAGAACCGGCCGGCCAGCTGGTCGCCTACCTTGAGGACGGGCGGCCGCCCCAGGAAGACGATCTCGGCGTCCGTGCCGATGCCCTCCGTGCCGGAGAAGATCTGCAGGGTGACCATGTCGCCGGCGATCTTGACGACCTGGGCCGGGCGGCCGCCGACGACGGCCATCTCCTCGTTGCCGACGCCCGCGGCGCGGACCGAACAGGTCGCTTTGGTGATCTGGTGAAGCTTCGTGTAGATGCGCTGGAAGGCCATGGCCGTCATTGTTTC
>VGJC01000160.1 GCA_016867635.1 Candidatus Aminicenantota bacterium | reverse complement strand
TTCCTCGACGTCCCGGATGGCGGCGTTGTAGACGACCTGGGTGTGAAAGTCGACGTAGTCGAAGGCCCAGCGGGCCGAGCGGCGGTCGAGGACGAAGTGGTCGCCGAGGGAGAACGAATCGGGGATAGCCGTGACGCCTGCGTAGAACGGAATGTAACAGGAGGTGTCCTGGGCTCCCAAAGCGACCCAGACGATGCCCCCGATCGCGTCGGGAAGCCACGACCGGCATTGGGTCAGCGTCGTGTACTCGACATTGGGGACGCTGATCAGCCGGGTCCCTTTGTCATAATTAGGGTTCTCGAACGGGCCGCCGCGGATGCCGCGGACGGGATCGAAGACCGTGCCCTGGGACTTGTCCCGGGTCAGGGCCATGACGTCCTGGACCGAGAGCTTCTTGTCCGGCTTGACCGAGAACGGGAAGTCCATGTTGGGCAGCTCGGGCTTGAATTGCTGGGACGGGGCCAGAAGGTCGAAGGCCCGCCACATCCGCGACCGGCGGCCCTGGGTGCTCGCGGCGCTGCCTTCGGCGGGGGAGTAGGCCCTTTTCCAGCTGAAGGGCCGGCCGCTCTCCGGGTCGTAGAGGCCGTTCTCCACGGCGAACGACACGACGTGGGCCGAAGCCATGAAGAAATCCTTGTTGCCGAGGTCGATCTCGCCGATGCGGGACTCGTTGGGGCAGACCGAAGCGTGGTCGTCGGGGACCCGCTGGGCGCACCAGACCGCGCCGGGCTTGCCGCTCTGGGGCGTCCACAGCGGACCGACCGGCATGATCTCGAAGACCCAGATCTCGCGGGGATCGGAGACGGCCAGCATCTCGCCGCCGTCGTGATACCCGTAGCCATGCCGCTCGGCCAGGGAACCCATCAGGGCGATGGCCTCGCGGGCCGTCCGGCAGCGCTCCATAGCCAGGAGGGTCAGCATGGTGATGTTCAGGGCCGGCGTGGGCGTGGGGTTGGAGAGCTTGCGGACGTTGCCGATGGTCGATTCGGCGATGGCCAGCTGCTGGTCGTTCATATAGCCGAAGACGGAATGGTGATAGCCGTAGGTGCGCGGCGGCTGGGGGATCTCGACGCCCGCGAAATCCTTGAGGACCATGTCCCATTTCCGGCCCTCGGAGGGCGGCCAGGTCCTGATCTGGTCGATGTGGTAGAGCTTGCGCATCGCCCCCGGCTTGTGGACGGCGGCCGGGACGTGGTGCCAGGTGAAGTCGCAGACCCCGCAATCCGCGGCATGAGTGCTCATGACGGACCCGTCCGAGGACGCGTCTTTGCCCACCAGGAAGACCGTGCAGGCTTCCAAACGGTCGGGGAAGAGCTCGTCGGCCGCGGCCCCGGCGTCCCGCTCCGCAAGGACCAGGCCTGCGACGAAAAAGGCCGCGGCCGTGATGACCAAGATCGAGATGATGGCCGGCTTTCGGATGAACATATGTGTCATGCCTCCCGTACGAACATGGCGGACAAGGCCGATCAATGCCTGAGGACGGTCCCGGGGGCCGCCTTGGACGGATCGGCGTAGTAATGGCCGACGCCGTTCTCGAGGATCTCGGCGTAGCGCGGCACCCCCTTGACAACGAGGGCCCGGTCCGCGTTCCGTCTCGAGAACTGGCGGAATATCTCGAGGGTCGTCGAGCAGTGCTGGCCGACCCGCTTTTCCAGGGACCATCCCGTCTCGTCATAGGGGACAAACAGCTTCTTTTTCTTCGAGAGGCTGAGGAGGAAGGGGTCTTTGCCGTCCAGGAAGAACTCCACCGTCTTCGGCCCCGTGGGCTGGTCGAGAAAGGGGATGGGCGCTTCGAGGAGGAAGGGCAGGGCGTCGGAATGGTCGCCGATCTCGCGGTGGGAAAGGCCGTGGAAGCGCGGCGGCGAGGGCTCGACGTGACTCTCGAAACCTTCCGCGGCCTTGACCGTCAAGGCGGCCATCGTGGCGACGCGGACCGACTTCTCCGGCGCGACGATGCAGTTGGTGACCGGGAACATGGTCTCCGCCCCGTGGATGTCGATGGCCAGGTCGACCTTTTCCCGGCGGATGAGCTCCATGGCCCCGAAGGTCACTCTCTCCATCGGAAGTCCGCCGGGCCGGCCCGGCCAAGTCCGGTTCGTGTTGCGGGCGTCGATATAGGAGAGAAGCTGTTTGGTCGGGTAATGGACGGTGACGTCCGGGTCGGGCCACTGGTCGAGCGGCGAGGCGTCCCGGTTCCCGAAGCGGAACCGCTTCGAGCCCCATTCCGTGGGGACGTCGAAATAGAGAGGGTAGCCGTCGCCGGGACGGGTGTTGCGCCCGGCGCTGGCGTTGAAGAAGGGGATGACGTAGAGCGTTCCTTTCTCGACGACCGCGTGTTCGATGAAGATCAGGGCCGTCAGCATGCCCTCGGGCTCGCTGGCGTGGGTGTTGCCCATGACCAGGGCTCGGCCGCCCGGCTCCTTCCCTTGGAGCACGAAGACCGTCGTGTCCGCGGCGGTGCCTTCGAGGCCCTTCGAGAACTCGCTCAGCTTGAGAACGGCGGTCACCCCGGGGCCCTTGACGACCGGGACGCCGAAATGACGGTGACGATACAGGGGCAGGCCTCCCCAGAGGACGAGTCCGGCCAGGGCGGCCGCCAGGCTCGCTTTAACGGTCGCTTCACGTCTCATGGCACGGTTCCTTCACTTGACGCGGAGAAGCCGCAAGATGAGGGGGACCATGACCAACAGGTAGAGGACGAGCCGGTCCCGGCTCACTTTTTCGCGGACGAAATTCCAGATGACGAGCCCGAGGAGGAAGGCCGTCAGGACGTAATAGGCGATGGTGACAAGGCTCATCTCAGGCCCTCACATGCTCCACCTGACAAGAAACGCCAGCCGCGAGCTGAACAGGACCATCAGCATCCCGACAGCGGTGACGACCAGCCAAGGGAGCCAGGTCGAGGCCAGGAAGCCCCGGTACGAGCCCGTATACCCCGTGACCATGTTGCTGAGCCGTCCGATGAGGGCCGTCGGGGGCAATCCGTCCCCGAGGGGCCAGAGAAGGCTCAAGCCGGCGATGACCACGGTCGCATGGAAGCCGAGCGAGTCGAGGTACCAGATCAGGGGGATGCCGATGATGGCCGCGCCGCCGTACGTCAACACGCCTTCGGAAAAGGGAATGATGACGGGCAGGAGCAGGAACAGGAGAACGAGGGGCGTCGAGATGACGGCGAAGGACAGGAGCCCGCGCACGCCGGTCACGGTCATGATCTGCTGGAGCATCCCGACGACGACCATGGTCGAGAGAAGGGGCAGAAGCCGCGCGACCGTCTCCCTCGAGAGCCTCAGGAAGGCGATCTTTCGGGGGCTGACGACCAGGGCCGCGGCGCCGGCGAAGACGAACGGCAGGGCCAGGCCGAGAACCGGGGCGCGGAAGGGCCACAGTCGATAGGCGGCGATGAGGCCGAAAAAGACGACGAACGGGGTGAGGACCCGCCACCAGTTCATGCCCGCCGGGGCCTCGGGGACATCCGGGACATCGGCCGCGGCGGCCGGGTCCTTTTTCCAGCCGAGGACGAGGACGGTGAAGGATCCGAGGAGCAGGACGGGGATGCCCAGCGTGAGCTCGAAGCCCACATAAGGGATGGCCGTCCCGGCGCAGAGGATCATGGCCCAGATGTTGACCGGGGGGGCGGCGGCGCTCAGGCCGGCGACGATGAACAGGATGGCCGCGACCTTCTTGCGGGGGACCCCGAGCCGGCCGAGGGCCAGGGCCACGGGCGCTCCGACGACCAGAAGCGAGACGCTCCCGGCCCCGGTCAGGGCGCCGGGGATGAGGACGATGACCATCAGCACGAGCAGGGCGGCGAGGCGCTTGCGGCCGAATACCCGCAGCGCGGTCCGGACGGCGTAGCTGACGCCGCCCGACTCGCTGACGATGGTCATGAACAAGGTCGCCGTGAAGAAGACCAGGATGACGTCGAGGTAGGTTGAGGCGCCCTCGACGAGGTGACGGGCCAGGTCGCCGGCGGCGGGCGTCGCGGCCACGAAAGCCCCGGCGATACCGCCCATTACAGCGGCGGCGAACATGCTCAATTCGACGGACAGGCGGAAGGCCTTGGACAGGGCATAGGCGGCGATCATGACCGCCAGGATGATCAGGATCTGAAGCGTCATGCGGGTCGTCGGGAATCTTACTCGATTGCCGTGCCGAGGTCAATCTTTTGCGAAATAGCGATCATTCCGGCCGCTTCCCGCCCCCCGGGCCGGCTGGACAGGAGCCCGGGGATCCGCTATGATGGGTTTTGGAAAGGGGTCGAAAGGAGTTTCGACCTATGAACGTCTCGCGGCCTCCCGTTCGGGAGGGCATTTCTCAACATCCGGTTTTTCCGCTACAATACCTCTGTCACGATCAAAGGAGGACTTTCATGCGGATTTCCGCTTTTAAGAAGCTATTCGTCGCTTTGAGCCTGTCGGCGTTCCTGCTCGGCGCCGCAGCGCCCTGGCTCGAGGCCCAGTACTACGGCCGGAACAAGGTCCAGTACCAGAAGTTCGATTTCAAGATCATGAAGACCCGGCACTTCGACGTGTACTACTATCTCGAGAACGAAGAGACCGTCAAGCTGGCCGGCCTGATGGCCGAACGGTGGTATGCCCGGCTGGCCCGGATGTTCAACCACGAGCTCAAGGGCCGGCAGCCGCTCATCCTGTACGGGAGCGGTCCCGAGTTCCAGCAGACGACGGCCATTCCCAGCCTGCTCGGCGAAGGGGTCGGAGGCGTCACCGAATCGTTCAAGAGGCGCATCATCCTGCCCTACGGGGCCTCCCTTTACGAGACCGACCACGTCATCGGCCACGAGCTCGTTCACGCCTTCCAGTACGACATCATGGCCCAGGGCCACTCCGACCAGGCCCGGGGCAACGAGATGGGATTGCGCATCCCCCTCTGGTTCATCGAGGGCATGGCCGAGTATCTGTCCGTCGGGCCGGTCGATCCGAACACCTCGATGTGGATGAGGGACGCCGTCCTGCGCAAGGACCTGCCCCAGATCACCAAGCTCGGCAACTCCTACAAGTACTTCCCCTACCGGTGGGGCCAGGCGGTCTGGAGCTACGTCACGGGACGGTGGGGGGACGAGGTCATCGGCAAGATGATGAAGTCGGTCGGCCGGGCCGGGGATTACGAGGCCGTCATGGAAGGCCTCCTCGGCGTCAAGATGAAGCAGCTCTCGGCCGATTGGCACAAATCCATGGAGGACGCCTACCGGCCTCTCGTCGACAAGACCGATCTCCCCGGCAAGGTCGCCAAGGTCCTGTTCAAGGGCGCCGAAAGGAATCCCTACAACATCGCGCCGTCCATCAGCCCCGACGGGAAGAAGCTCGTCTTCCTGTCGACCCGCGACCTGTTCTCGATCGACCTCTTCCTGGCCGATGTCGAAACGGGCCGGATCACGCGCAAGATCGTCTCGACGGCCGTCGATCCCCACTTCGAG
>VGJC01000159.1 GCA_016867635.1 Candidatus Aminicenantota bacterium | reverse complement strand
TGGCCTTGTTCGGCGCCGGGAGCTTCATCTACGGCAAGACGACGCTCGGGCTGGTCTGGGCGACGATCTTCGTCGCCAGCGGGCTCGGCCTGGTCAAGCTCCTGCCCAAGCTCTGGGTCAAGGAGGAAAAGGTCCGACATGGGGGATCGTGAGATGAAACCGGCAGCCGCTCGTTCGTGCACCGTCCTCATCGTTCTGATTTTCGCTCTGGGCTCTTGGCCGGCTCTCGCCGGACAGGAAGTCCAGGACATCGTTTCCGTTTCGAGCGTCCTGTCCCGTGACGCCGTCCGCCCCGGCGAAACTTTCAAGGCCGCCGTCATCCTCAAGGTCCGGCCCGGATTCCACATCAACGATAGCGCCCCATTGGACGAGTTCCTCTATCCGACGGCCCTGACCTTCGAAGCGGCGGACGGACTCGAGGTCCTCGAAACTTTCTATCCGGCCGGTCGCCGGGCCAAGTACGATTACTCGGAAGTCGAAGTGGCCGTCTACGAGGGCCAGGTCTTTCTTGGTGTCCTTCTCAAGGCCGCGGATGGGCTCGCTCCGGGAACTGTCAAGCTCAAGGGGACCCTGGGCTACCAGGCCTGCGACGACTCGACCTGTCTTCCGCCCACGGAGATCGGATTCGAGGTCGCCGTTCCTGTCGTTCGCGCTTCGCAAAAGACCGTCGAAACCTACCCCGAGATCTTCGAAAAGATCGCCTTCCGAAGCCCTCTACGATAGCTCCCGGCTGCGGAGGGGCCTCGGGGTATCCTCTCCGTACGCGCGGTAATTCTTAACGCTGTCCCGGTCCGGATCCGGTTGGAATGGGCCGCGTATCCGTCCCGGGCCAGCTAAATTACCGCTTTATGCTCCCGTCAAGGACACCCCTGCGGCCCCTACTTCCGCAGCCTCCCCGGATTCCGTTCTCATCCGTCGGCCAGGACCGGACTCTGCCTTCGCGAGTTGCGAGGCTTAGAAGGCGAGGGACAGTGACACAGCGGAGCGGGGGCCCCCCGCCCGCGCGGAGCCGCTGATGCCGAAGAGCGCTTTGGAGCGGCGAGCACGGACGGGGGTGCGCCGCGAGAGGAGCGTCCCGAGCCGGAAGCGGGCCATATGATTACCGAAATTAACGGATAATTGATTTGCCAGAAACACGGGCCTTGGTCTATGCTGGGCGGAGAAGCCCGGGGACATGGACACTTTGTACGTGTCCCCCCCCCACTTCTTCTCAAGGAGGTCGGAAGTCATGAAAAAAACCACCCGCTTTCTCATCCTCGCTCTGCTCTGCAGCGCCCCCGTTCTCGCGGCCGGGGTCGAGATCAAGACCGTCGGGGACCCGACAGGGCTTCCGGCCCCGCTGCGCGAGTTCGTCAGAAAGGGCGATCTTCTGGTCACCAACGGCGACTATACGGCCGTTATCGCCGGCTCGCCGCGCACGATGTTCTCGACCATCAACTACGACTACCCCGAGATCGACGGCTTCGTCCTGGCCTTCGCGCCGAAAGGCGCCGGGAAAAGGCTCATGGCCCAGTTCGGCGCGCCGTCTGTGCGGATGGCGAACGGCCCTCTGGCCATTTCGACCAAGTGGGTCGTACGGTCCGGGATGGGAATCATCGCAGTTTACTCCTGCGAAGGCCCGGGAGGGATCCGTCTCGAGATCACGACCCACTATGATCTCGGAAACGACATCGATCCCGGAATCTTAAGCATCACATCCGAGATCCGGAACGTAGGGAAGGAAAGGATCGAGGGTCTGAGCTTCGGCCTGGGCGCCAACGCCGTCCAGAACTTCAACTTCAGCCCCTTTCATGCCGCGGCTTTCCCGAAACTGAATCTCCGCATCTACGAGCGGCCCGACCATGTCCTGGCCTGGTATAATCCCAATCCCCTCGAGTCCCCCGAGAAGCCCCTGCCCGGGGCTCTGCGGCCCCAACAAAAACATATGGTCAGCTACTTACTCTTGACAGGGAAAGACGTCGCGGATGTCCTTCGCCGCCTTTATCGGCTGACGGGCGTCGCGACCGAGACCATCGCCCTCGACCTCGGGGACTTCGACGGCCCGGCCGAGGTCCTGGTCCGCGATCCGGCGAGCGGGGCGGTCTTTTTCAGGACGTTCCTGGACAAACCCCAGGCGCTGTCGTTCCCGCTGCCCAAAGGGATCTATCGCGCCCAAGCCCATTTCTTCCCGGCGATCGTCGAAAAGACCTTCCGGGTCGACGGCCGGGCCGACAGCCGCGACTGGAAATTGTCGCCGCCGGCCTTCGGCACGCTCCGGGTCGGCATCAAAGACAAGAGAATGGGCCATGTTCCCGGAAAGGTGTCCTTCCTCGGTCTGGCGCCCACGCCGTCGCCCTACTTCATGCCCGACAACCCGGTCGAGACCGGCCGGAGCTGGGAGACGTTCAAGAACTCCGTATTCCCGACCGCGGACGGGCTGGAGATCACGCTGCCCGCCGGGACCTATCTCGCGGTCTGCTCCCGGGGCCCCGAGTACACCCGTGAAACGCGCATCGTCGAGGTCATCGGCGGCCCGAATCCCGGCCTCGATTTCACGATCGACAAGGCCGTCGACACCCGCGGGCTCGTCTCGCTCGACTCCCACATTCATACCCGGAACTCGGACGGGGCCATGGGCATCCCGGAGCGCCTGCGGAGCGTCGTCGCCGAGGGCGTCGAAGTCGCCGTGGCCGCCGACCACAATTACGTCACGGACTACGGGCCCGATCTGAAGGCCTTGGGGCTCAGCGACCATTTGGCCGTCATCTCCGGCAACGAGGTCACGGCCCGGACGGGGAGCATCCACTACAACACGTTCCCCGACGCCGTCAGGCCGGGCGAGCCCGGCCGCGGGGCCATCAGCGTCCGCGACGAGAACCCCGGCACTCTCTTCGAGCTCAGCCGGGAAAAGAACCCGGGGACCCTCATCCACGTCAATCATCCCCGCTGGCCCGGGCTGGACTACTTCGCCTATTACAAATTGGACCCCGAGCTCGGGGCCGCGGCGGAAGCCCCCTTCGACCTGAGCTTCGAGGTCATGGAGGCCCTGAACGGGGCCGTTCTCAACGAGGCCAACCGGCAATCCATCGAGGACTGGTTCCATCTCCTCAACCGGGGCTACCCCATTCGGATCGTCGGGACCTCGGACGCCCACACCATAGACGGCGGCGAGCCGGGATACGCCCGTACCTACGTGCTCTACGACGGGCCCAAGGGCGCCGGCCTCGACACCGAGGCCCTGGTCAAGGCCATCAAGGAGGGCCGGTCCTTCGTCAGCACCGGTCCGGTCGTCTCCGTTCGGGCCAACGGGCGGGCCACCTTCGGGGACCTCGTCTCAGCCAAGAAGGGCCGCGTCGATCTGGACATCACCGTGTCCGGGGCTCCATGGATGGACGTCTCCGAGGTCCGCGTCGTCGTCAACGGCGTTCGCCGCGAGCCGATCGCCGCCGGGGCCAAGTCCGGGGCCGTCGTCAAGTTCCGGGATCGGGTCCGCCTGACGCTCGAGCGCGACGCCTGGATCGCGGTCGAGGTCATCGGACGGGCTTCGCTCTACCCTCTCATCCAGCAGCGCTCGGATGACGGGAAGGCGGAGAGCGCCGCCCTCCCCTACGTGCTGACCAATCCCATCTATGTGGACGCGGACGGCGACGGCCGGTCCGATCCCGTCTGGCGGGACAAGGTCGTCATCAAGAAAGGGGAATAGGAAGAGCCTCGGCTCAGGCCCGGCTCGTGACGCGCAGGTCCTCGGCGACCTCGCGCTTCTTCAAGAACTCGTAGCTGACGGCCCCGAACTTGCACGAGGACACGCACTTGAGACAGCGGACGCAGTCCGGCGTGCCGGGCGACTCGTAGATCCGGATGCCGACCGGGCAGTCCTTGAGGCACTGATCACAGCGGGTGCATTTCTCGTCGTCCACGGCCATCCGGAATAGGCTGGCCTTGTTGAAAAGCCCCAGGATCGCGCCCAGAGGACAGACGGCCCGGCAGAACGGCCTGCGGATGAGGACCATGGCGGCCATGAACAGGACGAGCAGCGCGACCTTCCAATAGTACATGAAGCCGACCAGGGCCCGCAGGTTGGTGTTGAGGGCGACGAGCGGCAGGCCCGCCTGGAGGGTCCCGGCCGGACAGACCCACTTGCAGAACCAGGTCTCCCCGAAGCCGAACTCGTCGACGACGAGCAGGGGCAGGGCGACCACAAAAAGCGCCAGGAAGACGTACCGGAAATAGGACAGGAAGGACGGCATCCTGACCTTGGGCGTGGGGATCTTGTGAAGCAGTTCCTGGAAGAACCCGAACGGGCAGAGCCAGCCGCAGGGCAGGCGGCCCACGACGCTGCCGACCGCCCCGAGGAATCCGATGACGTAGAGCCCGAACTTCTTCTCGGCGATCGACAGGTTGAAGCGCAGGCCGCCGAACGAGGTCTGCAGGGCCCCGATAGGGCACGCGCCCAGGGCCGACGGGCAGGAGTAGCAGTTGAGGACCGGGACACAGACGCCCTTGATGTCGCCCTGGAAGATCCGGCCCTTGAGCCAGCCCGGCAGCCAGGCGTTCATGGCCAGGGCGCTCGCGGCCTGGTACCAAGCCCGTTTATCCCGGGGTTTCTTCTTGGCGGTGCCGGCCACGGCCCGACCTCACCCGATCCCGATGCAATCGAGGCAGACGGTGACGGCCTTCTCCAGGACCGCCCTGTATTCCCCGAGCAGGAGCCCGGCGGCCATCATCCCGGCGAAGAGCGCCAGGAGGACCCAGGGGAGTATGCGCTTCATCCCTTCCCTCCCTTCATCAGCCCATTGACAGCGTGATCGAGCTCGGCGACGAACTCCTCCTTGAACCCGACGTGGACGTGGGTGATGTTGCCGCCCGAGTCGATGAGATAGACGACCGGGATCTCCTGGACCCTGTACCTGGCCTGCGTTTCCTTGGCCGACCGGATCATCCCGCCGGCCGTGTCCCCCTTGGTCGGGTCGACGAGGTTAGGATAGGTGACCTTGATCCTGCGGATGAACGGCCGGACGACCTTGGAGCCGGCGTCGTCGAGGGCGATGCCGATGATCCTCAGACCGCCCTCCGCCTGGCCCTCGGCCGGGCCGTACTTCTCGTGCAGGCTCTGCAGGTGGGGCATGGCCTTGCGGCAGGGAACGCACCAGGTGGCCCAGAAGTCGATGAGCAGCGCGTCCGGGTGGGACTTGACGGTCCGGGCCTCTCCCCCCGCCGTCTCCGTGACGGTCAGGGTCAACCGGCCGTCCTCCAGCGTCACCGCGTATTCCCGGTTGTCGACGTCGAGCAGCGAGAACGGCATGAGCGCGTCGCCCGGCTTCAGGACGGCGAAGGAGGAGACGGCCAGGATGAACAGCGCGGCGGCGGCGCAGGCGGTTTGGAGGAAGGTCTTCATCGGGGCTCCCGGGGCGGCGTTCCGTCGAGAACCAGTGTAGCGGTCCGGCCCCGCTTTTTCAAGGCTCGTCTCCCGTTTCCGGGGAACAGTTGGCCATGAGGTGACGATAGA
>VGJC01000158.1 GCA_016867635.1 Candidatus Aminicenantota bacterium | reverse complement strand
ACGCTGGGGTCGTGGGTTCAAATCCCACCTCCCCGATCCTTTTTCAACATGCTCATCAGGAAGCTCGACGGCCGGCAGGCGCGAGAGCGGGCGGCAGTCTCCCCCCTCAATCGATCCTTACGATGGTGTACTTCGTCGTTCCCAGGCCCATCTTCTCGCCGTGGATGAGCTGGGCCGACCAGTCGATATCGTAGCCGGCCCGGAAAACGTCCCGGCCGCCGCGCTCGAGGACCAGGTCGGCCGTGGCCCGGTCGACGGCCACGGGGTCGAGCGAGGCCAGGATGCCGATGTCGTCGACGACGGGGTCCTGGTCCTTGGCCATGCAATCGCAGTCCTTGGTGACCTTGATCAGGAAATTGAGGAAGCCGGCCCGGCCCTTGAAGCGCTCGAAGACCCGGAAGGCGTATTCGGCGACCTTCTCCTGGATGCGCAGGGAATCCTCGTCCCATTTCATCCTGATGGCCCCGTACTTGCAGGCGACCAGGCACTCGCCGCAGCCGATGCACCGGGCCGGGTCGATGACCACGTGCCCTTCGGCCTGAACGATGGCGCTCTCGGGGCAGAAGGCCATGCAAACACCGCAGTTGCGGCAGGCTTGGGGGTTGACCCGGGGGTGGGTCACGGAGTGCTGGTCGAGCTTGCCGGCCCGGGAGGCGCAGCCCATCCCCATATTTTTCAGGGCCGCCCCGAGCCCGGTCTGGACGTGTCCCGTGACGTGGGTCAGGCAGATCAGCGCGTCGGAATCGAGGATGGCGCTGGCGATCTTGGAAGAGGCCGTCCGGGCCTGGGCGCCTTTGGCTTCGTGCTTGTCGCGGCCGATGAGGCCGTCGGCGATGATGACCGGGACGCCGGTTATTTCCGGCGTGAAGCCGTGGGACCAGGCCAGGCGGAGATGGTCGACGGAGTTGGAGCGGCGGCCGACGTAGAGCGTGTTGGTGTCCGTCAGGAAGGCGCGTCTTGTCCTCTGAAGGACCTCCCCGATCAGACCGGTGAGCCATTGCGGTTTGATGAAGCCCTTGTTCCCGGGCTCGCCGAAGTGGATCTTGAGGGCCGCGAAATCGCCCTCGGCGATCCGTTCGTTGAGCCCCATGGCCAGATACGCGCGTCGGACCTTGCCGGACAGGGCGTCGACCGGCTCCCCGCCGTCGGCCGGGATGAAATAGACCTTGCTCTTCATGGCCTCGCCTTTCGCCGGCCTACGCGGCCAGGACGCTGTCGACCGCGGCGCGGCCGGCCCCGGCCTCGAAACGGAAACCGAGCGCGGCCAGGCTTCTCTCCACGGCCTCCACGGCGAACCGCACCTGGGCCGAGGTCAGGTTGCCCATGTGGCCCATGCGGAAGACGCGGCCCGCCGTCTGGGCCAGCCCCCCGGCGACGACGACGCCGTTCCCGTAGAGGCCGGCCCTGAAGGCCTTGTCCTCGAGCCCCTCGGGATACCGGACGACAGAAAGCGTGGGGGCCAGGAAACGCGGGTCGGTGAACAACGTGAAGCCGAGAGCGGCCAGCCCGGCCCTGAGGGCCGAGGCGAAGAGCTCGTGGCGCTCGAACCTCTCCTCCAGGCCCTCCTCGAGAATGATCCGCGTGCCTTCGGCGAAGGCCCGTATCTCGTTGACGCAGGGCGTCGAGAAGTACTTGGCCGGGTCCTGCATGACCGGCAGCCACCGGAGAAGGTCCGCGTAGTAGGCGGGGACCCTGTCCAAGCCGCGGCGCTTCTCCATGGCCAGCGGGGACAGGACCAGCACGGCCAGCCCCGGCGGCGTTCCCAGGCACTTCTGGGCCGCCGTCAGGACGACGTCGAGGCCCCAGGCGTCCATGCGTTCCGGGACGCCTCCCGTCGCGCAGACGCCGTCGACGACGAACAGCGAGCCGGTCCGGTCGAGGACCGCGGCGTAGTCCTCGACCGGAGCGCAGGCGCCGGTCGCGGTATCGACGTGAGTGCAGACGACGACGTTGTAGCTTTTTTCGGCCAGGCGGCGCTCGAGGTCCTCCGGGACGACGGCCCTGCCCCACTCGCTTTCCATGACGTCGTGCTGGAGGCCGAAAGCCGCGCAGACATCCGCCATCCGCCGGCCGAAATACCCTTGGGAGAGGACGAGGACGCGGTCGGACGGCCCGACGGTGTTGAGCAGGGCCATCTCCATGGCCAACGTCCCGGCCCCGGCGACGATGAACGGCTGACCCTCGTCGCAGAAGGCGATCCTCTTGAGGTTGTCGCAGGCCTCCCGGAGGTCGCGGACCATCTCCGGCCCGACATGGGACACGGTCGGCCTGGCCAAGGCCTCGAGGACGCGGGGCACGACCGGGCTCGGACCGGGGATCAAAAGAAGCTTCTCTTCGCTCATGCTCGTCCTCCCGCTCGGAATTCCCGTCCATTGTGAACAATCCGGGAACCGATTTCAATATGTTTCTTGCAGCAGGTATAATAAACGGAGGAGTTAATGATTATGAAGTCAAAGCGCTCGGTCCCCCTGTCCCTTCTCGTCCTCGTCTTGGCCCTGGCCGGGCCGTCCCCGGCCCAGTCGAACGCGGCGGTCGAGGTCCTGGTCTGGGTCCACGACCAGGGCCGGTTCGTCGACGGCCTGGCCCTCGACGACTTCGAGATCTACGAGGACGGGGCCTTGCAGACGCCGGCCTCCCTCCATCTCGTCCGGGAGCAGAACATCCTGCGCCAGGAGGTCCGTCAAGCGGCCTCTCCCGATCTCCATCGCCATTTCTACCTCCTCTTCCAGACGACCGACTGGAACGCGAGGCTCGGCGAGGCCGTCGACCACCTCTTCAGTTCCCTCCTTCTGCCCGGTGACGCCATGACCCTGGTCACCCCCATGAAGCCCTACAGCCTGACGCCGGACGCCATGGCCAGGAGACCCATGGCCGCCCTTTCGAAGGAGATGCAGCAGATCCTCCGCCGGGACATCCAGCAGGGCGGAGGCGATTACCGGGACACGTTGCGCGAGCTGCGCCGCGTGGTCAGGGCCATCGGCGGCGACAGGCATAGCCCGGATACCGACATGGAGACTGATTCGGGGACGACTTTCGGGCTCGAGATGCAGCTCGAACGCTACAAGGAGGGCCTGCGGAAGCTCGAGAACATGCGCCTCCTGGACCAGCGGCGGCTCATCGACTTCGCGGAATCCCTTCGGGGCCGGCCCGGACGCAACTTCGTCGTCTTCTTCTACCAGCGCGAATTCCGCCCCGAGATCAGCGCCACCGCGCTGAACGCGCTCATGGACATGTACCAGGATACGCCGAACATCCGGGGCGACCTCCAGGACCTTTTCCAATTCTACCATCGTCGGGCCACCCTCGACGAGGACCTCATCCGCAAGGCCTTCGCCGACGCCGCCATGACCTTCAGCTTCATCTTCATGAACAAGGAGGCCCAGTACATCCAGGGGGCCACCATGAAAGAGCAGTCCGAGGACGTTTTCAAGCTCTTCTCCGCTGTGGCCCGGGCCACGGGGGGGCTGCCGGACACCTCCCAGAACCCGGCGGCGTCGTTTCGAACGGCCGCCGAGGCTTCGCGGAGCTATTATCTCCTGACCTACGTCCCCGGAAATCCCGAGCGGGACGGGCGATTCAGGGAGATCGAGGTCCGGGTCAAGAGAGGGGACTTCCCCGTTTCCTGCCGGGCCGGGTACTACGCCAAGGGAAGCCGGCCTATCTCTTGATCTGTTCGACCAGCTTCCGGATGTCGTCCTGCTCGGGGTTGAGCTTCAGCGAAGCCTCGAAGGCGGCCAGCGCCTTCTGGCGTTCGCCGGTCCTCTGATAGCAGATCCCCAGAGCGTTGAGGACCTGGATCTCGCTGTTGTAGATATTGTTGGCCTCGATGAGCGGGACGAGGGCCTCGTCGAATTTCTCCAGGCCCAAGAGCGCCTTGCCCCGAAGCGACAGGTACTCGAACCGCCGGTAGTCGTCGTCGCGCAGCCTGTCCGACAGGGCCAGCGCCCCGTCGAACTCCCGGGTCTTGAGCAGGAAATTGGCGTAACGGACGACCCCCTCCTTGTACTCGGGATTGAGCCCGAAGGCCTTCTCGTATAAGGCCGCCGCCCGGTCCGGCCGGTTCAGCTTCTCGGCCTGTTCGGCGAGCATGTAATGGAAGATGAACTGGTTGGCGAGCGAAAACCCCTTGGTGTGGACGATGGGGTGGGAGACGGCCGCGGTCGGGGAGACGATGAACGCCTCCTTCTTCTCGTCAAGCGTCCGCCCGTCGGGGCCGACCAGGCTGACCGCGAGCTCGTAATAATCCGGTATCAACTCGCCGGCCGGGAGGACTTGGGGGACGCTCAGGGTACGACCGAAGGAGACGTTCGACAGCTTGGTCGTGAAGGTCCGGCTGACGGGTACCGCCGCCTGGAGCCCCCGGACGAGGACCCGCGCTTCGCCGCCGTTGCGGAGCTCCTCCGTCATGTTGGTCACGTTGAACAGGACGGCGATGTTCTCGGAGAGACCGAAGGTGTTCTTGGGGTCCGCGACCAGTTTCCGGTCTATGACCTTGAACGGGACATGGACGTCCCGCTGGTAGGTCTCGAACTTGTAGCCGAGGAAGGGGCCCTCGATCCGCGGGGCGCCCGTCTCGGCGGGGACGGCCAGGTCTTTCTCCACGATGGTGAACTCCTTGCCCACGGTGTTGACGAGCAGGATGATGAGCCGGAACCGGCCCTCGGACACGGGGAAGGAATCCTCGATGGCGATGCCGTTGGCTTTGACCCGGTCGGCGTCGCTCTCGTTGATGTAGACCGGGAAATCCCGGGTGTACTGGAAGACGATGTCCTCGCCGACCCTCAAGCTGGCGTTGACCTGATAGCTGCAATAGTGCTGGCTGCTGATGTCGGCCCACTCCATGGTGACGGTCTTGGGGACGATGGAGAAATGGAGGAAGCGCAGACCGGTGACGGGGTCCAGGACCAGGGCCGTCGTCGCCTGGTTCTCGACGAAATTGGTCATGTACTCCGTCGAGACCATCCCTCTGTAGTTCAGGAAGTGGGTGGCGTAGGACAAATTGACGTCCATCTTCGGGGACTGCAGGATGTCGGCCAGGATGATCTGGTTCCGCGGCGATGGGCTGAAATCGAAGCCGTGCTCGCCGGGGACCATGGCCACGGACAGGTCGGCCAGGGTCAGCGCGATCTCCCGGATGCGGTCGTAGAGCGCCTCGTAGTCCGTGGGGTCCAGGCCCGACGGATTCGTCAGGAGCCGTATCGGGCCGTCGGAGACCGGGTCGTAGAGCCTGAACTCCCCGACGTTGCCGCGTTGGTAGAAAAGGAGGTTGAAGCTGCTGGGCAGGTTCTTGGCCGGGTCCCCGTAATAGGACCAGGCCTGACAGGGGACGATGTGGGCCGAGGTCTCGAAGCGTTCGATGCTGGCCGGCGGTCCCAGGATCATGTAGAACTGGCCCATGTCGGTCTGCCACCCCCGTCGGGTGGTGGCCCGGCCGAAGAACTCGTTGACGTATCGGAATCGCTTGAGGAGTTCGTCCTTGTATTCGTTGGCCGGCGTGCCCGGTGTCGGGTCCCGCTGCTTCCAGAAGGTCTCGATGAAGATGTCCCGGTCCCTGTTGCCGGTCAGCTTCATGAAGACATCCTTCTCCACG
>VGJC01000157.1 GCA_016867635.1 Candidatus Aminicenantota bacterium | reverse complement strand
GGCGCCGAGGTGACCTGCCTGGTGCGCCCGACGAGCCGGACGGGTCTCCTTCAGGGCCGACCGGTATCCTTCCTCATCGGGGATCTCCGTGACAAGCCGTCCCTGACGACCGCCGTCAAGGATAAGAACTTCGTATTTCATTTGGCTGGGGTCATCAGCGCCCCCGACGGGCAGGCCTACGGATCGGCCAACGTCCAAGGCACCCGGAATCTCGTCGAAGCCTGCCTTGCGGCCGGGCCCGGTCTCCAGCGGTTCCTCTTCGTGTCGAGCATCGCCGCCGCCGGGCCGAGCCCGGAGGGCGAGACCCCCGACGAGGACGGCGAGCCCCGGCCCGTCTCCGACTACGGACGCAGCAAGCTCGAAGCGGAAAGGCTGGTCCTGGCCGCCCGAAACCGCCTCCCGGTGACCATCCTCCGGCCCCCGAACGTGCTCGGCCCCGGTCAGCCCGAGCTCGAGGGGGCCGTCAAAATGATGCGGCGGCGGATAGCCCCCTCCCTCGGCAACGGGCGCCCCCAAACGAATCTCATCGACGTGGCGGATCTCGTCCGGGCGCTGATCCTGGCGGCCGAAGACCCCCGGAGCATCGGACAGACCTATTTCGTAACCGACGGCCGGGCCTACGCCTGGAGGGAGATCGTCCGGGCCGTCCGTGAAGAAACCGGCATTCGGGGGCCGGTTCTGCCCATCCCCTACGCTGTTCAGCTCGCGGCAGCCTGGTTCACGGAAAGGGCCGCCCGCCTCGGCGGCCGCGCGCCCCGCCTGACCCGGGAGATCGTCCGGGCCGGCAGGAGGCACTTCTGGACCTACAACGCTTCGAAGATCGAGCGGGAGTTAGGTTTTCGGCCGGAAATATCCATGCGGGATTCCGTCCGGAGGGCGGTGGAAGCCGCCAAGCACGGACCGCCCCGCCGGCGGGCAAAGGAGACCTGAGGATGGACTCCTCCAGGCCCACCCGTTCCGCCGGCCTGCCCCTCCGTCCGGCGGACGCCGTCATCCTCGCGGGCAGTTCCCTCCTCATCCTTCTGGCTGTCGTCTTCCAAGGACGGCTGGAGCATCCCTGGACCGTCATCGGCAGGCACTCTCTCTATCTTTCCCTCTACCTGGCCTCCATCGCGGCCCTCCGGATCCTTCGCCCCAAGGGGATCCGGTTCCTCCTCCGGACGGCGTCCGTCCAGATCATGTACCTTCAGATCTACCTCACGAGCCGCGACCTCCAGCTCCTGTTCTTCGCTTGGAACGACGACACCGTGCTCCGCTGGGAGGGCGCCCTGTTCGACGTCCAGCCGCTGGTTTGGATCCAGAAGCTCTACTCTCCCCTGTTGTCGGATTGGATGTTCTTCGTCTATGTGGCTTACGTCGTCTTCTATCCGCTTCTCGCGGCCGTCATTTTTTTCCGCCACGGAGAGGAGGCCAACGAGGACTATCTTTTCCGGCTGGGCCTGATCAACATCGTCTGCGGACTGGGCTTCATCCTGTTCCCCGTCATGGGGCCCCTGCACTGGGACAAGGTCCGCGACCTCCTGACGGAGCCTCTGCCCATCCGCGGGTTCGGACAGGCCGCCGAGTACATACGGACGAATTTCCATGCCCCGGGCGGGACCATCCCCAGCCCCCACTGCGCCGCCGCCACGGTCATGTGGTTCACGTCCCTGAAGTACACCCGGTGGGGATTCTGGGCCCTGGCCCCGGTCATCCTTTCCGTCTACGTCTCCACGGTGTACGGCCGCTTCCACTATTTCGCCGATATGGTCATCGGCGTCGCCGCCGCCGTGCCGGTCCTGCTCCTCTCGCCGGGCCTGCAGAGCGCGTGGAACCGATGGGCCGGGACAGGTCCCGCGGAGTCCCCGTGAGCCGCGTCCTGATCACCGGCGCCAACGGGTTCATCGGGTCCAACCTCTGCCGTCATTTCCTGGGCCTTGGCTGGCGGGTCGACGGCCTGGTCCGGGAGTCCTCCGACCTCCGTTTTCTCGAAGACCTCGACGTCCGCCTCATCAGAGGCGACCTCCGGAAGCCGGAAGGGATCGCCTTCCCGGACGACGCCCCGTACGTCGTCCATACCGCGGCCCTCGTTTCCGATATGGCCGGCGACGAGGAGTGCCGCCTGAATATCTACGACACGACCCTTCACCTTGCCGGCCGGCTCCGGTCTTCAAGGACATCCCTGAAGCGTTTCGTCTACATCTCCTCCGCCCTGACCCTGGGCTTCGACAGCCTCGACATCTCCGAGGAGCGGCCGGGCAGGTCCGCCGAATTCATGCCCTACGTCCGGCAAAAGATCCGGACCGAGCGCGCGCTGCTGGCCGAACACGCCGCCGGACGCTTGCCCCTCGTCATCCTCAGGCCCGGGGACGTCTTCGGCCCCAACGACCGGGTCACCTGCGCCCATCTCCTCCGGGGCTGTGAACGGGGAGCCCCGCTCATCGTCGGGCACGGACGGTGGCGTTTCGGCTATTGCCACGTCGGCAACCTCTGTCGGGCCGTGGAGCTCGCCCTGACCAAGGACGGCGTCGAGGGACAGGCCTATACGGTGACGAACCGCGTCCTCCCGACCTGGCGGGATCTCTTCAGGGCCCTTCAGTCCGGGCTCGGGAGGAAGCAGCGTATCTACGTTCCCGTCCGGTTCGCCTTCGCGGCCGCGGCCGCGGCCCAAGCGGCCTACAAGCTCCTCCCGCGGATGGAACGGGAGCTGAACTATTACCGGATCAAGAGGATCACGACCGAGACGACCTATGACATCTCGAGGACGGTCGCCGAGCTCGGCTACGAGCCCGACGACGATTTCGAGCGCCAGTTCGCGGAGATCGTCGCCTGGTACAAGGGAGAGAGGGAACGTGAGCGCCTGGCTTGAAATGTCGGCAGGGCAGGACCTGCCCCTGGCTCTTGTTTATCTGGAATTGGCCTTGGCCCTGACCCTCCTGGCAACCGTTCTCCACTTCCGGCGCACTCGAAAGGCGCGGGCCGAGCTCGCGGCCGTCCGGCTCTATTTCGCCTCCTTCTTCGGGCTTGGTGTCCTGGCCCCAGGCCTCATCGTGGCCCTGACCTCCGCGGAACCCCTGGCGCTCCTGGCCTCGTGGGGCTGGACCTTCGGCCGGTCCGGGCCCGGGCTGATGATCGTCGCCGCCGGGCTCCCTCTGGCCGTTCTGGCCAGCGCCGCCGGCTCCCGCGACCCCGAAATGATCCGGATGTACCCGTTCGCCAAGAACGCCTGTTCGTCGATGCGGACATTCCTCGTCTACCAAGCCTCCTATGTCCTGCTCTATTACCTGCCCTGGGAGTTCATCTTCCGGGGCGTGCTCTTCCTGCCGCTCGTCCCGGCCATCGGGCTTCTTCCGGCCCTGGCCGTACAGACGTTGGTTTCCACGCTTTTCCATATCGGGCACCCCGACTCTGAGGTCTTCGCGGCGGCCGGCGCGGGTCTTCTCTTCGGGGCCATCGCCTGGCTGACAGGGTCCTTCTTCTACACCTTCGTCCTGCACGCGGCGGCGGGCGTGGCCACGGACACCTTCCTCTACCGGCGGAGGCGGACAGAACGCTCGTGAACATCCTGGTCACCGGAGCGACGGGTTTCGTCGGCTCCGTCCTGATGCCAGAGCTCTTCGGGAAATACGGTCAGGAAAGCGTCGCCGCGCTCGTCCTTCCCGGCGACCCCCTGCCCCGCACATGGAGGGATCCGGGGGTCCGGCTGGTCGAGGGGGACATCCGGGACCGGCCGTCCGTCGCCCGGGCCGTCGAGGGCCACACCCATGTCGTCCATCTCGCCGGGTTCATTTCCTATTGGAAACGGGAAACGGACCGGCTGGAGGAGATCAATGTCGACGGCGTCCGGTCGATCGTCGAGGCCTGCCTGTCCGCCGGCGTTCGCCGTCTAGTCCACGTCTCTTCGGTGGGCGCGATCGGATTCGACCGGACCGGCCGTCCGGCGGATGAGTCGACCCCCTTCAACTGGCCGCCGGACATCCTCTACATGACGTCCAAGCGGCGCGGGCAGGATATCGTGGAGCAGGCCGTCCGGGAACGGGGGTTGAGAGCCGTCATCCTCAACCCGGCCTCCATCATGGGCCCGGGCGACCACGACCCGAAAACGCCGCACAACGAGCTCTACCGCCGCGTTTCACGGGGGCCCCTGATCGGTTCCTTCGCCGGAGGGCTGGCTGTGGTCGACGTCCGCGACCTGGTCGCCGTCATCCTCAAGGCCCTCGAAGGCCGGGGCCGAGACGGGCAGAGCTATCTCGTCGTCGGGGCCAACCTCCCCTATCGCGACGTCATCCGCCTCATCGCCCGGGCGTGCGGCCGCCGGGCCTATCCCTTTCCTATCCCCGCCCCCCTATTGACCGCCGCCGGTCGCGCCCTCGAAGGGATAAGCCGGGTCAGCCGGCGCCGACCGCTGTTGACGGGCTCATACGGGCGGCTGAGCGGATGGACGGCCTATTACGACAACACCAAGAGCCGCGAGGAGTTCGGCCACGAGTACATCCCCGTCGAACGGACCGTCCGCGACGGCTGGGAGTATTTCCGGAACGCCCTTTTCAGGATCCCCTGAGGCTCGCTTGACCCCCCGCCGCTCCGCGGGCTATACTTCCGCTCCTGAACATCGCGGACCAAGACCCATGACAACGACCACGGCCACGGCGGCGATCGAGGTCGCCGGCCTCCGCAAGTCCTACGGCCGGCTGGCGGCCGTCGACGGGATCAGCTTCGAGGTCGGGCGCGGCGAGATCTTCGGCATGGTCGGCCCGAACGGCGCCGGCAAGACGACGACCATCGAGTGCCTGGAGGGGCTGCGCGGCGCCGACGGCGGGACGATCCGCGTCCTCGGCCTCGAGCCCCGCGCGGACGGCGCCGAGCTGCGGGAAAGGATCGGCGTCCAGCTCCAGCAGAGCGCGCTGCCCGACGACATCAAGGTCTGGGAAGCCTTGGACCTCTTCGCCTCCTACTACCGGAAGGCCGTGCCCTGGCCACCGCTTCTCGAGCGCCTGGGGATCGCCGGCAAACGGAACGCCCGCTTCGAGAAGCTGTCCGGCGGGATGAAGCAGCGGCTGTTCATCGCCCTGGCCCTGGTCAACGACCCCGAGCTGGTCTTTCTCGACGAGCTGACGACCGGTCTCGATCCGCACGCCCGGCGGTCCATGTGGGACCTGGTCCGCGGCATCCGGGACAGAGGCAAGACGGTCTTCCTGACGACCCACTTCATGGAGGAGGCCGAACAGCTCTGCGACCGGGTCCTGGTCATGGACCGCGGCCGGGTCGTGGCCATGGACTCGCCGGCCAACCTCGTCCGCGGGCTGGGGGCCGAGACGACCCTGCTGTTCGTCGCCGACAGGGACTTCGACCCGGCGCCCCTGGCCTCCCTGCCGGGCGTGACCCGAGTCGAAAAGAACGGCGAGCGGTACCGCGTCTCGGGCACCGGAGAGCGCCTGATCTGCCTCGTCGTCAACGCCTTGGACGAGGCCGGGGTCCGGTTCAGGGACGTTCACACCGAACGGCCCGATCTCGAGGACGTATTCCTGGCCCTGACCCGGGACTCGCGCGCCCAAGGAGGCGAGGGATGAGGGGCTTCTGGAAGCTGGCCTGGGTCGAGGTCAAGATCTATCTCCGGC
>VGJC01000156.1 GCA_016867635.1 Candidatus Aminicenantota bacterium | reverse complement strand
ACGAAGGGCGAGCGGAGGTCCTTGAGGAACCGGCGTTTCAGGGCGTGTTCGAAGATCGTCCGCAGGACCTCGCGGCCTCGGCCGCTGATCATCTCCGCGAAATTGACCAGGACCTGGGTCAGGACGTCAGGCCGGCCCCGGTGCCGGAGGGCCGTCCCCACGGCCGTCGAAATGTCCCCAGCGGCGATGGCCTGGAGGACCTCCTGCTCGATCTCGAGGTAGCGGACCTGGAAGACGGCTTCGCGATGCTGGATGGCGAGGCGCCGGAGGAGGATGAACAGGAACAGGGCCGCGGAAACGAGCAGAAGGAACAAGAAGACGTACGTGACGAGGACGGAAAGGACGTCATCCACGGCGCGCCTCGAGGGCCCGCTTGACCTTGGCGATGAGGACGGGAGGGGAGAAGGGCTTGGTGAAATAGTCCGCGGCGCCGCGCTCGATCGCCTTCAGGATATCGGTCTCCTGGGCCAGTATGCTCAGAACGAAGACGGGGAGCGAGGCGGTGGACGGGTCGTCCTTGAGGTCTTTGAGGAGCTGGAAGCCGTCGATCCCCGGGACCATGAGGTCGAGGATGACGAGGTCCGGCCTTTCGCGGACGGCCGTCCGGAACCCCTCCGCGCCGTCGTCCGAGACGAGGACGCGCAGGCCTTCCTTCTCGAGGAAGTATTTCAGCAGACGGACCGTGAACGGGTCATCCTCGAGGAGGAGGACGGTGCGGCGCGGCCCGGGCGGGGAGGTCGCTTCGATGGGAGGGAAGGGGGGCGGCGGCGGCGCCGGCGGCGGCTGAAGAGGCGGATGAGAAACGCGCTCCGCGTGGTCCGGGGCTTGGATGCCGAGAAGCTTGCGGGCCTTTTTCAGGGTCCGGATCTCCTGGTCGAAGTAGCTTTCGGGCGGCCGGGCCGTTGCCCCCGAACGGGAGCCGCGGTGCGGCCGCGTCGAGGGCGACGCGGGGACGGCCGCGGCGATGCTCGAGGCCAGGGTCTCCAGGCGCCGGGCCCGTTCCAGCTCTTCGATGGTCGCCCCGAGGAGCTCGGACATCTTGGACTTGACCTCGGCGGCCAGGGCCAGATGGCTCTGGATCTCCTCGGCGCTGCGGCCCAGGAAATCGGCGATGGCGGAGGCTTTTGGCCGGGCCTTCTTGGTCTTCATGCGGACTGCGCTCCCGGGACATTAAATGACAGATAATAAAAACCTTTAATAGCCTTTCGGGAGGATTGGCCGGGTGATTTTTCGGCTGGGGGGCAGTCGCCGGGAAGGAGGGCGGCTCACCCCTTCCGGTGACGGGATCTCAGTGCCCGGGCTGAGGGGGCGGCGGCCAGCCCGCCGAGGGCCGTGCAGCGGAGCTCGATGGGGAGCATCCGGCCCGAGGCGTAGGAGGCGTCGACCGTCTCGTCGAGAGGGATGGGGTTCGTGTATCCGCCGAGAACGAGGTCGGCGCAGACGAAGGCGCTCGAGGCGGCCACGGCGTTGCGCGTGTGGCAGGGGATCTCGCACATCGCCTGGACCAGGTCGCAGACCGAGCCCATGGTGTTCTGGAGGGAGATAGCGGCGGCGTCCGCGGCTTGGCGGGCGGCGCCGCCCGACGCTTCGACCACGGCCGCGGCGCCCATGGCCCCGGCCGCGCCGATCTCGACCTGGCAGCCGGCGACCTCGGCGGCGAACGTCGCCCGGTAGGCGAAGACGAGCCCGACGGCGGAGGCGGCCAGCAGCGACAGGGCGATCCTCTCGTCGCTGAGCTTTTTCTCCTCGGCCAAAGTGACGATGACCCCGGGCAGGACGCCCGCGGACCCGCCGGTCGGGGCGGCGCAGACCACACCCATGCTGTTGGAGACGTGGAGGGCGGCCATGGCCCGGGCGGCGGCCCGGGCGTGGAGGCCGCCGGCGGCGAGGGCCCCGCGGCGCTCGGCCCGGAAGACGCGGCCGGCCGAGGGTTCGAGGAGCTGCATCCGGACGGCGCGGCCGGAAAGACCGAGGCGGACGGAATCCCGCATGACGCCGTAACGGCGGAGGATCTCTTTGACCACCTCTCGTTCGGTGAGACCCAGGAGCTTCGCCTCGTAGGCCAGGGCGGCCCGGCCCAGCGAGAGGCGCTTGAGGCGGGCGAACTCGATCATTCCGGAGCCGCTCCGGAAGAGGGGGTCGCCCTTTTTCACGGGAAAGAGCGGCCCGGCGGTCCAAACCGCTCGGACGCCCCGGAGCCGCGACAGGGCGGCCAGAGGCTCGGGGCCGAGCGGGGCGGTCCTTTGGAAAGAGAGGAGGACCCGGCCGCCCGACGTCGTGCGCGAGGGGGGCGGGCCGGCGTGCGGGGCGCCGTCGGCCATGACGATCCTCTCGGCATCGCGGGCCTGCCACGCGGAGACCAGGACGAGGACCGCGTGGCTCCTGCCGTCGAGAAGGACGGGCCGGCCGTCGAGCTCGGTGAGAGTGACCATCCCGCCGCCGACCGACTTGGCCACGGCCTCCAGGCGCCGGCCGCTTTTCGAGACGATCTCCATGCGCGCCGTGTTCGGATGGTCGGCCTCGGGAAGCCGGGCCAGCCGGAATCGGATCGTGAGGCCGTGCTTGGGAGCGAGGGCCAGGGCCCGGGCGAAGCGGGTGTCGGTGATGGGCCAGCCAAGCAGTCCGGCCGACAGGGCCCGGTCGACGCCCTGTTGCCGGTATGTTTTGGCGTAGGAGCCGTCGGGGTCGAAAGTGAACGCGGCCGTCGCGGGGTCCTCGCCGAGGAGGTCGCGGACGAGGCGGCCGATGTGGTAGGAGCCGGCCGTGTGGGAGCTCGAGGGCCCGCGCATGACCGGGCCGAGGACGTCGTTGAGGATGCTGGCGAATTCCATCGTTGCCTCTCAGCCTACGACCAAGCCGGCCACGGCCAGGTCTTGGACGGCGCTGCCCACGGACTTGAACAAGGTGATCTCCTCTTCGGAGAGGCGGCCCGGGACGAGACCCGCCAGGACCTCGCCGATCTCGGCCAGGATGTGGCTTTCAGAGATCTGTCCGGCGCGGAGGGGCATGATCAGGTCGCCGGCCTCCTCGAGCGCGGACGCCCGGTGGTCGACGAAGACCCGGGCCCTGATGACGGTCTCGGGGGGGGTCTCGCGGATGTGGGGCTTGTAAGAGCCGACGGCGTTGACGTGGGCGCCGGGCTTGAGGTCGGCGTCGGCGAAGACCGGGACGGCGGACGTGGTCGCCGTGCAGACGATGTCCGCTTCCCGAAGGGCTTGGGGCGAGGCGGCGGGCTCGACGCGCAGGGAGAGCCGGCGGCCCATTTCTTCGGCGAAGCGGGCGGCGGCCCGGGGATCGACGTCGAAGATCAAGGCTTTTTCGAGGGGGCGGACGGAGGCCACGGCCTCGAGCTGGGTCCGGCCTTGAACGCCGGCGCCGAAGACGGCCGCCACGCGGGCGTCCTCGCGGGCCAGGGCGTCGGTGGCCGCGCCGGAGGAGGCCCCGGTCCGGACGGCCGTGAGATAGGAGGCGTCGAGGACGGCGAGCGGGGTTCCGGTCTCGGCGTCCATGAGGATGGTCACGGCCTGGGCCAGGGGCAAGCCTTTGGCCGGATTGTCCTCACAGAGCGAGATCAGCTTGAGGCCGATCCTCTTCGTGGCGGGCAGGTAGGCGGGCATGACCAGGGCCGTCGTCCGGAGCTCGGGGAGCTCGATGCTGGTCCGGGCGGGGACGCGGGCTTGGCCTGAGGAAAGTTGGATGAACGCCTCCTTGACGGCCCGGATGGCCTCGGGCATGGTCAGGGCGCGCTCGATTTCGTCGGACGTTATGTGTCTCAAAGCTTGTAGCCGATCTTGCGCAGGAAGTCCTTGCGCCATTGGACGTCTTCGGGGCCCTCGACGCCCTTGGTCCGGACGCCGTCGCCGACGCCGAACTTCATGTGCGGGGCGACCGTGACGACCGCCTCGTGGAGATCCTCGACCGTCTTGATGAAGCGGGCCTGGCCGAGGATGAAGTTCATGTCCTCCGGCTTGTCGATCGGAACGGCCTTGATGTCCATGGAGCCCTCCTGTGGCTTGCTGCCTTCATTATAGGGTCCCGGCGGCCGGGTGGCAACGATTTTGAGGAGCGCCGTTTTTGGGCCAAAAACAACGGTTTATCGGCTTCTCCAAACTGATGGCCGACGCGGAAGATTGATTATCTTGTTCTGATTAATTAAGATGCTGAGGTCCGACCCCAAAGGAAGACAAAATGAAGGTCCGAGATCTGATGATTATGCTCTTGGCGCTTTCTTTTTGTGCTGTGTCCTGCCAAAAAACCGGCCCGACCGGTCCAACCCCTCCTTCAGGCCAGGGCTACAGCTACTATTGCGCCGGGAGCCCGGCCGATGCCGTCACGGCCTTTTCTCCGGGCTATGTCCTCATGGGCGGCGGCTCTGATGTGGATGAAGCTTTTCGCTGGATGATCCAGCGAAGCGGCGGAGGCGATTTTGTGGTTATTCGGGCCAGCGGTGCGGACGCCTACAATTCTTACGTCGCCAGCCTCGGTCAGGTTGATTCCGTGGAAACTCTGACAGTTCACAGCCGGACCGGCGCCAACGACCAATTTGTCGTCAGCAAGGTTAGAAACGCCGAGGCGCTGTTCATCGCGGGCGGCGACCAGGCTGATTACCTCAGGCTTTGGAAAGGGACGGGCTTGAATGAGGCCGTTGATTATGCCATTGGCCGCGGCGTTCCAGTGGGCGGGACGAGCGCCGGGCTGGCCGTACTCGGTGAGTTTGTCTTCTCGGCTCTGAACGGCACGGTCTATTCGCCCGAAGCCCTGGCCAATCCCTACAATTCCTACATCACCCTGGACCGCAACTTTCTGGCCGTTCCAGTGCTGCAGGCCGTTATTGCGGACAGCCATTTCGCGTCCAGAAAACGGATGGGGCGCCTGCTGGTCTTTATGGCTAGGGTGATCAAAGACGGCTGGGCAGGTGAGGTCAAGGGAATAGGTATCGACGAAGACACGGCGCTTCTGGTCGAAACGAACGGCACAGCTCAGCCGGTCGGCTTGGGGGCGGCTTATTTTCTTCTGGCTGACCATGTTCCTGAAGTTTGTCAACCCTCTACTCCGCTTACTTATAGCCATGTCCCCGTCTACAAGATCCAGGCCGGAGGGACTTTCAACCTGCTCACCTGGCAGGGAAGCGGCGGTGAGCTTTATTATCTCTCCGTCACAAACGGGATCATCTCATCCTCGACCGGTAGCGTTTATTAGATCGAGGTCGATTTTTTTCTAGAGGAGGCCTTATGAAAACAGCATTGAAGACGGCCCTCGCATTGCTGCTTTTTCTTGTTTTCGAGCTGGCAGTCGCCGCGGCCCCGGCCGGGCCCCAGAAGATCCACTGGGGCGATTCCGTGCCCCCTGGCTGGAACGGCAAGTGGCCGGCCGAGCTCCTGACCGTCGCCGAGAAGAGCAGATACACGCGGACGGCCTCCTCGACCGAGGTCCTGGAGTTCATCAACGCCCTGCGCTGGTCGAGCGAGAACATGTTCCTCATCAACATGTTCACGACCAGCCTGCGCCGCACCGGCGCGGCCGTCGCCCTGGCCGATCCGCGGGTGACCTCGCCGCAAGAGGCCGCCAAGTCCGGCAAGGCCGTCGTCTATCTCCAGGGCAACATCCACTCCTACGAGCCCGAGGCCAAAGAGGCCCTGATGATGCTCATGCGCGACATCCTTCTCGGCAAGCGCAAGGGCCTGCTCGACGACCTCAT
>VGJC01000155.1 GCA_016867635.1 Candidatus Aminicenantota bacterium | reverse complement strand
GGGGCCGAGGAGCGCCTCAAAGGCCTTGCGGTCGATCTTCTTCTTGAGGGCCAGGAGTTCGACCCGGTTGGGGGCGCTGATCTCGAGGCTGATGCTCATGACGGGGGCCAGGTTGGCGGAGGGCTTTCCGGCCCTGAAGGTTTGCTCCTCCTTGCACGTCCGCGGGCCGAAGATCACTCGCAGGCTCGTCCCGTCGCTGTGGATATAGGACAAAAATGTGGAGGTCTTTTCGATATCGGTCGCCTCGTATTCAGTGACGTCGACGCAGTTGCCGTTGTCGTCAACACTGACGAGAAACGGGTGGGGCAGGAGCTCGGCCAGGACCTCGACGCGATTACCGAACATGGCCTCCATAAGCTTTGCCGCGGCCATCGGATCCTTGGCCTCCGCGGGCTTGGCCTTGGCCAGGCCTTCGTAGAGGCCGGAGACCCTGTTGCGCTCGGTGAACGCTCCGCCCGGCCACGACCCGGAGATCATCGGACCCCCAGCCTCGAGCTCGGCGATGAAATCGAGCGTCATCGCCATGTTCTGATCGGGCGGCGGAGCGAATCGGGCCGGGTCCGGGACGGGCATGGCCGCCTGCAGGGCCAGTAGGCGCGCCTTGATCGCGCTGACCTCCGCCGCTGTCAACAGGCGGCAGTCCGGGCCGCTCTCGGCGCATGGATTGACCTGAGCGAAGGCCGGGCCCGCCAGGGCCAGGACAACGATCGCTCCCGTCAACCGGGCCATCACCATAGATGCGTGCACATGGGTCATCGGTGTCTCCTTTGGAGCGGAAATCCCCTTCATTTGATGGTGATGATAGGTTAGATGACAAAGCATGTCAATGGAGGGGAGCGCCGTCAGGCATCCGTTTCGCCTGGCCGAGGCCCGCGCGACGCGGCCGATCTGAGATGAGCCGCGCCGTTGACTTTGTCGGCCGCTTCGTTGAAGATGATGGGCAGGAGGGGACGATATGAAGAGAACGAAACGGCTGGCGGTCCTCGTCATCGGCCTCATCACGGTCCTGGTTGCGGCCCAGGAGATCAAGGACGTCTTCGGCGTCCCGGTCTATCCCGGGGCCAAGCCCGACGAGGCGACGACGAAATTCCTCAACGAGAGCATGGGCATGGAAGCGAAAGCATTCCGTACCCCGGACCCAGTGGCCAAGGTGGCGGCGTTCTACAAGGCCAAGGGTCTGACCGAGATCATGCTCGCCGAAGAAGGGGCTATGTATAAGAGCGGCGACAACGTGGACGTCACGATCCAGAGCCCCTGGCAGAACATGCAAACCGGAAGCATGGAGAAGGACACGCTCGTCTCCATCGTCAAGCACGGCGAGGTCCGCTGAAGCGTCAATCGAACGGGTTCTCTTCGGGATAAAACATCCCCGCCGGGCGGTTGAAGGACACGTCCTCGACCCCCAGGGCCCGCATGGCCGCCCAGAGCGTCTTGCCGACCGGAGCGAAGGCCACGGCCGTGTGGTGGGGGAAGCGTTTGCCGATGAGGACGTGGCGGTAGAAACGGCCCATCTCCTTGATGCCGATGACCCCGATGCCGCCGAAGCTGCGCGGGTCGACGTCGAGGACCTCGCCCTCGGCCATGTACGACCGCAGGACGGTGTCGGCCGTCGACTGCAGGCGGAAGATGGTCACGCCGCCCGCTCGGATCCGGCCCTCGAGCGTGCCGCGGGTGATGGCCGGCTCTTTCCCGGGCTCCATCAGCCGGTGCATGATGAGCTGGTAGCGCATTTCGGGGGCCACCATGCAGGGCGCCGGGGTGTTGCCGCAGTGGAAGCCCATGAACAGGTCGGTCGGCTTGTAGCCCTTGACGGTCTTCCGGGCCCCGGCGATCATGTCGTAGGGGACGGTGTTGTTGATGTCGAGGATGGTCGCCGGGAGCTCCGTGGCGCAGGCGCAGATGTATTCGCTCAACGCGCCGTAGATGTCGACCTCGCAGGCCACCGGGATGCCCCGGGTCGCGAGGCGCGAGTTGACGTAGCAGGGGACGAAGCCGAAGTACTTCTCGAACGACGGCCAGCACTTGTCGGCGAAGACGCCGTATTCCGAGGCGCCGAGGTTCTTGTCCATGAAGTCGAGCAGGGCGACCTCGAACTGGGCCAGCTTGACGAGCAGATCCGGGTAGGCGTTGCCCGCGCCGAGCTCCCGGGCCATGTCCGCGGCCACGGCCTTGACGCGCCTGTGGCCGGCGGCCTGGAGGAAGATGTCGTAGAGGTCGAGCTCGCTGTTCTCCATGACCTCGACGCCCAGGTCGTAGAGGGGCTTGATGGGCGCGTTGCAGGCCAGGAAGTCCTGGGGCCGCGGGCCGAAGGCGAAGATCTTGAGCCGACGCAGGCCGAGCAGGACGCGGGCCACGGGCACGAACTCGACGGCCATTCGGGCGACCTCCTCGGGGGTGCCCACCGGGTACTCGGGGACGTGGACCTTGAGCTTGCGCAGGCCCGTGTTGTAGGAGGTGTTGAGCATCCCGCAGTAGGCGTCGCCGCGCCCGTCGACCAGGTTCTTGCCCGACTCCTCGGCCGCCGCGGCGAACATGACCGGCCCGCCGAACTTCTGGGCGAGCAGGGTCGTCGGGCCTTCGGGGCCGAAGTTGCCGAGGTAGATGACCAGGGCGTTGGCGCCCTTGGCCCGGACCTCCTCGAGCGCTTGGAGGGCGTCCTTCTCGTTCTCGACCACGGTCGGGATGCGGGTCACAGACAGGCCGGCCTTGCGGCACTCCTGGGCGACCCGCAGCTGGCGCTTGCGGGAGAGCTCGATCGGGAAACAGTCGCGGCTGACGGCGACCAATCCGAGGTGGACTTTGGGGATATTGGTCATGTCCGCTCTCCTTTTTTCTGTCCGTAGGTGGCGCCGGGGCCGTGCTTTCTCCGGAAGTGTTTCTCCTGGATGTGGCTTTCGAGGGGCGGCCTCCGCGGGTCGAGGGCCAGGGTCCCATAGGCCATCTTGGCCACATGCTCGAGGACGACGCTCGCCTCGACGGCCTCCTGCGGCGTCGCCCCCCAGGCGAACGGGCCGTGCCCGGCCACGAGAACGGCCGGGTTCTCCAGGGCGAAGTGCCCGGAGACGCGCTCGACGATGGCCCGGCCGGTGTTCCGTTCGTAGTTGTCGGCGACTTCGGACTCGGAGAGCTGGCGCGTGACCCGGACCGGGCCGTGGAACTGGTCGGCGTGGGTCGTCCCCAGGCAGGGGATCTCGCGGCCGGCCTGGGCGAACATCGTCGCGTATTCGCTGTGGGCGTGGGCTACCCCGCCGACCCGCGGAAAAGCCCTGTAGAGCTCGATGTGCGTGGGCGTGTCGGATGACGGATTGAGCCAGCCCTCGACGACCCGCCCCTCGAGGTCGACGAGGACGATGTCGTCGGCCTTGAGGGTCTCGTAGGCGACGCCGCTCGGCTTGATGGCCACGATGCCCCGGCGCCGGTCGATGCCGCTGACGTTGCCGAAAGTCAGGATGACCAGGCCGGACCGGGCCAGCTCCAGGTTCGCCTTCCAGACGGCGTCTTTCAGTTCTTCGAGCATCTCGTTCCTCCCCGCTGACGGTCCTTGAGGGCGAGGAGGTCCTTCATGACGTGGTGGAGGTTCCCCGTCCAATCCTCCGTGCCGAACGCGTCGTGGAGCGCGCGGTAGAGCCCGTAGAGCTCGAGGTAGACGGCGTGGCGGCGCTTGTCGGGCTTGTAGGTCTTCTTGCGCACTCCGGTCATGGCCGCCTGGGCCTCGGCGAAGGTGTCGTGGCCGCCGCCTTTCTTGCGGGCCGCCACCGCCCCGGCCATGGCCGCTCCCAGGGCGCAGGTCTGGGCCGAGCGGGCGACCTTCATCTCGAGCCCGGTCACGTCGGCGTAGATCTGCATGACCAGGGGGTTCTTCTCGGCGATCCCGCCGCAGTTGACGACCTCGCGGATGGGCACGCCGTATTCCCCGAAGCGGCGGATGATGGTCAGGGCGCCGAAGGCCGTGGCCTCGACGAGGGCCCGGTAGATCTCCTCGGGCCGGGTGCGGAGGGTCAGGCCGACGACGAGGCCGGTCAGCCGCTGGTCGACGAGCACGGTCCGGTTGCCGTTGTGCCAGTCGAGGACGAGCAGGCCCGACTCGCCCGGCTCGAGGGCCGCCGCGCCGCGGGTCAGGGCCTCGTGGGAGCCCTTGCGGGGCCCGCCGGGCTGGATCTCGTTGACGAACCAGTTGAAGATGTCGCCGACGGCCGACTGGCCCGCTTCGAGGCCCAGGTAGCCGGGCAGGACCGAGCCGTCGACGATGCCGCAGAGCCCCGGGATGTCGGGGAGCTTCTTCGACGCCGGCCAGACGCAGACGTCGCAGGTGCTGGTGCCGACGATCTTGACGAACCGGCCGGGCCCGACGCCCGAACCGACGGCGCCGAGGTGGGCGTCGAAGGCCCCGACGGCGACCGGGATGCCCGGACGGAGGCCGAGCTTGCGGGCCCATTCCTTGGTCAGGGTCCCGGCGACGGCGTCGGAGGTGAAGGTCTTTTTGTAGAGGCGGTCGCGGAGGGCGCCGAGACGCGCGTCGAGCTCGGCCAGGAACGGCTTGGCCGGCAATCCGCCCCAGCGGTCGTTGAACATGGCCTTGTGGCCGGCGGCGCAACGGCTGCGCTTCATCGTCAGGGGGTCGGTCGTCCCGGTCAGGACGGCCGGGATGTAGTCGGCGCACTCGACCCAGGAGAAGGCGGCCGAGGCGACCTTGGCGTCGGTCCGCAGGCAGTGGAGGATCTTGCTCCAGAACCACTCGGAGGAATAGGTCCCCCCGCACTTGGCCAGGTATTCGGGGTGCTTGGCGGCGGCCAGGGCCGTGATCTCGGCCGCTTCGGCGTGGGCCGTATGGTCCTTCCAGAGCCAGGCGTGGGCGTTGGGGTTGCGGCGGAACTCCTTGTAAAGGGCCAGGGGCTTGCCGGCCCGGTCGACGGGCAGGGGGGTCGAGCCGGTCGTGTCGACGCCGATGCCGACGATCCGGTCGGGCTTGAAGGCGCGGCTCTTTTTCTTGGCCGCGGCCAGGGCGTCGCCCACGGCCCTCTCGATGCCGAGGAGCCAGTCGGCCGGGTCCTGGCGGGCCAAGTTCGCGTCTTTGGCGTCGAGGATGATGCCGGCGTCGCCGGTCGGATAGGGAAAGATGGCCGTCCCGACCTCGTCGCCGTTGCGGACGTCGACGACCAGGGCCCGCACGGAGTTGGTGCCGAAGTCGAGCCCGAGCGCGTACGTGGGGTCTTTCATGTCCGCCCTTATTATACCTACCACGGCGCGTTGGGCAAGCTACGTGGCAAGCTACCGGGGACATGTACTCTTTGTACGTGTCCCCCAGCTTACGCCCAGCTTACGGCGGAGTGCCACGGCCGGATCCTCTTTAATTACAAAAGCGGATGAAATATAATATATCAGCCCGTTCGCTCCAGAGGTCGAACTCGCCTGAGAGACCGCCCGGAAACGTCAACGTCCGGGATCGAATAGAACAGTCTTGGACAGGAGGCGACATGAGAACACGGATCCTGGCGGCGGCCATAGCGGCGGCCCTGATCACGCTCGCGGCCGGCGGCGCGGCCCAATCCCCGGGCGCGCTCTCGGAGGACCTGCTGAAAAGCTTCTCCGCGCGGGCCCTCGGTCCCTACCGGGCCGGATCCTGGGTGACGGCTTTCGCCGTGCCCGAGACTCCCGCCCGAGACCAGCTCTACACGCTCTATGTGGGCACCCGCAACGGCGGCGTCTGGAAGACCGTCAACAACGGCACGACCTTCGAACCCATCTTCGACGGCCAGCCGAAGCTTTCGATCGGCGAC
>VGJC01000154.1 GCA_016867635.1 Candidatus Aminicenantota bacterium | reverse complement strand
CGGGCATCGAGCTCGCGCTGTGGGACCTCAAGGCTAAAAAGGCCGGGCTCCCTCTCCACGAGCTCTATGGCGGCGTGCGCACGGAGATCGAGGCCGGGGTCAGCTGCGGCATCGAGGATTCCCTGGAGGACCTCGTCGAGCGCGTCGGGCGGTACCTGGACGAGGGCTACAGGCGCATCAAGATCAAGATCAAGCCGGGCTGGGATGCCGCCGCGTGCTCGGCCGTGCGCGACAGATTCCCCGACATCATGCTCCAGGCCGACGCCAACGGCGCCTACGGCCCGGCCGACATGGGAACACTCAAGGCCCTGGACGCCTACGATCTGCTCATGGTCGAACAGCCGTTCGCGCCCTACGACCTCTGGGACCATGCCAAGCTGCAGCGGGAGATGTCGACGCCGCTCTGTCTCGACGAGAGCATTTTGTCGCTCGACACGGCCCGGGCGGCAATCGAGATGGGCAGCTGCCGCGTCGTCAACATCAAGGTCGGCCGGGTCGGCGGGATCGTTGAATCTCGCAAGATCCACGACTACTGCCTGGCCCACGACGTGCCGGTCTGGTGCGGGGGCATGCTCGAATGCGGCATCGGCCGGGCCCACAACCTCCACCTCGCGACGCTCGCGAACTTCAGGTACCCGAACGACCTGAGCGCCAGCCGCCGGTACTACCAAGAAGACGTCATCGACCCGTTCATCGAGCTCAGCGGCCCGGGGACGATCCGCGTTCCGGAAGGCCCCGGCATCGGGGTCAACCCCGTCGAGGCGCGCATCCGCCGCGCCTCCCTCCGCCAAGAAGGGGTCAAATCTCCACTTATTAAATGATCAGGTATTCCGCCTGATCCAGTGATAAATAGATTTAATAAGTGGAGATTTGACCCCCTCTTATCATTTGACCCCCTCTTATCGACTTGAGGATATTCTCGACCCGGGCCTTCATCACGGCGTCCTGGATCTTCGGCAGGACCCTTTCCAGAACGGCCTTGGCTTTTTCCGGCTCCTCGTTGTTGACGTAGGCCGTGCCCAGGTTGACCTGGATGTTGACGTCCTCGGGGGCCAGGATCAGGCCGGCCTGGAAGCTGCCGATGGCCTCGGCATACCGGCCCATCTGGTTAAGGACGGCCCCTTTGAGGTTATAGAATCCGGCGTTCTTACCGTCCTTCTGGATGGCCTTGAGCACCCAGCCCAAAGCCGCCTCGTATTGCTGCTGGTTGTACGCGGCCCGGGCCAGATAGAATACGGCTTCCGGGTCCCCGCTCATCTCGAACGCCTTCCGGAAGGCGGCCTCGGCCTTTTCCGTTTCCTTGATCTCGAAGTAGGCCAGCCCGAGGTTGCGGTGGACCTCCGCGACGTCCGGCTTGAGGGCCGCCGCTTTCTCGTAGGCCTCCACGGAGCGATCGAACCGGCCGAGGGTGTAATAGGCCGAGCCGAGCAGATTGTGCGCGTTGAAGTTGTCGGGGTCGAGGGCGACGGCCAGGTCCCCGTACCGGACGGCCTCTTCCGCCAAGCCGTACTGGAGGGCGACCATTCCCTTGTCGACCTGGTATTGCGGATCGTTCTCCCCGCCGGCCGCGGCCTTCCGCCCGCCTTTGGCCCCCGACGCGGCGCACGCGCTCGAGCCCAAGACCGCGGCGATCGTCAACACGGCGGCCGCCGCCCATCCCGTCCTGTTCGGTCTCATCACTGGTCCCCCGTCCGTTTTATTCGTTGAGCTTCTTGAGCTTGTCCTCGTCGCCCATGACGATGAGGATGTCGCTGTCCTTGACCACGAAGTCCGCCTTGGGGATGTAGGTCGTCCGTTCAGGCACGACCTCGCGCACGGCCAGGATCTGGACGCCGTACTTGTTGATCAGGTCGAGGTCCCGAAGGCGTTTCCCGATGAACTTCTCAGGCGCGGCGATCTCCTGGATGAGGACGCCCGCTGAGACCTGGACATATTCCATGACATTTGGATAGATGAGCCGCAGGGCGGTCTTGACGGCCATGTCCCGCTCCGGATAGACGACCTCGGTGGCCCCGACGGCCTCGAGGATCTCGGCGTGGTCCTCGCTCAGGGCCTTGGCCACGATCCGGCGCACGCCGAGCTCGTTCAAGTAGTGAACCGTGAGGATCGAGGGCTCCATGGCCGGTCCGATGCTGACGATGGCCAGGTCCATGTCCTGGACCCCGAGGGCCTTGAGGCTTTCTTTGTCGGCCGAGTTCAAGATGACCGCGCACGATACGCAGGCCTTGGCCTGGTCGATGCGGACCTTGTCGATGTCGATGGCCATCACCTCGTGGCCGTTCTCGGCCAGGGTCTTGGCCGCCTGGAAACCGAAGCTTCCCAGCCCGATAACGGCGACTTTCATGGAGAATCTCCTCCCGGGCGCGGCGGCCCGATATCTATCCGATGAGCACGCTTTCTTCCGCGTATTCGAACCGGCCCCGGGCCCTCCTGCGGCTGATGGCGTACAGGAGCGTCAGGGGCCCGACCCGCCCGACGAACATCGTCAGAATGATGACCGCCTTTCCGGCCGTTGTCAACCCGGCCGTGGCCCCCATGCTCAGGCCCACGGTCCCGAAGGCCGAGAAGACCTCGAACACGGCCTCCCGCAACCCGAGCCCCGGCTGACCGGCGAGGAGAGCGCCGGTCGAGAGAAAAACGAAAGTCAGGGCCAGGGCGAACAGGGTGAAGGCGCTCAGCACCTGCCCCGCCGGGATGTTCCGGCCGAACGCGGGGACGGAATCGCGGGCCCGGACCCTGGCGCGCAGGAAGAGCGCCAGGACGGCCGCGGTGCTCGTCTTGATCCCGCCGCCGGTCGACGCCGGCGAGGCTCCGACGAACATCAGCATGAGCAGCAGAAGGAACGATACGGTCCCGAGGGCCGCCGTGTCGATGGTGTTGAACCCGGCTGTCCGGGCCGTGACCGATTGAAAAAGAGCGCCCAGGACGCGCTCCTGTCCCGTGCGAGAAGCCAGGGCCCTTCCGGCTTCCTGGAAATAGAGGAGAACGAAGGGAGCGGCGATGAGGACCCCCGTCGTGACCAGGACGAGCTTCATGTGAAGCGACGCCCGCGCCCTGCGCCCACGGAGCCGGGCCGCGGCGATCTCCCGCGCTTCCGCGAGCACGGGGAAGCCGATGCCTCCGAGGACGATGAGCCCGATGACCGTCAAGTTGAGCCCGGCGTGGCCGCAGTAGGCCGTCAGGCTGTCGCTGAAGAGCGAGAACCCGGCGTTGCAGAACGCCGAGACGGAGTGGAACACGGCCAGCCCGGCGGCCCGCGCCGCTCCGTAGTCGGCCGAGAACCAGACGAACAGGAGAGCCGCCCCCATGGCTTCGATGACCAGGGTGAAGACGAACAAGCCGCGGACCAACGCCGGGAAATCCCTCGGGATCCCCGGGTGGTAACCGGACTGGACGAGCAGCCGGTCCCGGATGGAGATCCGGCCGCCCGCGGCGAGAATGACGAGGGTCGAGAAGGTCATGATCCCCAGCCCCCCGAGCTGGATAAGGATAAGCAGGATGACCTGCCCCGCCGGCGTGAAATCGACGGGCGTGTCCTTGACGATGAGGCCCGTGACGCAGACGGCCGAGGTGGCCGTGAACAGCGCGTCGACCAACGGGATCGAGCCTTCCGTCGTGCTGAAGGGCAGGCTGAGCAGCACGGTCCCGACGAGGATGGCGGCCAGGAAGCTGGCGGCCAGCACCTGGGCCGGCTGGAATTCGAGGTTTTTCATGGTCGTGGGCCTGGCCGTCGCCCTATTCTATCGAGGCGGCGGGGCGAATGTCAAAAGGGCGCGCCGCCCGGGCCTTGCCAAATCCGCCCGGCATCCCTAGAATGGGAAGGACGACAAGGACTGAAGCCATGGACAACGACGTTCTGAGCAGAGAGGACATCACCCGCCTGCGCCGTCGCGAAGCGGAGATCATCGAGCGCCTCGACCGTTTGAAGCGGACGATGAGCGAGACCAAGGCCATCGACACGCTGGCCTTCAAATCCAAGCTCTTCAAGGAGGCCCAGGACGAGCTGCGACGGGTCCAGGACAGGCTCGCCGGGGTACCCGTCGAGTGACGCCCCTTGAGAAGGCGGGGGCCCCGGGATGAGCGAGCGTCCGGCATGAGCGCCATGGCCCGGCCCGTCAAGCGCAGGTCGAAAAAGGCCCCGAGTCGCGCCGTCGCCCCCCCCGCGCCGCCGGGGCCTGCCAAACTCCCCGCCTCGCGCTGGCGCCGGGCCGCCGACATCATCCTCATCGTCATGGGCCTCGCGGCCATCGGGCTCTTCTTGGCCACCAGGGTCATCGACGGCGGCGCCGCCGGCCCCGGCGGCGAGCAGGAGCGGGGGCAGGCGGGCTCCTCCACCGTGGGGCCGGACAGCGGCCCCGGCCAGGGGAGCCCTTTCGCCGACCTCGAAGCCGGCCCGGACGAGTTCGAGGGCGACTCCGAGCCCGATCTCATCCTCGGCCCGGCCGTCGTTTCCGCCCCGGGCGCGGGGCGCCCCTTCTCGCTCGTCGAGGACGCCCGCCTGGCCGCCCTGCTCGACCCCGAGATCGAGCGGGCCATCAAAGTCGGCCGCATCCCGTCCATGGCCGTCGTCTGCGTCTCGGGGGACAGGGTCGTCTGGACGCGCTCCGCGGGACTGGCCAACATCCGGGTCAAAACGCCCGCCACGTGCGACACCGTCTATCTCATCGCCTCGACCTTCAAGACGATGTCGGCCACGGCCCTGCTCCAGCAGATGGAGCGGGGTAAATTCCGGCTGGACGACCGGATCAACGACCACCTCACGGACTTCAAGATCGAGCACGAGAACCGCGACCATCCCGTGACCTTCCGCCATCTGCTGACCCACACGTCGGGATTGCCGACGGACTTCGGCCGACACGCCGTGTGGGCCGAGACGGGCCCGCCCGCGCTGGCCGACTACCTCGACGGCAAGCTCAAGCTGTGGCGCCGGCCGGGGACGCGGGTCATGTATTCCAACATCGCCTTCACTCTCGCGGCCTACCTGGTCGAGAAGTTCTCGGGGATGCCTTTCAAGGAATACGTGCGGAAGAACGTCTTCGCGCCGGTCGAGATGCGCGACACGGCCTTCGAGCCCCGGGCCGACATGGCCGAGAGGCTGGCCATCCCCTACATGCCCGTGCGGCGCCGGGCCGGCGTCTTCCAACCCGTGGATTGGGTCAAGGCCGACGCCTGGCCGGCCGGCGTCGTCTACGGCACGGCCGTCGACCAGGCCCGCTGGTTGATCGCCAACCTCAACGGCGGGGTCTATAAGGGCCGGCGGATCATCGGCGAGGAGACCTTCCGGGAGATGACCCGTCGCCAGTTCGACCGCTTCGCCGGGCCGATCAACGGCGGCTGGCTCAACGAGACCTCGGGCTACGGCCTGGCCTGGTGGGTGTCGACCCTGGACGGGGAGACGATCATCGCCCACAGCGGCAGCGTCAACGGCTACACGGCGTTCATCGCCGGGAACCTCGAGCGCAAAACGGGGGTGGCCATCCTGACCAACGGGAACAAGGCCCACCGCTGGCTCTACTCGCTGGCCCTCAAGTCCCTGGCCGCGCTCGGCGGGGATTGAGCCCTCAGAGCCTGAACCCGAAGTTGATCCCGAAGACCAAGGCCTCGGTCCCGTCGAGGTAGAGGAGGAAGCCCGACAGCCTGGCCGGGCCCTGAGCGAGCCCGGCGTGGACCTTCGGCACCAACGTCCCGTCGGCCTGTCCCGCCCACTCCGGGATGCGCCGGATGGCGCCCCCGCCGATGAAGAAATACCGGGACCGGAAGTGTTGCACCAATGTGATAACTTCCGGATTGGCCAACGTGAAAACTTCCGCTTTTTTCGGTTAAGGTATGGCCTCCTGAGGAAGGAGGCCCGCCTTGAAG
>VGJC01000153.1 GCA_016867635.1 Candidatus Aminicenantota bacterium | reverse complement strand
ACGCCAGGAACCGTTTTAATAGCCGTTTCTATCCCTACGAGGGAGTTTATCCGACGATGAACGTGTTGGAGGGCTATTTCGGACGATTCGGGCTTCCCCTGGGAGGGTGGTCGGGACCTAGGCTTCCGAGAGATCCCGGAGCGGCCGAAGCGGACCCAAGCTGCACCGGTTGTCCGGCCGAAGCCGCCCAAGTCCACTCCGCCTCCGACGCACCCGTGGCGGCTGCAGCGGATCAAGTATCCGTCCTTTTGCGCGGCGTTGCCGCACTAGGACAGTCCGGGTTAACCATATTGACTTCCGCCTGGAGCATGGGTACCCTCTTTTGGTGAGGAGAAGGGTCGATTCCGGGTTCGAGACCGGCGAACTCAGGCCCAGCGTATTTAAGAAATTCCTTCTGAGGAGGTAAAAATGATCTTTCAGACGTCGCAAACAATCCCCTATCGCCCGAATGAATGTCCGAAATGTAGGCATCTTCTCGGATCCGGGCCCATGGGCGCCTGTGAAGGGTATGAAACGCCGTCTTTTCCGATGCCCTTAGCGGGACAATTCAGCGGCCAATCCCAAAGCCATTGCCCGAAATATTCGCCCAAGAGCAGCGGTTTGCCGAAATGAGCGGCGGCTGGAAATGCTCTGGCGAAAATACAAAAAATTATTAAATGTAATGTAATCAATTAGATATGATATTATAAATCTGTATCTATTAGATAATAATAAAGATAAGAAAACTATTTACAATTTGATATCTCATCGATCGTCGTCGGCATGCCGACAAATTAAGGCCAAGAACGGGGGAGAGGCGCCGGGATCTGGCCCATGATCCAGAAAGGCATATGCTGATCTTTATAACAGGAGAAGCGTTCCGTCCTCATCCTGTGTGACGCGAAAGGTTTGCACATCGGTATCTACGGGACACCTCGACAATATTGTGGCTAAGCCAATATAGCTGCCGACAAGATCGCGACGACTATCACATCAGGAAAAAAGCCGGTTGTGTAGCTTGCGGAATGGATCTCCGGAACCCCGGATATCGGCGCCCGGGCCGATAAACACGATGTTCCTAGGTAAGGTCCTGACCAAATCGATAGGTGGGAGAAACACGATATACCGATCAGGCTAAATTTCCCCAGACTTGCGGTGATAGGGGTCCCTGGAAAGGGAGTTATCCACATATGCATAATCTTTGGGCGCCTGGAATATCCACAGGATGTGGATAATTCTAGAGGATTGATACGGAAGGAATTAAGGTCGCCCCGCTAAATGAGTCGCATAAGGTTTATTATGTCAACTAATATATCGGACCCGGATAGAGAGCCTAATCTCGACCTACAGGCAGGAACGGGGTTCTGAGGCGGGGCTTCTCTAGCCCTGTTAGGGCTGGCTGGGCTTTTCTTTTTGCTTCTTGATCCGGTCGATGATGTCCTGCAGGATCTCGATGATCTCCTGTTTGGAAATCGTTTGCTTCTTGAATTCCAGTCTCATCCTGAACCTGTCGGTGTCGTCCGGAACAAAATTGTAGACGAAATACTTGAGCTTCTTCGTTTTTCCCTTGAGATGCTTGGCCAAGTCCCGGGTATCCTCGCGCGTCAGCCGCCTTTCCGCGATCTCCCGGGTCAGATTGAGCATGTCGTCCTCGGTCTTCTGCTTGGCGATCTCGATGATCGTCGTCCGGCTGAAAACCCCCGAGGATTTCATGATGTCCCTGATATGCTGCGGGATCCTGGCTATGGATAAGATCTCGGTGATCGTCGAGCGGGCTTTGCCGATCTTTTCCGAGACTTGCTGATGATTGAACCCGTACATGTCGACCATGGCCTGCAGGCCGTCGGCCTCCTCGAATATGTCGAGGTCCTTTCTCTGAAGATTCTCGATGAGGGCGATCTCCATGGCCTCATCGTCCTCGACGTCCATCTCGATGCACGGGATCTCCTTGTGCCCGATGTTCTTCGAAGCGATGAAACGCCTCTCTCCGGCGATGATCTCGAATCGTCCCGCCCGGGGGCGGACCAGGATGGGTTCGAGGATGCCCTTGCTCCGGATGGAGTCCATGAGCTCCTCGATGTTCCCGATCTCGCAGCGCGCCTGATGGGGATTGGGGTCGATCTTGTCGAGAGATATCATCCTGATGCGAGGTCCCAAGGACCGGGTCGATATCAGATCGACGAAGTGACCGTCGTGCCTCATCCCCACTGATTCCGGAAGCCCGGATCTTTTAACTTTTTGCACGATGCATGATCTCCTCGGCGACTTTTTTATACTGCTCGGCGCCAATGGAGTTGGGCGCGTAGGTGAATATCGATTCCTTATAGGCCGGGCTTTCCTCGAGCTTGACGCTCTTCGAAATGAAGGTCTTAAATAGCTTGGCCCCGAAAACCCGGCGGATCCTTTCGACGACATCCTTGGCCAGATTGGTCCTCTTGTCATAGAGCGTGACGAGCACGCCCAGGACCTTAAGGTTCGGGTTCGCGATCCTGCGGACCTTTTCGATGGTCTCGAGAAGATCGTCGGTGCCTTCCAGGCACAGATAGGAAGATTGAATGGGGATCAGGATGTAATTGGAGGCGACCAGGGCGTTGAGGGTAATGAGCCCCAAGGTCGGCGGCGTGTCGATGAAAATATAGTGGTACTTGGACTTGACGACTTCAAGGGCATCTTTGAGCCTGAAATGGCCGTCGATCTCCCCGATCAATGAGGGCTCGAGCTTGGCCATGGAGATCTTAGTGATGGCCATGTCGAGGCCCGGAATGTTCGAGCGAACAATGATATCCTCTATCTTTTCGCCGCGCTTCATCAACACGTCGTAAAGAGATCTTTCATAACGCTCGGGATTGGCAACAGTGGAGATCGTACTGTGAGCTTGGGGGTCGGTATCGATGAGAAGGACCTTTTTTCCCATTAAGGCCATGGCCGCCGAAACATTGACGGATGTCGTCGTCTTTCCGACACCGCCTTTCTGATTGGTGATGGCGATGATCAACTGCCTCTCCCTCCAAGGCTAACAATTGGCGTCTGCGAGATTCATTTATAACCGAGGAAATAGTAAAATGCAAGATAAATTCGGCAGCGTGTTAATATAAAATGTCGGCACGCCGACAATTCATATATCATACAGATAATAAACAAGTTATGTTCGTTAGTTGGAGGCATCCCTACTCTGCTCGAAGGCTGAGAGCAATAGGGCCCCGTGAATAGGCGCACAAAAATTTTGTATCGCATTGATAATAAACAAGTTATAAGTGCTTGCAAAGCATTGATAATAAACATGTTAGAAGCATAAGCTCCGAGCCTGAATATCAAAGCGCTCTGAAATCGTGATCTATCGCAGAAAAAAAATATGGACTGACGCAGGCCGCGATTTCGCCTACAATAAGGACCGGCCACAATGAAAGAATTGGCGCCGAGCAGCCCCGGGTTCCTGAGACGACTGAGCCTCGTGGACACGGCTTTTCTGGTCATCGGGGCCGTGGTCGGGTCCGGCATCTTCATGACCCCCGGGCTTGTCGCCGCCGGTCTCCCCTCCCCCGGCCTGCTCCTCGCCGTATGGATCGCGGGCGGCCTGATCACCTTGTGCGGCGCGCTCTCTTTCGCCGAGCTCGGCGCCATGTACCCGCGGGCCGGCGGTCAGTACATCTACCTCCGGGAGGCCTACGGCCCGACCGCGGCCTTTCTTTTCGGATGGGGGTTCTTCGGCTTCATCATGTGCGGCGGCCTGGCCGCCCTGGCCGTGGCCTTCGCCGAATTCCTGGGAGGATTCTGTCCGCCGCTGTCGACGGAAAACACCATCTTGCTGATCAGGGGCCCCGGCTTCTCTCATCCGGTCTCGGCCGGCCAGGCGGTCGCCGCATCGGCCATTCTGCTCCTGACCTTTCTCAATTCCCTCGGCATCCGGGCGGGCGTCGCCGCCCAGAACCTCCTGACGCTCTTGCGCCTCGGGTCGGTCGCGGCCCTCGTGGCCCTGGGAGCGCTGTTCGGGGCCAAGGCCGGAGCAGGGAATTTCCAGGCGCTCTTTTCTACGGGAGGGGCCGGCTTTTCGGCCCTCTTCGGGCCAGTCGGGCTGGCCCTGGTGGCCGTGTACTGGACGTACGATGGTTGGTACGCCGTGAACTGCACGGCCGAGGAGATCCGTGATCCGGAACGGAACATCCCCCGGGGCCTCATCCTGGGAGTCCTGGCCGTGGCCGCGCTCTACGTCCTGGTCAACATCGTCTACCTGCTGGCCCTGCCCTTCGAAGAGATGAAGGGGGTGACCAGGATCGGCGAGCGGGCGGCCATCGCCCTGTTCGGGCATGGCGGCGCCGCCCTGTTCTCGGCCGTGGTCATGGTCTCGATCTTCGGCTGCCTCAATGCCAACCTCCTCTACGGCCCGAGGGTCTATTACGCCATGGCCCGGGACGGGTCTTTTTTCCGGTCCATGGGAAGGCTGAGCGTCCGTTTCCGGGTCCCGACCGGCGCCCTGTGGGGTCAGGCGATCTGGGCGTCGGTCCTCTGTCTCTCGGGAACCTATCAGGCGCTCTACGAATACATGGTCTTCGCCCTGCTCCTCTTTTTCGCGGCCACGGGGGGAGCCGTCTTCGTCCTTCGCCGCCGGCACCCCCAGAAGGAACGACCCTACCGGACATGGGGGTATCCGGTCGTGCCCCTTGTCTTCATCTTCATGAGCCTGGCCGTTTTTCTGAACATCGTCATCTCCCAGCCGCTCAAGGCCCTGGCCGGGGCGGCCCTTCTCGGGGCCGGATTCCCGGCCTACCTGTGGTGGAGGGCCCGAATTCGACCTCGCCCCGCCGCGGCCGACGAAAAGGATACACAGGAACCGCAAAATCTAATAGAATAGGCTCCGAAAAGCGCGAAGGAAGCCATGACCGAACCGTCCTGCACCGTTCACATCGTTCCCGACGGGATCCGGGTCAAGGCGCGTCAGGGCGAGATCCTCTCCGATGTCATCCTCAGGGCCGATGTTCCCCTCAGCGTCTACTGCAACAAGCGAGGGATCTGCGGGAAATGCGCGGTCCGCGTCGTCAGCGGGCCTCTCCCCTTCCAGCAGCCGGCCGAGGAAGCCCTGCTCCGCAGCAGAGGGCTCGGGCCCGACCACCGGCTGGCCTGCCTGTACGAGATCCGCGGCGACGTGACGGTCGAAACCCTGCCCGGATCCCGGCTCCAAAGGATCGCCGTTCTCGAAACGGGATTGGCCACCGATGTCGTTCCCGACCCGGCCGTCAAGAAGCTCGCCCTGGCTCTGGAGAAGCCCGCCCTGGCCCGCCCGTCGGCCACCCTGGAAAGGCTGAGGTCCCTTCTCAAGGTCCCGAACCTCACCCTCCCGCTGCCCGTCCTTTCGAAGCTCGGCGGCGAGCCGGTCTCCTCAGGACGGATCTTCACGGCCGTCCTCTACGGGGACCGCGAGGTCCTCGACATCGAGCCGGGGGACACCTCGAGTGAAGTCTACGGCCTGGCCATCGACCTCGGGACGAGTACGGTCGTCGCCGAGCTGGTCGACCTGCGGACGGGGGAAACCGTCGGCCGGGCGTCGGCGATGAACAGCCAAGCCTCCTATGGGGCGGATGTCGTCTCGAGGATCACCTTCGCCTTCGAGGAGCCCGATAACCTGCGGCGGCTCCAGAGCGCCGTCGTCCAGCTCCTCAACGAGCTCGTCGCCGAAGCGTCCCGCGCGAGCGGCGTGCCGCGCCACCGGATCTACGACGCGGTCGTCGCCGCGAACACGGCTATGAACCATCTCCTTTGCGGCGTCCCCGTGGATTCCCTGGCCCTGGCCCCATTCCACGCGGCCTTCGCCTCCCTGCCCCCTTTCCCGGCCTCCGATGTCGGCCTCAATCTCAATCCCCGCGCCAAGGTCCAACTCGTCCCCAATATCGCCAGCTTCGTCGGCGGGGACATCACCGCCGGTCTCGTCGCCTCGGAGGTCTCCGCGAGATCGGGCCGGG
>VGJC01000152.1 GCA_016867635.1 Candidatus Aminicenantota bacterium | reverse complement strand
CCGCGTCAAGCGGGATCTAGGGGATCTCCGAACTAAGCTTCGAAGCTGATCTCGGCCATGTCGAACCAGTAACCGTTGCCGGCGACGGCGTTCATCTCGGCCTGGACGATGGCCTGGTGGCCCTGCTCGATCTCGACGAACCGCTCGAACAGCCGGCGTCCCTCTTCGGGCAGCTCCCGGACCATCCTCTGGTAGAAGGCGCTCGTCTCGACCTCGACGTCGAGGGCCCGCTTGAGGAGCCGCATCTCGGCCTCGGGGGCCTTGGCCGCGACCCGGTCCTGGAGGGTCTTGACGCCCTGCTCGATGCGCGCCCGGGAGGGAACGATCGTGTTGAGGGCCGCGGGCGTCACGTGGCCCGTCTTCTTCCACTCCTCCAGCCGCGAGTTGAGATAGACGACGTGCTCGACCTCTTCCTTGGCCAGGGCCCCGAAGATCTTCTTTCCGGTCTCGTCGGCGCTGGCCCGGACGGCTTCTTCGTAGACCTGGACGACCCGCTTCTCGTATTGGATGGCCGTCTTGATGGCTTCGGCGATGTCCATGTTCTCTCTCCTCTCTCCCTTCTGACACCAGGCATGATAGAGGAGAGCCGAAGGCTTGTCAATTTCGGCCCCGCTTGGGTTATAATGACGTTCCCCACATCACTCCAGGAGAGGAGATCATGAGCTATCTAAGATCCTTCACGGCCGGCATCCCGCGCCGGCGATTCCTCGAGCTTGGCCTCAAGGGAGGCGCCGTCCTGGTCGCCGCGCCCTCGATGCTGTCCTGCGTCAAGGCCGGGCGGCGGGCCGAGCCCCTTCAGGTCGAAAGAGCGACCCTCGACCGGGTCCTGCGCAAGGCCCTCGAGAGAGGCGGCGATTTCGCCGACGTCTACGCCGAGAACCGCGTTTCGCGCCGCATCCTGATGGAGGAGTCGAAGTTCAAGAGCGCCGTCTTCGGCGCCAGCCGCGGCGCCGGCGTGCGGGTCATCGCCGGCGACAAGACCGGGTTCGCCTACACCGACGAGATCTCCGAGGCGGCCCTCCTGCGGGCGGCCGAGACGGCCTCGGCCATCGCCCGAAGCGGCGCGGCCGTCGAACCCGTCCCCGTCCGCGAGGAGAAGCGGCCGTCCTTTATCACGGTCAAGGTCCCGCTCGGCGAGGTCGCCGACGAAAAGCGCCTGGAGATCATGAAGCGGGCCGACGAGGCCGCCCTGAGCTACGACCCGCGCATCCGGATGGCCTCCATCGACTACTACGACGAGGTCCGCGGCCGGGTCGTGGCCACGAGCGAAGGGCTCTATCTGAGCGACGAGCTGCCGCTCATTTTCTTCATCGTCCAGACGCTCGGGGCCGGCGACACGCAGTCCCACATGGGCCGCGAGCGGCTCAGCCGCCACTCCGGGATCGAGGTCTTCGACGAGGTCACGCCCGAGGATGTGGCCCGGGCCTGCGCCCGCGAGTCGATCGCCATGCTCGAGGCCCAGGACGCTCCCGCCGGGCGCATGGACGTCGTCATGCAGAACGGCTGGGGCGGGGTCCTCGTCCACGAGGCCGTCGGCCACCCGCTCGAAGCCGACAACATCGCCCGCAAGACCGGGGTCTTCGTCGGCAAGATGGGGCAGAAGGTGGCGACCCCCGTCTTTACCATGGTCGACGACGGCACCCTGCCCAACTTCCGGGGCACGACCGACTTCGACGACGAAGGCACGCCGATGCGCCGCAACGTCCTCATCGAAGAGGGCGTGCTCGTGAAATACATGACGGATGTCCTTTCGGCCAAGCAGCTGGGCATGGAGAGGACGGGCAACGGCCGGCGCGAGAGCTTCCGCTACCTGCCCATCCCGAGGATGACCAACACGTTCATCGAGAAGGGCCAGGACGACCCGGCCGACATCCTGGCCTCGACCCCGAGCGGGATCTACGTCCAGAGCCTGAGCGGCGGCAGCGTCAACCCGACGACGGGCGTCTTCAACTTCACCTGCCGCGAGGCCTACCTCATCGAGAACGGGAAGAAGACGGCCCCGGTCCGGGGGGCCACCCTGATCGGCAGCTGCCTCGACGTCATCTCCAACATCGACGCCGTGGGCCGTGACCTGGACTTCGGCCCGGGCATCTGCGGCAAGGGCCAGGAGGCCGAGGTCACGGCCGGGCAGCCGACCGTCCGCATCCGGGGCATCAACGTCGGCGGCGCGCGGGCCCGCCGAGGATGAGGAAGGGAAAGGAGAACGACATGGACATCAAGCAGACGGCTGAACGATACGTCGCGGAGTGCCTGAAAAAGGGGGCCGACGCGGCCGAGGTCTACGTCGAATCGGGGCGGCGGCTGTCGGTCCGCGTCCGCAACGGCGAGATCGAGACCGTCCAGGAGGCCTCGAGCCACGGCGCCGGGTTCCGGGTCTTCGTCAAGGGGGCCATGGCCTTCGCCAGCTCGAACGACCTGTCCGACAAGACCTGCCGGGAGGCCATCGACCGGGCCGTGGCCTTCGCCCGGATCACGACCGCCGACCCGAGCAACGTCCTGCCCGGCGACACGGGCATCGGGGACGCCGGCCCTCTCTACGACCCGGAGATCGCCCGCGTCTCCATGGACCGCAAGGTCGGCCTGGCCCTGAAGGCCGAAGAACTGGCCCTGAAAGACGCGCGGATCACGCTGAGCGGCGGGGCCGGGTACGGGGAGGGCGAGGGCGAGATCGCCCTGGCCAACTCCCACGGCCTGCTCAAGAGCTACCGGGCCTCGAACTGCTCGTTCTCGGTCTCCGTCGTGGCCGCCGCCGGCGAGGAGCGCTCCTCGGGCGGAGAGTCGTGCGGGCGGCGCTTCTTCACCGACCTCAAGCCGGTCGAAGAAGTGGCCGGGCGCGCGGCGCGGAAGGCCTGGGAGATGCTCGGGGCCAGGTCCGTCAAGACCCAGAAGGCGGCGGTCGTCTTCAGCCCCGACGTGGCCTACGCCCTTCTCGGCGGGATCCTGGGCGCGGTCAACGGCGAGCGCGTCCTGCAGAAGGCCAGCTTCCTGGCCGGCAGGATCGGAGAGAAGATCGGCTCCGGGCTCCTGACCCTGGTCGACGACGGCCTCCGGCCGAAAGGCCCGGCCAGCGCGCCCTTCGACGGCGAGGGCGTCCCGCAGCAGACGCGGACCATCGTCGAGGCCGGGGTCCTGCGGGGCTATATGTACAACACCATCGTCGCCGCCCGGGCCGGCGTCAAGAGCACGGGCAACGCCTCGCGCGGGGGGTTCACGTCGCTCCCCGGGATCGGGCCCCACAACTTCTTCATGGCCGCCGGGACGAGCAAGGCCGACGACATCGTCCGGGCCACCAAGCGCGGGCTTCTCGTCCGCGAGGTCACGGGTTACGGCATCAATCCCGTCAGCGGGCACTTCAGCGGCGGCGCGGCCGGCTTCTGGATCGAGAACGGGAAGATCGCCCACCCGGTTCGCGGCCTGACCATCGCCGCGACGGCGGCGGCCATGCTCGAGGGCATCGACATGGTCGGCGACGACCTCGACCTCGACCGGGGGATCGCCGCCCCGACGTTCCGCGTCGCGGAGATGCAGATCGGCGGGGAGTGAGCCCCCGCTCCCCCGGCCTTCCGGATCGCGGACCGGATCAGGCGCAGAAGTCGGGAGGCAGGGCGAAGACCGGCGTGTCGGCCGCGGAGATGACCTTTTCCGTCGTGCTGCCGAGCAGGAAGCGGCCCAGCCCGCGGGCGGAGGTGGCCATGACGATGAGGTCGGGCTTGTGGGTCCGGCAATATTCCCTGATCCCGTCGGCGGCGTTGAAGTCCCGGGTGACCTCTCTCTTGACCCGGACCCCCGGCCCGGCTTTCCCGGCCTTTTTCCGGAACCTCTCGAGGACGGACTTGGACATGGCGTCCACCGCCCGGTACTCCTGCCCGTGCAGCTCCAGGACGTAGAGGAAGGTCAGGGAGGCGCCAAAGGCCGCGGCCAGTTTCAAGGCGACGTCGCGCTCGAGCTCCTCGCCCTTGCTGAGATCCGTCGGGACCAGGATCCTCTTGATCTTGGGCAGGCGCTTCCCCCTCTTGGTCACCAGGACGGGCACGGGGGAATGGCGGAGGACTTGGCTGGTCACGCTGCCGATGAGGATCTTCTGCAGCGCCGACTGCCCCTTCTTGCCCATGACGATGAGGTCGGCCTTTTCCCTTTCGGCGGCCTCGAGGACCCGATGGGCGGCCGAGCCTTCAGCCAACAGGACCTTCTTGAAGGCCGAGCCCCGGGCCGCTCCCGTTCTCTCGAGCCTTGCCCTGGCCCGCTTTTTCAGGACCTCCGCCCGGTGGATGATCTCCTGGTAAATGGGATGGGCCTCTTCGAACAGGCCCAGGGAGAAGTCGGGCAGCACGTGAAGGGCGGTGATATCCGCGGAAAAAGCCCTGGCGAAAGCCCTCGCGTAGAGAAGCGAATCCTTGGCTTCCTTGGAGAAGTCCGTCGGCCAGAGGATGTTCCTGACGATCTTTTTCACGGTCTCCCTCCTTCGTCCGGTGCCATCGCAACGCGCCGGCGCGCTCCGTTTTTTTGATGATAGCCCCGGCCCGCGGCCAAGTCAACCGCGCGGGAAAGCGGCTGCGGCCCGGGCTCAGTACAGGACGGCGGCTTCGCCCAGCTCCTTGACGCGCTTGTCGAGCCAGGCCAGCATCAGTTCGCGGCGGGCCATGGTGGCTTCGATCTCCTTGTCGGTCAGGTACTCCCCGACGACCTCCTTCAGGGTCGCGGCGTCCAGCTGCCTCAACTTCTCGACGAAGCCGCGCGGGAGCTGGGCCATGATGAAGTTGGGGTTCTCCTTGCGCTTTTCGTCGTAGAGGAGGCTCTTCGTCGAGGCTTTGGTCGTCCGGAACGAGCGGGAATGGTCGATGAGGAGGAGCCGGAAGTCGTCGGTCAGCCGGTAGTTCTGCTGGTGCCTGTCCTCGTTGTAGATGAGGTTGTCGAAGGCCCGCTGGAGATAGATGGCCCGGGTCAGGTTGGCCAGGCGGAGCGAGGGGGTCTCGATCTTCTTGTCGAACTTCTCCTTGAAATCCATGACCCCGGCGTAGATCTGACAGGACCCCGTCCTGCCGCCCCTCTTCTTTTCGACCGTGGGCGGGACCATGTTCAGGCCGAGGTGCTTGTCCAGGCGGTAGGCGGCGATCTCCCACCTCCAGTTCTCGAGGTAGCCCTTCATCATCCCCAGGCAATCCTTCCAGACGGCCTTCCTGACGACCCCGTCCTTTTCCAGGGTCACTTCATAGGGATTGGTGACCGCTTCTCCGCTTTTCCACGGCTGGCTTTCCGCCGTAATGACGGCCGCCTCCAGGAATCTCTCCCATTTCTCCCGCTCGGCGATCTCCTCGGCGGTCAGCTGGGCCAGAGCTCGAAGCGGGACCAGCAGGGCGACCAGAAAGCAGGCCAGAACGGCGGTCTTTCTCATCTTCCCCTCCTAGGACGGGAACGGATCGGGCCGCTAAAAAGCGTTCCGTGAACCACGATCCGCGTCCCCTTCTCGATGATGGCCCGAGTATAGCGCCGCTGGAAAGGCGGAGTCAAACGCTTTTTTGCGGGGCAAGGTCCGATTGGTGTAGAATCCCGACCGAGGCGGTGAGACCATGGACGAGCTCAAAGACCTGTCCAAGGAGCAGCTCCTTGACTTGCTCCGGGACGGGGCCCTCAATTGGCTGGCCCACGACGGGCTGTGGTTCCGGGCGGCCGAGGAGAAGTACGGGATGGACGCGGCCATGGACCTCGACCGCGAGGCCTGGCGGAGCTTCACGGTCATCGAGGCCAAGCGGATCATGAAGCGCCTCGGGATGGCCCCCGGGGGCGGCATCCCGGCCCTCATCCGGGCCCTCGGCTATCGCCTGTACGCCCGGGTCAACGAGCAGGAGGTCGTCGAGCAGAGCGAAACGCATTGCGTTTTCAGGATGAAGACCTGCCGGGTCCAGGACGCCCGGAAGCGGCAGGGGCTGGCCGACTTTCCCTGCAGATCAGTCGGCATCGTCGAGTATTCTTATTTCGCCAAGACGATCGACGAGCGCATCGAGACGACCTGCCTGGCCTGCCCGCCGGACCCCAAGCCCGAAGGCGCCTGGTGCGTCTGGGAGTTCCGGCT
>VGJC01000151.1 GCA_016867635.1 Candidatus Aminicenantota bacterium | reverse complement strand
TTGAGGAGATCGAGGCTCCTGAAGGACTTGACGACTTGGCCGGTGAGCTCGCCCAGACCCCCCTTGATCGTCCCGGCATCAGCGTAGAGCTTTTCGACCTTGCCGAGGCCCCGGTGGAACTGGACGTCGAACTTCTTCCGGATGCCTTGCCCTTCCGGATGGAACAGCACGAAGGACATGGCCATTATAAGGACGGTGAACGCGGCGTAGACGGGCTGGAGGGCGGGCCGGTTCAGAAGGTCGAAAACCAGGCTGAATCCCCTCTTCTTTTCGGCGGTCTTCCCAGGGATCGCGTACAGGCGGGCCATGAGAGAGGGGGAGGGCTCGACCTCGGGAAAAGCCGCCATGGCCCCGGTCACTTCGCGGAGCCCGGCCAGGAGCCCGGCGCAGGCCGGGCAGGCGGCCAGGTGGCTATCGACCTCGCCCTTTTCGACAGCGCCCAGCTCTCCTTCGAGATAGGCCGAGAGAAGCTCTTCGACACGTTCGCAGGTCATGACGTCCCTCCCTTGGCTTCCCTCAGGACCTGGGCCAGCTGGAGCCGGGCCCGGTTGACGCGCGACTTGACCGTGCCCAGGGGCAGGCCGAGCATCCCGGCCACCTCTTCGTAGCTGTGCCCTTGGAGGTCCCTCAGGACGATGACCGTCCGCATCTCCGTCGACAGGCGACCGAGCCCCTCCCAGACGAAGGCCTTGGTCTCCTTCTCGGCCAGGCTCGCCTCCGGGCCGTCGTGAGCGGCGTGGGCCAGGACGCGTTCGTCGAACTCGTCCCGCTGCCCTCGTTCCCACTTGGACCGGCGGTACTCGTCGATCAGGTGGTTCTTGGCCAGGGTCAGGAACCAGGCCTGGAAGTTCTTGGCGGGGTCGTACTTGGACAGGGCCCCGTGGAGCTTGAGGAAGACCTCCTGGGTCATGTCCTCGGCTTCCTGCCGGCTCCCGCTGAACTGATAGGCCATGTTAAAGATCCTCCGGGCGAACGTGTCCACCAGCGTTCTCCATGCTCCCTGGCTCCCGGCCAGGCACTCGCTGATGACGGCGTTCAAATCCACTCAATCCACCCTGGTTGACGGAATCGGACGGCGGAAAGTTCCGTTTTCGGGCCCATTTTCTTATAAAAACGCCTCCCAGGCAACCCGGGCAAAAAGGGGCCGAGTTGCTATAATAGAGGGAGCGGGAACGCAACTTTCCCCCGCCTTGGGAGTTTAGAGAAGTGAGCATGGACGAACAAGAGCTGATCCGGCGCGTCCAGAACGGGGACGAGTGGGCGTTCGGCCAGATCATGGCTCTTTATAAGGACCGTATCGTGAACTACTTGTACCACTTCTCGGGCGACTACCAGAAGGCCGTGGAGCTGGCCCAGGAGACGTTCCTCCGGGTCTATTTCAAGGCCGGGAAGTACCGCCCCATCGGGTCCCTGTCGTCCTGGATCTATACCATCGCCTCCAACCTGGCCAAGACCGACGCCCGCAGGTCCAGGAGGGCGGCCACGGTGTCTCTGGACGACATCCCCAACGACTTCGCGAGCGGCACCTACTACGAGGACCCGGACGACCCCGGGCTCGTCAGGAACCTCCGGGAGGCCCTGGATGAGCTCCACCCCCGCTACCGCGTCCCGGTCGTCCTCAAGGACGTGGAGGGTTTCTCCCAGGAGGAGATCGCCCGGATCATCGACCGTCCGGTCGGGACGGTCAAGGCCCGCATCAGCCGGGGCCGCGACCAGCTCAGACGGAAGCTGGAGAAGGCCCTGGAGGGCCGGGCCGCGAAGGTCGACAACGAGGTGAGCGAACATGGAAGGGCATGACATTCTCGGCAAAATGAGGAAGGTCGGCGCGCCGCCCGACTTCGACGACCGCGTCTTCTATCGGCTGCGGGAAGCCCGGAGGGAGCGCTCCCGGCGCCGGGCGGTCCTGCGCTACGCGCTGGCCGGGTCGGCGGCCTTATTCCTGGCCGTCTTTCTGATGCTCGACAGGGGCATCCTGCCGGGCCGTACGTTCCCCGGACCGGAGGGCAAGGGCCCGGCCCTGGCCGAGAAGGGGCTCGAAATTCAAGCCCCGTCCGCGCTCTGGGGGCTGGGAGAGGCCGGCCGGCCGTCGGTCCCGGTCCTCGAGACCGTGGATTACGCCGACGAGGTCCGTCGCTCTTCCCCCGAACCCCGGACGGTTTACATACTGGAGCAGGTTTCCGATGTCCGATCCTCGGGAATCTATTATTAGGAGGTTTTTTGAAGCCATGAACACGAAACACAGACCGGCTGTCATGGCCGTGGCCGCCCTGTTCGTTTGGAGCGTCTCTCCGTTCGCGGGCCCGGCGGCGGCGGTGGGCGCTCAGCGCGACAGCGCGGATATCGCGAAAAAGGTCTTTCCGTCCGTGGTCCGGGTCGAGGCCCAGAACCACACCCGCAAGGTGGCCACGGGCATCGTGGTCGAGAAGGGCGGGTACGTCGTGACCACGGCCCTCATCTCCCCCCGCGATCAGAAGATCGTCATCACCACGGCCGACGGCAAGAAGATCGACGCCGAGTTCCTCGGGTTCGACACCGAGACCCAGCTGGCCCTCATCCGGGCCAAGGACGCCGGGCTCCCGGCCCTGGCCATGGGCAAGAGCTCCGACCTCTCGGCGGGCTCCTGGATCTGCGTCGTCGGCGTGTCTCCCGAGAGCACCGCGGCCGTGACCCAGGGCATCGTCAGCTCCATCGGCGAGGACCGGCTTCGACTCAACGTCTGGGTGACGCCCGGCACGAGCGGCGGCCCGGTCGTCGACGAGAAGGGCCGGATGGTCGGGCTCCTGCGGGGCATCTACGTCGAGGAAAAGCCCGTCGTCTTCCAGTTCCGCGACAGGGAGCAAGCCGGCTCAGGTGTCGTCATCAGCCGGGGCGAGGCCTCATCCTCCGGGATGGCCATGGCCGTGCCCGTGGACGTCGTCAAGGACGTCGCCGCCCAGATCAGGGAGAAGGGCCGGGTCGAACGGGGCTGGCTGGGCGTCGGCATCGGGCAGAACGCCGAAGGCCAGGTCGTCATCGCCCAGATCGATCCCGAGAGCCCGGCCGAGCTGGCCAAGCTCCGCCCCGGCGATGTCGTCCTCCGGATCGGGGACAAGACCATCACCGGCTCCGATCACCTGGCCGCCGAGATCCGCAAGCGGAAGCCGGGCCAGGAGGTCACGCTCCGGGTCGAACGGGACGGCCAGCCCCAGGACGTCAAGGTCAAGCTCGGCGAATACGCCGAGGCCGACGCCAGGCGGGAGATGGAGGCGCGCTTCCCCCGGCTCTTCCCGCCCGGCGCGCCCGACAGAGGGGTCATGGCCGTGCCGGCCCAGCCGTCAAGACCGGCGCGCCCGGTTTGGGTTTTCGAACAGCAGAAGTACATCGGGGTCTACCCGATGGAGCTCAACCGCGAGCTCGCCGAGCACTACGGGGTCAAGGAAGGCACGGGCCTGCTCGTCTCGCGCTTGACCGAAGGCGGCCCGGCGGTCAAGGCCGGCCTCAAGGTCGGCGATGTCATCATCCGCGTGGACGGCCGGCGTGTCGAATCGACCAATGATCTCATCGACCGCATCCAAGCCAAGGCCAAAGGGGACAAGGTCAAGGTCGAGGTCCTGCGGGACAAGAAGACCGTCAACCTGGAGATCGAGGTCGCCGAGGACAAGTCGGAGGGCATCTTCGATCCCGGCAGCCTCCGGGACGCCCTGGGATCCTGGCAGGATTACACGGACGCTTTCGAGATGGAGCTCCGCAAGTGGCGGTCCGACCACCTCCCGGAGATCCGCGAGAACATGAAGAAGATCCAGGAGGAAATGGCGGTCAAGAGCAAGGAGTCGGCCAAGGAGATCACCGCCCTGTTCAAGGGGGTTTTGCGAAGGGTCTAAGAGACCTGCTCCTGTCGATAGGGGGGACATGTACCTCCGGTACGTGTCCCCCCGTTTATTTGGTTCTTCTTCCATTTCCGGGGAACACATGTTCATGAGGGGACGATAGACGTCCCCCTGAAGACCCCCATAGCGGAGGGGGACCCGCCGGCCGCCGGCGGGGGAACCGTCGGGACTGGTTCCCGGGGGCGTGGGGGGCAAGGGGGGATGTCTATCGGTGAACCTCATGGCTAAAATCTCCCGGAAATGGGAGATGACCCTTTTTCGGGCGTCTTTCTGTTAGGTTTCTCCGATCCGCTCTTATGGATCCTCTGGGGAGAGGCCGAGCCACATATGGCGAAGCCTCGCGAGCTCCTCGGCGGTCAGGCGCGGCGCTTCGAAATACCCCTTCTCCGACCTCTGCCGCAGGGCTTCGTAGAGGATGACGGCCACAGAGACCGACAGGTTGAGGCTCTGGACCATGCCCAGCATGGGGATGCGGACGACCCGGTCGGCGAAGGCCAGGGCTTCCTCCGAAATACCCGTGCCCTCGCTGCCGAAAACCACGGCCGTGGGACGGGCGAAATCGATCTCGGTGTAGGGGGCGGAATCCTTGCGGAGATGGGTGGCCAGGACTTGGAAGCCCGCCTCCCTCAAGGGCAGGAGGCACGCGGCGGGTGTCCCGTGGACCCCGATCTCGAGCCACTTGTGGGCCCCCGTCGAGATGGCCTCGTTGAAATGAAGGAGCTCCGGGCTGGGAGAGACGAGGTCGAGGTGGAGGATGCCGGCCGCGTCGCAGGTCCGCATGACGGCGCTGGCGTTGTGAGCGATGGTCACGCCTTCGAGAACGACCCGCAGGTCGGGCTGACGGAAGGCCAGGACGCGGTCGACCTTCTCGATGCGCTCGGGTGTCGGCATGCCAAGACTATAGCAAAGGGCCGCCCCTGATTCAACGCGCCGCCGGGGCGCTTCTTTGTATTGAAAATATGGCCGTGTTCCCTTATAGTTATCGGGCCGCGCCGGTGTGGCGGAACTGGCAGACGCGCTGGACTCAAAATCCAGTCCGGGGCAACTCGGGTGTGGGTTCGATTCCCTCCACCGGCATGCCCATTTTCCTGGGGTGCTCCCACCTATCAAGACCCTTGGCCTCCGTCGGTTTGACAACGGCGCCGCTCGGGGACTATCATGCTTTTCTTTTCAGCCCCCGGCCCGGCCGGCATTTTTCTCGAGGAGTGTGACATGAAGAGACGCGGAATATGGCTGTCCTTGGCCCTGGCGGCCGTGCTTCTCTCGGGCCCCTCCGCCCCGGCCCAGGAGATCCACTGGCAGCACCTCAAGGGCTATGACGTTCCCTATGTCCCGACCCCCGTGGAAGTCGTCGACGAGATGCTCCGCCTCGTCGACATCAAGCCGGGCGACCTTCTCTACGACCTGGGATGCGGCGACGGCCGCATCGTCGTCGCGGCGGCCAAGAGGTTCGGGATCAAGGCCGTGGGCATCGACATCGACCCCGTCCGCATCTCGGAGAGCAACCAGAACGCCATCGAGGCCGGGGTCACCGACAAGGTCCGGTTCATCGAGGGCGATCTCTTCGAGGCCGATTTTCGGGACGCCTCGGTCATCACCATGTATCTCCTGACATCGGTCAACCTGAGGCTGCGCCCCAAGCTTCTGGCCGAGCTCAGGCCGGGCACGCGGCTCGTCTCCCACAGCTTCGACATGGGGGAGTGGGAGCCCGATAACACGTCCGTCGTCAAGACCTCCTACGACGACGAGCGGCACGTCTATTTTTGGGTCGTGCCGGCCAATGTCACCGGCCGCTGGGAATGGAGCGTCATGGAAGGCGCCCGGAGCCGGCGTTACACGTTCCAGGTCAGTCAAAAATTCCAGGAGGTCAGCGGGACGGTGACCTCGGGCGACTGGCAGCTGGCCATCAGCGACATCCGGCTGGCGGGAGACAGGATCACGTTCCGGCTAGACGCCGAGGCCGAGGGCAAGATGACCTCGTTCCTCTACGAGGGGAAGGTCCAGGGGAACACGATCAACGGGACCGCCCGCCAGGTCGGCATCCCCAGGGCCGCCGAGTTCAAGTGGAAGGCCGTCCGCAGCCCTCTGACCGTCGTGCCCCTCGACACCGGAGAGAATTAAAGCCCTTGAAAAGGATCGGCCTCATCGGCGGCATGACCTGGGAATCGACCCTCGAATACTACCGGATCATCAACGAGCGGATCAAGGCCGATCTCGGGGGCTTTCACTCGGGCCGGATCCT
>VGJC01000150.1 GCA_016867635.1 Candidatus Aminicenantota bacterium | reverse complement strand
CTTCAGAAAGAAGATCGAGACCGCGGCCGCCGCTCCGGCGAAAAGATACCAGCGGACGTTCAGGAACATGGCCACCGACATGAGGGCCCTGGTGACGCCCGGCATCTCGGCCTCGAAGCTCAGGTAGAAATCGGCGAACTGGGGCAGGACGAAGTTGACGAGGATCGACATCAGAAGCAGGGAGAACAGGAGAAGGATGGTCGGATAGGTCATGGCCGAACGGATCCGTGACTTGGTCTGGGAGATGATCCGGGCGTACTGGATGAAGCGGCCGATGGTGCCCGGGAGGTTGCCGCTCTTCTCGCCGGCCATCAGGCTGGCCGTGTAGACCGTCCCGAAGAGCTCCTCGTAGGGCAGGAAGGCTTCCGAGAGGGCCTTGCCGAGACGGACCTCTCCGGCGACCTTGATCAGGATCTCTTTGAGATAGATGTTGCGGGCCCGGGCGGCGATCGCTTCGAGGCTCTTCAGGATGGGATAGCCCGCCTTGATCAGGGCGACGAGCTCCTGGTTGAAGAGGATGATGTCCTTGTCCTTGACCTTTCGGCCGAAGCTGAGGCCCTGGGCCTCCAGCCTGTTCCAGTCGCGGCGAACGGACAGGATGAGCCCGCCCTCGGACTCGAGCATGCTGCGGCACTCGTCGGCCGTCGAGGCCAGAACGGACCGGACAGCGACCCGCCCGTCCTCTCCGGCGATCCGGCATAGATAATACGGCATTCTCGGCGAACCCTGTTCAAGTTTAGTCGGAACAAATCTATTCCAGGGCGGAGGAGTTTGTCAAACGGCCCTGGTTGACAAATGCGTCCATTAGGAATTAACTATACGATGCCAATGCGAAAAACGGCGGTTTTCCCCCGGCGTGCCCTCCTCCTGGCGGCCGCCTGCGCCTTCTTCGGGCTGTCGGCGGGCCGGCCGGCCCAGGATCCCGCGGGGCAGGACCCGCCTCCCCAGGAGATCCAGAAGCCCCGCTACGACTACATGAGCACGTTCCTTTCCCGGAGCACCCGGCCCCTGGGCCTCAAGGAAGATCCGACCGCGAGGGAGATCCTGGCCCAAGGCGTCGTCAAATGGGCCATCCGGGCCGGATCGCGTCATATCCTCAATTAGGAAATTTTTTTTATGCTGCGGATTCAATTTTTTGGATGATGAAAAAGAGCCCCTTCCTCATCTTCATCCCTGTCCTGGCCGTCCTCGTCCTGGGGTGGATGAACGTTTACAGGAAGTCCGTCTGGAAGGACGTCACGGACGGTGTCATTTGGAAGGAGACCCCCGCCGGGCTGACGGCCGTCCGGGTGGACCCGGAAAGCGAGGCCTTTCTCCGGGCGGCCATCCGCAAGGGAGACGTCCTTTTGGCCATCAACAAGGCCCCGGTGCGGACCAAGATCGACGTCCTCAGGAACCTCTGGATCGCCGCCGGTTCCGACCAGAGCGTCACCTACGAGATCAATAAGGCCGGATTCCAGACCTATCCGACTTTCTACCCTCAAAGGAAGGGCGTCAATCCCATCTACTTCTACCTCGTCATCGTCGGGCTGGCCACCCTGGTCATCGCCCTGGTCATCTTCTTCAATTCCCGGGGCCAGATGTCCCTGCCGTACGCCTTCTTCTACCTGCTGGCCCTGGCCTTCTCCTCCTTCTCGATCTTCTCGCCGACGGGAGAGATGACCGGGCTCGACATGGTCTTTTACGGGCTCGACAAAGCGGCCTTCGCGGCTTTCCCTCCTCTGCTCCTGCACTTCTTCATGATCTTCCCGCTGAGAAAGCGGTTCCTCAGGGACCGGTCCCGGGCGCTGCCGTTCCTCTACGCTCCGGCCGCGCTCCTGCTCCTCGCCCGGCTCCGCTTCCACATCCCGCTGCCGGCGCCCTGGAGCGAGGGGGCCGCGCTGAGGTTCCAGGACGCTCTCGAACGCCTCGAGCTCCTCCATTTCGCCGTGTTCGGGCTGGTCACCCTGGGCTTCCTGGCCCACAGCACCTTCCGGGCCCCGACCATCATGGTCAAGAAGCAGCTGCGCATCATCACCTACGGCCTGGCCTTCGGCATCCTGCCGTCCCTGGTGTTCTACATCGCGCCGACCCTCGCGGGGACCGGCCCCTCCTCGGGCGCGGAGCTGACCATCCTTCTCCAGGCCTTGATCCCGCTGGCTTTTTCCTACTCCATCTCCCGTTATCGGCTGGTCGACATCGAGGTGCTCCTGAAGAAGGCGGCGACACTGATCTTCTCGTTCTTCGTCATCGCCTTCCTCTATTTCGTGGTCAGCTCACAGACCCGGCTTTTCCCCGAGGACCGGCTGAACGCCATCGTCCTGGGCATTCTGGCCATCGTCCTGGGGGCGACCCTTTTCACCCCTCTCAAGAAGCTCTTCCAGGTCCTGTTCGACCGGGCCATCTACAAGAGAAGCTACGAATACCGCAAGACCCTGCTCTTCATCAGCCGGGAGCTCAGCCGGGAACGGAACCTCCAGAACCTGGCCCGCTCCCTCCTCGAGGCCATCGCCAACGCCCTGTCCGTGAAGTCCCTGGCCCTGCTCCTGGCCGAGGAGGAGGACAGGCGGTCCTTCAAGGTCCTGGGGGCCAGGGGCGACGCGGCGCCGCTCGCCGGGCGCGTCTCCTTCGACGAGCGGGTCGTCGAGGACATGCTCGAAAAGGACTATCTCACGCCGGCTTCCGAACCCGGCCCGGGCCCTGTCCACGGCTCCCTGGAGAGCTTCGCGGCCATGGGACTCTCGCATTTCCTGCCCCTGAAGATCGAGGACAAGATCATCGGCTGCCTGGCCATGGGCAAGAAGCAGGACGGCTCCTATCTCTCGCGCGAGGATTGGGAGCTGCTGACGACCGTCTCCGGATCGGCCGCCCTGGCCCTGGAGAACGCCGACTTCTACAGCCGGGAGTCCGTCCGGGCCATGGAGATGCAGCGGCTCAAGGACTACAGCGAGAACATCATCGAAAGCCTGACCGTGGGCGTCTCCGTCATCGACCAGAAAGGGACGGTCATCGGCTGGAACAGGGTCCTGGAGGACCAGGTCGGCATCCGCAAGGAGGCGGCCCTCCGGAAACCGCTCCGGGACGTCATCGGGCCGACGACGTTCGCCGCCCTGTTCCCTCCGGAAACGCAGCAGGAGTTCCGGCTGTTGAGCGAATTCTCGCTGGAGGTCCCCAGGGGGGGTAAGAAGATCTTCGACATCGCCCGCACGCCTCTCCTCGACAACGCCCTCCAGCCCTACGGGACGATCATCGTCTTCGAGGACGTCACCGACAAGATCCGCCTCCAGCAGCAGCTCCTGACCTCGGAAAAGCTGGCCTCCATAGGGCTCCTCTCGGCCGGCGTGGCCCACGAGATCAACACGCCGCTGACGGGGATCTCGAGCTACATCCAAATGCTCCAGAAGAAGCTCGCCGACACTCACTACGCCCAGCTCCTGGAAAAGATCGAGACCCAGACCGACCGGGTCGGCCGGATCATCAAGAACCTCCTGGCGTTCGCCCGCAACCCCTCGGACACGGAGTTCCATCGCGTCGACCTCAAGGAGATCCTGGGCGAGATCCTGTCGCTCATCGACTACAAGCTGAAGAACATGAACATCCGGCTCGAGCTGGCCCTCGACGACCTGCCCCCGGTCCAGGCCCAAGGGGAAAGGCTCCAGCAGGTTTTCATCAACATCATCCTGAACGCCCTGGACGCCATGCCCCAGGGCGGCGTCCTCAAGATCGCCCTGAGCCAGGTCGACGGGCGGGCCGTCGTCCGGGTCTCCGACACGGGGACGGGGATCAAGCCCGAGCACCTGGCCCACATTTTCGACCCGTTCTTCACGACCAAGGGGATCGGGAAGGGAACGGGGCTCGGGCTGTCCATCAGCTATGCCATCGTCAAGGAGCACGAGGGGGAGATCCGCGTCGAGAGCGAGGTCGACCGGGGCACGACGTTCACGATCTCCCTGCCGGCCGGACCGGGGCGCGCCCGGGAACCGCGATCCTCCCCGCCAAGGAAATGACCCATGAGCAGCAAAGGCCTTGTTCACATCATCGACGACGAGCCCGTCATCCATGACGTCCTCAGCGAGCTCCTGACCTCGGAGGGCTACGACGTCGAGCTGTCCTCATCGGGCGAAGAGGCCCTGGAGAAGTTCCCGTCGCCGTCCTTCGACGTCGTCCTTCTCGACCTGCTCATGCCGGGCCTGGACGGCATCGAGGTCCTCCGGCGGATCAGGAAGGTCGACCCCCTGACCCCGGTCATCATCATCACGGCCTACGGGTCCGTCGAGTCGGCCATCTCGGCCATGAAGATCGGGGCCCTGGACTACGTCCAGAAGCCGTTCAAGCACGACGACCTGCTGATGTCGATCGAAAAGGCCGTCGAGCGCAAGCGCCTCCAGGACGAGAACATCCGGCTCAAGGGCGAGCTGCGCCAGAAGTTCAGCTTTTCGAAGATCATCGGCAAGAGCCAGGCCATGAAGAACGTTTTCGAGCTGGTCAAGGCGGCCGCGCCGACCCGCAGCACCATCCTCCTCCAGGGCGAAAGCGGCACGGGCAAGGAGCTGGTCGCCCGGGCCATCCATACGAACTCGAACCGCTCGGACGCCCCTTTTATCATCGTCAACAGCGGCTCCCTCCCGCCCGACCTTCTCGAAAGCCACCTCTTCGGCCACGTCAAGGGGGCCTTCACGGGGGCCGTGGCCTTGAAGAAAGGCCTTTTCGAGGCCGCCGACAAGGGGACGATCTTCTTCGACGAGATCTCCTCCATCAGCCTCGAGACCCAGGCCAAGCTCCTCCGCGTCATGCAGGAAAAGGAGTTCATGCGGCTCGGGGGGACCCAGACGATCAAGGTGGACGTCCGCATCCTGGCGGCCACCAACACCGACATCGAGGGGCTCATCGGCCAGAAGCTGTTCCGCAAGGACCTTTTCTACCGCCTGAACGTCATCAAGATCGAGATCCCGGCCCTCCGCGAGCGGAAGGAGGACATCCCCCTCCTCGTCCGGCACTTCCTCGGGGTCTACTGCCGGGAGAACCGCAAGGAGATCGAGACGGTCTCCCCGGACGTCCTCGAGGCCCTCGACGCCCACGACTGGCCGGGGAACGTTCGCGAGCTCGAGAACCTCATCGAACGGGCGGTCGTCCTGTCGAGGTCGAACGCCATCACCCGCGACACGCTGCCGCCCTTCTTCCTTCGGAGAAGCGGGATGGACGACGAGCCGGACCTGTCTTCGGGGGAATCCCTGGACCTCCACGAGAGGACGCAGGCCTTCCAAAGGCGGCTCATCATCGCCACCCTGAAGAAGACCAAGGGCGTCCAGAACAAGGCCGCCAGGCTCTTGGGCGTCAAGGCGACGACGCTCAACGAAATGATCAAGCGCCTGAATATCGAGCCGACGGACCACCACGTCTGAGCGGCGGCCGCTATTGGAACTTGCCCGGCACGGCCTTGAGGGGGTTGATCCGGACCTTGTCGGGCTTGGCCGGCAGGGTCAGGACGAATTCTTGGCTGCCGCGCTCGACGATGACCATGTTCCGAAAGGTCTGCGGGCCGCTCGTCCATTCGATCCACAGGGGGAACACGAAGGGCCCCTTGAGCTGGGTCACCCGGACCGCCAGCCGGGCCCCGGCCGGGACGGCCGTCTCGGTCCACGACGTCCGGACATCGGGCAGCTCGTGGGACGAGAACCAGCCGTTGAAAAAGGCCTTCAGGTCCCGCCCCGAAGCGGCTTCCATCTCGGCGATGAAAGAGGCCGTCCGGGCCGGGCGATGCCGGTACTTCTCGAAGAACGCCTGCAGCCCCGAGCGGAAGACGCCCTCGCCGAGGAGGTCCTGGAGCATGAAGAGGGCCAGGGCCGATTTGTTGTAGACGATGGCCTGGTAGGCGTCGAAATCGAAATAGCTCAGCCGCGAGCCCATGAGGATCGGGCCCCGGAGGGATTTTTTCTCGGTCCACCGGGAGAACTTCTTCAGGATGGAGGCGAAGGCCCGGTCGCCGTACCTGTCCCGAAGATAGGAGGCCGCGGCGAACTGGGACAGGCCCTCGCTCAACCACTGGTCCCGGTAGGTCGCGAAGGACACGCCCTGTCCCCACCACTGGTGGGCGATCTCGTGGGCCAAGAAGTAATCGGGCCACTGCGAGAGGTCGAC
>VGJC01000149.1 GCA_016867635.1 Candidatus Aminicenantota bacterium | reverse complement strand
CGCCTGCGCTTATTCCAATGATCCCCTCCCTTTTATTCCCCAAGGACGGATGTGCCATGCTGTCGATCGACGCCTCGGCCATCGTCATCTTCGCCATCGTCGTGGTCCTCGTCCCGGTCCTCGGCAACGTGTTCTTCAAACCGGCGAGGATGAAGGACCCGCCCCAGCTTCGGCGTGACGACGAGACCCTCGACGCCTTTCACCACGGACGGGTCCGCGTCCTGCAGAAGAAGAAGGGCTACCGCTTCTCCGTGGACGCGCCGCTGCTCGCGGATTTCCTCCGGACGCGGGAGAGCGACGAGATCCTCGAGATCGGCGCGGGGAGCGGGATCATCTCCCTGCTTTTGGGCGCGCGGCCGTTCCGGCGCGTCACGGCCCTCGAGATCCAGCCGGAGCTGGCCGATCTCGCCCGGCGCAACGTCGCCCTGAACGGTCTCGAGAGCAGGATCGAGGTCGTCGAAGCCGACTTCAGGACCTATGAACCGGGTCGAACGTTCGATCTCGTCTTCTCCAACCCGCCGTGGATACGGAAGTCATCGGGTTTCCTGAGCCGGTCGGCCGAGAAGTCGGCCGCCAAGCACGAGCTCCACGGCGGCATCGAGGAGGTCATGGACAGGACGGCTGCCTGGCTGGCTCCCGGCGGAAGGGCCTCGTTCGTCTATCCGGAGAAGCGGCGGGCGGACTTCGCCCGGGCCGCCGATGCCCGCGGCTTCTTCGTCATACGCTTCAGACACGTGCTGCCCCGGGCCGGAGAGCCGCCGAACCTGTTCCTGGTGGAATTGGGGCTCGTCGCCGGCGAAGGGAGCGGGCCGGCAAGCGAACGCGCCGACCCCGAGATCATGCCCCCGCTCGTGCTGTTCGGCCCCGACGGCAAGTACACGGCCGCCGCCGAAGCCGTTTTTTCGGGCTCTTAGCGGCGGGCGGCGCCGATGGAGCGGGCGACCAGCAGGCCGCCGAGGGCCAGGATGCCGGCCAGGCCGAGGAGATAGGGCGGGTCCTTGAACACGTGGAACAGGCCGATCTCGAAGAAGGCCACGGCGGCGAAGACGATCCCGATGAGGGCCTCGCCGGCGATCAGTCCCGAGGAGAAGAGCGTGCCGGTGTTGGCGGCCGCCTCCTTGCCCTCCGCGGCCAGCTCCCGCTTCTCCATGCGTTTCTCGAGAAGGGCCTTGAAGGCCCCGCCGAGGAAGATGGCGAACGACGTGTCGATGGGCAGGTACATGCCGACGGCGATGAGCATCGGGCTGCGGACCTGCATGAGGATGAAGGCCAGGCCCATGAGGGCCCCGACGAGGATGAGGATCCACTCCGTCCGGCGATCGAAGATGCCCTTGGCCACGACGGCCATCAAGCTGGCCTGGGGGGCGGGGATCTTCTCGCCGCCGAACCCGGCGTTGGCCTTGAGGACCTCGTTCTGGCGCTCGGGGATCATGGCCCTGATCTCGTCGAGGCTGTAGGTCCCGGCGGCGATCGCCTGATGGCCGCCGTCGTAGACGACCTCCGTGACCCCGGCGGCCTCCAGGTCGGCCAGCTTCGCCCGCACGGTCTGCTTGATGTTCCCCAGGTGGAGGACCGACAGGACGAGGAACATGATCAGCGCGGCGGCCGCGACCCCGAACACCGTGCCGAGCTGCATCTTCCACGGCGTGCCGCCCAGGATGTGCCCGGCCTTGAGGTCCTGCATCATCTCCCCGGCCACCGAGACCGAGACACAGGTGAAAGCGGCCACGATGAGCACGGCCGAGATGCCGCTCGCTCCGCCGAGGCCCATGAGGACCATGATGAAGGCGACGATGATCAGGACCGAGACCGTCAGTCCGCTCGTCGGGTTGCTGCTGACGCCGATGATGCCGACGAGGTAGCCGGAGACGGCCGCGAAAACAAAGCCGAGGACGATCATCAGGACGACCGCGACGAGCGACGCCGGCACGTTCCCCGCGTAGCGGTGGAAGACGAAGAAGACCAGCACGGCGACCGACAGGGCCGTGGCCAGGGCCGCCCGGAAGTCGAGGTCCCGGTCGGTCCGGGGCAGGGCCTCGGCCGCGGCCGATTTCCCGGCGCCGAGGGTCGACACGGACCGGGACAGGCCCTGGGCCAGGCTTTTGCGCATCTTGAACAGGGTGTAGAAGGCCCCGACGAGCATGCCGCCGATGGCCATGTATCGGATGTAGTCCCTCCAGACGCGGGTGATCTCGGCGGCCCAGTCGGCGACGCCGCCGAGGTCGTTGTAGTTCAGGAAGAAGGCCGCGGCCGGGGCCAGCAGCCCCCAGGCCAGGACGCCGCCGCTGAAGTTGACGGCCGCGAGCTTCGGACCGATTATGAAGCCGACGCCGAGGAAGGCCGGGCTGATCTCCGGGCCGCGCAGCAGGAGCGAGCCCTTGCCGGCCGAGACGATCGTTTGCCACTTCAGGGCCACGACCTTGAGCTCGGTCAGGACGGTGAACAGGGCGCCGAGGCCCATGCCCGCCAGCAGATGGCCCGTGCCCTTGGCCCCCTCCTGGCCGGCCTTGTGGATGGACGCGGCCGCGACGGACTCGGGGAAGGGGAGGTCCTTCTCGCCGATCAGGACGCGCCGGGTGACGGTCACGAACATGATCCCCAGGACGCCGCCCGCGATGAGGATGACCGTGGCGATCAGATAGTGGCTGAACCCGTAGAACGGAAGCCAGATGCCGGTGATGAAGAACGCGGGCAGGGTGAAAATGGCCCCGGAGGCGATGTTGCCGCCGATCGAGCCCACGGACCGGGCCATGTTCTCCTCGAGAATGGTCCCGCCCAGGGCCTTGATGACGGCCATGCCGACCACGGCCGTCGTGTAGGTCGCGGCGATGGTCATGCCCGCCTTGAGGCCCAGGTAGGCGTTGGCGGCGCCCATGAAGGCCGCCATGACCACGCCGAGCAGGACGGCCCGAAAAGTGAATTCCCTCATTCCGCCGTTATTCGAACCCATGTCGACCCTCCTGATGCGTCGCGTTCGCCGCGCGCCCTACTTGAGCGCCTTCTTGATCTCCTCGATCCCGACCCCGAGCACGGCCCGGGCGATCCCATCGAGGGCCTTCTCAGGCCCCTGGAAATGCATGGTCGTGTGGACGTGGGTCAGCGATTCGCCGGGAGCGAGCGCCGCCGCCGGCGAGGACGATTCGAGCTCGTAGAACGGGCCCAGGGGCTTGGCCCCGGGCGCGGCCGGTCCGTCGTTGTAGCTGTTGACGACGTCCCCGGCGAACGGGTTGTCCTGAAGCTCCCACATCGAGTTGACGTAGTCCTTGGCGTCTTCGGGGACGGTCAGGTGGACGACGGTCAGGACGCCGGCGGCCGCGTCGTAGCTCCCGGCGAATGGCTTGGCCCGCATCGGCGAGATGCCGATCTTGCTCCGGAACTCGCCGTCGCCGCTGAAGAACAGGACGCCGTCCTGCTCGCGGACGACGAGCCGGTCGGCCGGGACCTTGCCGAAATAGGCGTCGTTGACGGCCGGTCCGAGCTCGCTCTCCGGGCCCGGCTTGAAGGGGATGACGACGGTCGTCTCCGGAGAGGGATTGAACATCCCGAGGACCCATATGGACAGAAGGCCCGTCTCCTTGGTCCAGGCGGCTTCGCCGGTGTTCGTGATCTGGTTGTCGGAGGCGAAGGCGACCATCTTGACGCCGGGGGGCACGGGCGGGAGGCCCAGGGCGGCGACGTCGGCCGCCTCGAGCAGGCGGATCTCGCGGTTGAGCTCGAGGTCGAATTCCGTCCCCGAGTAGTTGACGAGTCGCATGGCCCGGTGGAAATGGACGCGGTCCGGCCCTTTGCCGACGACGTCGTAGCCGCCCTCGTTGATGGGCGGGGGGGTGAACCAGTGGTCGAGGTCGAAGGGGTCGCCCTTCTTGAAGAAGATCGAGAACTGGCCGCCCTCGGGACCAAGCCAGAAGCGGTCCTCGCCGCCGAAGGCGTTGATGTGGAGGTTGTTCTCGCCCGAGGCGATGAGCTCCCGGTTGATCCAGCCGAAGCTCGGGCCGGTCGGGCCCCCGGACGTGCTGGTCATGACCCGGCCCTGGATGTCGGGGCTGACGGCGACCAGGGCCTGACCGTCGGCGCTCCGCAGCACGACGGGCTTGGTGTGGGTCTCGAGAAAGGCCAGGTCGTCCTTGAACAGGATGCCTTCAGGGGCCTTGGCGGGCTTGCCGCAGCCGGCCGCCAGGGCGAAGATCAAAATGGCCGAGCCGATGACGAATCTCATGGGTCCTCCTCCGTTCTCTCGTCGGTCCCCCCCATTATTCACAATTTCGAATGGAGGCACAATCCCCCGTTCCGATCTAGAGAAGCTTCTTGAATCCCTCGATATTAAAAAAGGCCCGGCGCCGCCTCCCCGGCGGAGAAGCGACGACGGGCCTTCGAGCCACACAATGAGCCTTTTACCCTCCTGCTCAGGAGGACCGTTGGCAGCCGCCTTTGCAGTGCGACACGCGCGGGATCAAGAAGCGCTTCATCGTCGGCTCCTTTCGTCGGATTCTGTATAAATACTATAATTATAGTAGGGAATTGTCAACCCCCGTCCGCCCTCCCGGTCCGTGCGCGGTCGAGCCGGCTCGAGAAAGGGTTCTTGGAGATCACCGCGGGCCCAGTCGGACGGCGCCGTGTCCTGAGGGATTGACAACCACGTCCGGATCGCCTAATTTTATTGAAAGGGGGAAAGATGTGTTTCCGGAAGAGGTTCGAGGCCGCGGTCGCCTGCGCCGTCGCCCTCGTTTCGGCCTTCCTGGCGATATCCGCCTCCGGCCCGGCCCCGGCACTCCCCGCCCAGGACCTGCAACACGCGGTCTCCGTCGTCAACATCGAGGTTCCCGTCCGGGTCTTCCGGGGGGACGATTTCGTTGAGGGCCTGGGCCTCGGCGACTTCGAAGTCTTCGAGGACGACAAGCCGCAAAGGATCGAGGCCGTCTACCTGGTCAAGAAGACCGGCATCGAGAAGAAGGAGGAGAAGGAAAAGGCCTACGCGCCGGACGTCTCCCGGAATTTCTTCCTCGTGTTCGAGCTCCACGAATACCTACCGCAGATCGGGAAGGCCATCGACCACTTCTTCGAACAAGTCATTGCCCCCGGCGACCGCCTCTTCGTCGCGACCCCGGTTAAGACCTACCATTTCAAGAAGGAGGCCTTCACCCGGCTGGCGACGAAGAAGATGGCCGACCAGATGAGGGACCTCCTCAAGACCGACCTGGCCCTGGGGAATTCGGAGTACAGGAGCATGATGAAAAGCCTGACCGATATCTTCGCCATGAATGTCGAGTGGGACCTCAAGCAGTTACTTTACATGGAGGCGGCCAGAGCCCTGCGCGACCACAAGTATCTGGAAGAGAACCGGCTACGGGCCTTCGCCAATCTCCTCAAGGGCATTGACGGTCAGAAGCACGTCTTCTTATTCTATCAGAAGGAGCTCATCCCCGTCCTGCCGGGGCTCGACGACTTCTCTCTCGCCGAGCTGAACAAGGACATCTCTTTCGACACGACGAAGGTCAAACGGGCGTTCTCGACCTCCTCGATCGCCATCCATTTCCTGTTCGTCACCAATAAGCCGGGGATGCACGACGACCTGGACGTCGGCCGGGGGAACCCGCTCCGGGTTGTTCTCATCGACCAGTCCGACAGCATCTTCGGGGCCTTTCGTGACGTCGCCCGGGCGACGGGCGGGATCGCCGACAGCTCGGCCAACCCGCTGGCCTCTTTCCGGAAGGCCGTCACGGCCTCGGAGAACTACTATCTCCTCTATTATTCCCCCTCGGACCGCCGGGCGGACGGCCGATTCCGGATGATCGAGGTCAGGGTCAAGGGCCGGGGCCTGCGCGTCACCCACCGGGAAGGCTATTACGCGAACTGACGCCCGTTGCTCAGGGTTCGTTCGCCCTCAGAGGGCGTAAAGAAAGACGCCCTTGCCGTTCTCGCCGTCGTCGATCCCTCCTCCTCGCGTCAAGCCGCCGTCAATAGGACCAGGGGTAGCGGGTCCCTGTCAAGCCCGAGGGTCCGGGGCTTGACCTTCGGGCGCTTACCCCTCGGCCCTAGCGGCCGTGGCTCGCGGCGAGCCGGCCGCCGAACCAGCCCCAGATGGCCTGGTTGAACTCGAGGCTCGGCGGCGTGCCCTCGAGAATGGCCC
>VGJC01000148.1 GCA_016867635.1 Candidatus Aminicenantota bacterium | reverse complement strand
GGCGAGATCGCCACGTTCGAGGAGGCGCCCATCCCCGGGTCCATCGACCGCGAGGACCAGCAGTTCCAGCAGACCGTCATGTGGGAGTTCCGCGGGCCCTCCAAGGCCGAAGAGCGCTACCGGAAAGCGGTCTTCGACAGCCTCCACCTCCCCCCCGGCTTCTCGGCCACCCTCGACGAAACCTGGTTCATGACCCAGGAGGAGCAGAAGCAGATCAACTTCGCCATCGCCGTGGCCCTGATCATCATCTTCATGATCCTGGCGGCGCTCTATGAGTCCTTCATCCACCCGTTCCTCGTCCTGCTGGCCATGCCGCTGGCCCTCATCGGGGTCTTCGTCGCCTTCGTCGTCGCCAAGGCTCCGTTCGACCCGACGGCCTACATCGGGGTCATTCTTCTCTCCGGCATCGTCGTCAACAACGCTATCCTGCTCGTCGACCACATCAGCCAGCGGCGGAAACAGGGGATGGAGCTTTTAGAGGCCGTCGTCCGCGGGACGCGGGCCCGGGTCCGGCCGATCTTCATGACCACGGCCACGACGGTCTTCGGGATGCTGCCGCTCCTCCTCATCGGCGCCGAGGCCAACAAGCGCCAGATCTGGTCCTCCCTGGCCCTCTGCACGGTCGGCGGGTTGGCCACTTCGACCGTCCTCATTCTGATCGTCATCCCCGTGCTCTACTATCACGCCGACGGTCTGAAGTCCTGGGCGGCCGAAAAAGCGCGGGAGGCGCGGGGCGTGTTCGGAGCGAAGCCGGGCGGGGATCAATAAGACCGGACGGGGCGCGCGACGGACCGGACGGGCAAGTGGCACTTGGTGCAGTCGAGCGGCAGGTCCTCGTGGAACGTGAACTTGAAGTAGTCGTAGTCGGTGATCATGTCCTCGGCCAGCCGCCAGCGGGCGTACTGGATGGTCTCGGCGATCTCCTCCTCGACGGGCCGCCGGGGCCGGCCGGTGATCCGCCCGCCTTCCAGTCCCTGGAGGAAGATGACGATCTCGGGGACGCTCTTGACGCCGTTGTCCCTGAGGAGGGAGGCCGGGCGGGCCAGGTCCTCCGAAACGCCGACGTACTCCACGGTCAGCGCGGTGTTGGCGGCCGCCTCGAAGGCCCGGCAGACGGCCGCGGCCAGCTTGAGGTCCTCCGGGCGCCGGGCGGAGAAGAACACCATGACGTGCACGGGGTCGACCAGCGACTGGAGGGCGGCCACGCTCTCCGGCCGCGGAGAGTAGGGAGCGGAGGCCTTGTCGGCGGCGGCGGCCAGGGACTTGATCCGGCCGGACTCGAGGAAGCCGACCAGCGCGCCGTCCTGTTCCCGCCCCGGGGCCGGCCCCCAGGCCGACGCCTGGAGAACGGCGCAGAGGAGCGCGGCGGCGGCGGCCTTGCCCTTGAAGTCCATGGTCTCCGTTCCCTCCGTCGTCGCGGCGTCGAGGCGCTCCGAACAAGAGTAGCGGAAGCGGAAGGGGGAGTCAATCGGGACCGAAGGGACGCTTCGATTTGCCCGCCGTTTCTGGTAAAATAGTGATTTATATCGGTCTTTTAAACGGCGTCAATCTGATAAGGACGGCTTTCCATGAACAAACCGAACGCTATCCGTGAATACGCGTCGAGGAGCGCCTGCCTGGCCGCGGCCCTTTTGCTTTGCCTCTCGGGCCCCTTGGCGTCCGGCCAAGCGCCCGCGAAGGAGCCCCTGCGGCTCAGCCTCCAGGGCGCCCGGGCCTACGCCCTCGAGAGAAGCTACGAGGTGCGCAGCTCCGGACTGGACACCGAGGCCGCCCGGCAAAAGCTCAAGGAGACCGTGGCCTCCGGCCTGCCTCAGATCACCTGGGGCATCGGCTATACCAACAACATGATCCTGGCCACCAGCCTCATCCCCAACTTCTTCGACGGCAAGCCCGAGGAGAAGATCCCCGTCCAGTTCGGCACCCAGCACAACGCCAGCGCCAACATCCAGGTCCAGCAGCTGGTCTTCAACGGCAGCTACCTCGTCGGCCTCCAGACCTCCAAGATCTACACGGGCCTGGCCGACCGGGGTCTGGAGCTCTCCGAGCTCAACGTCCAGGAGGCCGTGACGGGGACCTACGGTCTCATTTTGGTGGCCGCGGAGAGCGAGAAGATCCTGCGCTCGACCCTGGCCAACATCGAAAAGACCCGGACCGAGATCGCCGAGCTCCACCGGGAGGGCTTCGTGGCCGAGACGGACGTCGATCTCATCCAGATCGCGACGAACCAGCTGAGGTCCGGCCTGCAGACCGTGGAGAAGCAGAAGGGCATCGCCCTCAAGCTCCTGAAGTTCCAGATGGGCATGGACTTCGAGGAGGAGCTCGTCCTGACGGACACGCTCGAGGACATCCTGGCCTCGGTCGACGTCGAGCGGGCGCTCGGCGTCCCCTTCGATCCGGCCGGCAGCGTCGAGCTCGAGCTGGCCGGCCTGCAAGAGAAGATCGCGGAGAAGGCCATGAAGAACGAGCGGGCCCGATCCTGGCCCTCGGTCTCGGCCTTCTTCACCTATCAGCAGAGCGCCTACCGGGACAGCTTCAGCTTCTTCAGCACCGGCGAGCGCTGGTTCCCCCTGTCCATACTCGGCGTCAACGTCAGCATCCCCTTGTTCCGCAGCGGCCTCCAGAAGGCCCGCACGACGCAGGCCGAGCTGGCCCTGGAACAAGCCCGCGAGGCCCGCGCCCAGGCCGCCCGCGGACTCGAGCTCGAGGTCGAACGCGCCAAGGTCCGGCTGTCCACCGCCTGGGAGAACTACCGGAACATGAAGGACAACATGGACCTGGCGGCCCGGGTGTACGACGTGACCCTCGAGAAATACCGGGAGGGCCTGGCCTCGAGCATGGAGCTGACCCAGGCCAACGACAAGTTCCTGGGGGCCGAGTCCGATTACACCGCGGCCCTCGCCGAGCTCCTGAACGCCAAGAACAAGCTCGACCGGGTGACCAACAGCTTTCCCGCATCCGACGACAAAGGACAACCGTCATGAAAAGAAATCCGCTCATCCTCGCCGCCTTCACCGCTCTGGCCGGGCTGGCCGCGCTCTCCGCGGCCGCCTGCGGACCCGGCGGTGACGGCGCCCGGCTGGCCCGGCTCGAACACAAGCGCGACGCCCTGAACGAAGAGATCGGACGGCTGAAGGCCGAGATGGCCCTCACGAAGGGCTCCGCCGCCCCGGCCGCCGAGAACCCCGTCGCGGTCCGCGCCGAGCGGATCGGCCTTTCTCTCTTCCGGCACTTCATCAGCGTCCAGGGAACGGTCGAATCGGACAACAATATCCTTGTCCCGCCCCTGTCCCCCGGCCTGGTGAAGAAGATCCACGTCAACGCCGGGGAGCGCGTCGCGACCGGCCAGCTCCTGGCCGAGCTGGACGCCTCCGTCCTCGAGAGCGGCATCGCCGAGGTCGAGAACAGCCTGGCGCTGGCGACGACGGTCTACGAGCGGCGTCAGAGGCTCTGGGACAAGAAGATCGGCAGCGAGATCGAATACCTGCAGGCCAAGAACGCCAAGGAATCCCTGGAGAAAAGGCTGGCCACTCTCCGCGAGCAGGTCAACCTGACCCGGATCAGCTCGCCCATCGACGGCACGGTCGACAGCGTGCTGATCAAGGAAGGCGAGATGGCCGCCGGCGGTTTCGGGGCCTTCCGCATCGTCCAGCTCAGCCGGCTCAAGGTCACCGCCGCCCTGGCCGAGAACTACATCTCCCGCCTCAAACGCGGCGACACGGTCACGGTCCGCATACCCGTCCTGGGCATGGAATTCGAGGCCTCGATCGACGCCGTCTCCCAGGTCATCGACCCCAGGAACCGGACGTTCCAGATCGAAGCCGGCGTGCCGGCGGCGGCCCGGGGCGTCAAGCCCAACATGCTGGCCGTGCTCCTGGTCAACGACTACGCCAACCCGGCGGCCCTGACCGTGCTGAAGAACATCGTCCAGGAGACGGGGACCGAACAGTTCCTGTTCGTCGCGGTCCCCGAGGGCGCCCGCTGGACGGCCCGAAAGAGGGTCGTCCGCACGGGCCTCGAGTCGGGCAACAGGATCGAGGTCCTCGAAGGGCTGAGCGACGGCGAGCACGTCGTCGTCTTCGGCTTCCAGAAGCTCGCCGACGGACAGCCCCTCGTTCTCGACGGGAACGGGAAGTAGGGCCATGAACGACCGGGAGTTCAAGCCCACCAACGTGGCCGTCGACGGCCGGACCACGATCCTTATCTTCACCATCCTGCTGGTCATCTTCGGGGTCATGCAGTATGAGGCCGTCCCCAAGGAGGAGATGCCCGAGATCGTTTTTCCCTACTACATGATCGGGACCATCCACCCGGGCACCTCGCCGGCGGACATCGAGAACCTGATCACCCGGCCCATCGAGAAGAGGCTCAAGGGGATCAACGGCGTCAAGGAGATCAGCAGCAACTCCATCCAGGACTACTCCTCCATTTTCATCGAGTTCGAGCTCTCGGCCGACGAGACCCAGGCCTACCTGGACATCAAGCAGGCCATCGACGAGGCCCGCTCGGAGCTGCCCGCGGACCTCTTCCAGGAGCCCCAGATCCGGCGCATCGACCTCTCGGAGATCCCCATCCTCTACATCAACCTGACCGGGGACCTCGGGCTGGTGCGGTTGAAACAGCTGGCCGAGGACCTCCAGGACCGCATCGAGAGCCTCGAGGAGATCACCCGGGTCGACATCGCCGGGGCCCTCGACCGGGAGATCCAGATCAATGTCGACCTCTACAGGATGCAGGCCGCCGGCCTGTCGTTCAACACCATCCGCGGCGCCGTGTCCTCGGAGAACCTGACGCTTTCGGGCGGGCAGGTCGACTCGGACGGAATGCGCCGCAACCTGCGCATCGTCGGCGAGTTCCGGAGCGTTTCGGAGATCGCCGACATCGTTCTCCAGGAGGGTATCCGGCTCGGGGACATCGCCGAGGTCGTCGACGGGCACAAGGACCGGGAGAGCTTCTCGCGGCTCGACTCCCGCGACGTCATCACCCTCAACGTCATCAAGCGGGGCGGCAAGAACCTGATCTACGCCGTCGACAAGATCAAGGCCGCCCTCGGGGAGTTCCGGGCCGCCGCCCCCGAGAACCTGGTCATCACCCTGTCGGGCGACAGCAGCGAAAAGACCCGCAACGGGGTCAGCGACCTGTTCAACACCATCATTCTCGGCTTCATCGTGGTGGCTTTCGTCCTGATGTTCTTCATGGGCCGGACCAACGCCTTGTTCGTCGCCGTGGCCATCCCCCTGTCCATGCTCATCTCTTTCATCTTCCTGCCCCTCATCGGCTTCACCCTGAACATGGTCGTCCTGATGGCCTTCATCCTCGTCCTGGGGATCGTCGTCGACAACTCCATCGTCGTCGTCGAGAACATCTATCGCCACTACATGACGACGGAGAACCTGCCCATCATTCCGGCCACGAAAAGGGCCGTGGGCGAGGTCGCCGCGGCCGTCTTCACCGGGACCCTGACGACCATGGCCCCGTTCGCCCCGCTCATCTTCACGCCGGGCATCGCCGGCAAGTTCATGTCCTTCCTGCCCATCACCATCATCCTGGCCCTGACGGCCTCCCTGTTCGTGGCCTTCTTCATCAACCCGGTCTTCGCCGTGGCGTTCATGAAATACGCGTCGCCCGAGGACAAGGCCAAGGCCTCGAAGGTCAGCCGGCGGGCCCTCGCCCTCACCGGGCTGGCAGCCGGGCTGGCCGCCGTCTTCTACATCACGGGGCCGATGATCGCGGGCAACATCCTGGCCGCCGGGGTCCTCCTCTTCCTTCTGACCCGGTTCGTCCTCGACACTCTCGCCGACCGGTTCCAATGCCGCGTCATGCCGGCGCTCATCGAGCTCTATCGGAAGACGCTGGCCTTCTTCCTTCGCGGCCGGCGGCCGGTGGCGGTCGTCGCGGGGGTCGTTCTTCTCTTCCTGTCCTCCTTTTTCCTGATGGGCGTGCGCACGCCCCGGGTCGTCTTCTTCCCTTCGGGAGACCCCAACTCCATCTTCGTCTATATCACCATGCCCGAGGGGACCCACATCGAGGTCACCGACCGGGTGGCCCGCGAGGTCGAGGAGCGGGTCGTCGGCATTCTCGGCCCCGGCAACCCCGACGTGGAATCCATCGTCACCAACGTGGCCGTCAACGCCGGGGCCGGGATGTTCGAGCGCTCCACACAGGACAAGCTGGCCAAG
>VGJC01000147.1 GCA_016867635.1 Candidatus Aminicenantota bacterium | reverse complement strand
GAAGCCGCACAGGAGGCCGGTCCCGATGGCCGAGAAGGAGACCTGGTTGGGGGTTATCGGGAACCTCTTCAGGAGCTGAACGAGAAGGAAGGCGACGGGCCGGAAGATGAGGAGATCGGGGGCCCCCTCGATCGCTAGGGGCTTGAGGAGGGCCCGGTATTCCGATATGAGCTTGCGCAATTCTCTCCGACCCGGTCTTGCGGATTCCCGAACAGGGAATATAATGTCGCCTCACATGGAAGTCAAGGATGCCGGGGCCCCCGGACGGCCCATGAAAGAAAACCGGCGGCGCCTGCGTCTAAAGAACGGCCATGAATTTCCGGTGGAGGTCTGAATGAAAAAGAACCTATTGGCCATGACCCTCGTCTTCGTCATGATCCTCGGACTGCGGGCCCAGGCCCCGCAGCAGCCCCAGATGAAGCTCGAGGACGTCCAGAAAGCCCTCAGCCTGGTCGAAAAACCCCAAGCCGCGCCCGACAAATACAAGGCCGGCCTGGAGGCCATCACCGCCAAGGACTCTCTGGCGATGCTGACCTATATCGCCCACGACCTGCTCGAAGGCCGCGATACGGCCACCCGGGGCTATGCCCTGGCCGCCGAATACGCGGCGTCCCTGCTCAAGATGTGGGGCGTCAAGCCCGCCGGCGACATGCCGGCCCCGGCCGGCTTCCGGATGGGCGGCACGCGCGGCGCCGCGCCGGCGGCGCCCCTTGAGCGGACCTATTTCCAGAACTTCGCCCTCAAGGAGACCACCGACTCGCAGACCGCGGCGACCATCGAGGTCAACAAGAGCGGCACCGTCAAGACCCGCACCTTTCAAGGCGGCCTCGACTTCCAGGCCATGGGCGGGGCCGAGGGCACCCTCTCGGCGCCCGTCGTCTTCGTCGGCTACGGCATCCAGGAGCCCTCGCTCGGCTGGGACGAGCTCAAGGGCCTGAACCTCAAGGGCAAGATCGTCCTGGTCCTGACCGAAGCCCCCGGCAAGGACGACCCGAAGTCCCCGTTCCAGGCCACCAAGGAGCTCAAGGACAAGTACTTCCCAGCCGCGCCCGCGTTCGACATGGCGGCCATGATGCGGGCCAGAGGCGGCCCGGAGCGCTTCAACAAGATCGCCGAGCTGGCCAAGCTCGGCCCGGCGGCCATCGTCCAGGTCCAGAACACGGGCTCGGACTTCGACATCTTCAAGGCCCTGTCGACGGTCCGCAGGCCCGACGACAGCCGGCCCATCATCAACAGGCCGTCGCGGAGGCTGTCCATCGCCGGCGACAGCCGGCCGCTCATGGGCGGCCGCGGCGGCGCGTCGGCCATGACCATCACCCGGGAAATGGCCAACTTCCTGCTCGAGGCGACCGGCCAGACGATCGACGACCTGAAAAAGAAGATCGAGACGACCAGGAAGCCGGCGTCCATGGACCTCGCGGGAGCCCGGATGACGGTGGCCACGACGTCCAAGACGGCCCTCGTCCAGTGCTATAACGTCATCGGCGTCATCGAAGGCTCCGATCCCGAGCTCAAGAACGAGTACTTCGTCGTCGGCGGCCACTACGATCATGTCGGGTCGTGGGAGGATTATATTTTCAACGGCGCCGACGATAACGGCTCCGGCTCGGTCGGTGTCCTGAACATCGCCAAGGCCATCGCCGCGAGCCCCGTCAAGCCCAAGCGGTCGATCGTCTTCGCCCTCTGGACCGGCGAGGAGAAGGGCCTGCTCGGCTCCCGCTACTACGTCCAGAACCCCCCGTTCCCCATCGAGAAGACCGTCGGCTACCTGAACTACGACATGATCAGCCGGCCCTATGACGCCGAAATGCTGGCTCGGTCCCTGCGCCAGTACAGTGTTCCCGGCGCCGAGGAGCTGGTCAAGAAGGTCCGCGCCCCATGGTTCGTCTCGGTCAGCGTCACCGAGGGCACGCCGCTCGTCGAGCTGGCCCGGGAGATGAACGAGTATGTCGGGCTCGACCTGGTCTTCCGCTTCAGCGCCCTGGGCGCCGGAGGCGGCGGCTCAGACCATTCCTCATTCGCCGCGGTCAAGGTCCCGTACATCTACCACATGGCCGCCATGACGGCCGACTACCACCAGCCGAGCGACAGCGTCGAGAAAGTCAGCGGAGAGCTGATCGCCAAGATCAGCAGGCACGGCTTCCTGACGGTGTTCGCTTTCGCCGACAGATAAAATCACGAAGGGGGACACGTACCTCAGGTACGTGTCCCCAAAGAGCTAAGCCGGATAAGCGTGCCCCTCTATCTTCCACAAACCGGCGGAATAAACCCTTCGGCGGAATGTATCCACCGTATGGACGCGTCCGCTCACGATCATTTATCAAGCCGGAGGGAAACGTTTCCCGGGCGGGGCGAGGTTCAGTATAATAAGGATATCGCCGCCGGGAGGGGAACATGAACATCGGCCTCAAAAGATCACCCGGAAAAACATCGGTGTCGACGTGGACCGTTCCGGCCGCCCTCCTCGGAGCGATCGCTTTGCTCGTCGCCCAGTCCGGAGCCCCGGCGGAGGCCGGCTCTTCTTTTCCGGGCCCGGTCGCCGCGGCCTTCGACTCCGCCTCCCCGTCGCCCGGTGACGGTCCCGTCGCTCCGGCCGACGCCGCGATCGGCCAGGAAAGCGGCCGGAAGAGGATCGAGCGGCTCGAGAAGGAACAGAAATACGAAGCGGCGGCCAGCGAGGCCGCCAAGCTGAGGGCGGATGCCCGGCGCCGGGGCGACCAGGCCCTGTGGACCTGGGCCCTCGTCAAGGAGGTCCAGCTCCGCACCGCCCTCCACGGCTACGAGACCGCGGTCCGCTTCCTGAAGGAAGAGGCCTGGCCGGACTCCCCTCTCCACCGGGACATGCTGGAGCTTCTCTACGCCCAGTCCCTCTATACCTATTATCAAGCCTATTCCTGGGAGATCAACCGGCGGGAACGCGTCGAGACCGCCGAAGAGATCGACCTCAAGTCCTGGACCAGGGACCAGATCCAGGCCGAAGCCTGGAGGTCCCTGCTGCGGGTGTGGAAGGACCGGGAACGGCTGGCCGGCCACACGGTCCGCGAGTTCCCCGATCTCTGGACTCCCGGCAGCTATCCGCCCGGGATCCGTGATACGCTCCGGGACGCCGTCGTCTACCTCATGGCCCGCCTCCTGCAGGACTCGGGCCTGTGGACGCCGGTCCAGGCCAACGAGGTCCATGGGCTCGACCTCAAGACCCTTCTGGCCGACGCTCTCTCGTCCGCCCCGAAAGCCGCCGAAGCCGCCCTCCGGACCCTCGAATCCGGCGACGCTCACCCTCTCGGGAAGATCTCAGCCCTTCTTTCGGAACACGAGAGCTGGTGCCGGACGGCCTCGCCCGCCCGACGCGAGGCCGCCCTCGAAGCCCGCTTCGAGCTACTCTCGGCCCTTCACGGCGCGTTCACCCAGGAGGACGACCGGGCTTTCATCCGCCGCCGGCTCGCCGACGAGCTCACGGCTTTTGGGCGAAGCCGGTTGCCCTGGTGGGCCATGGGCCAGGCCCTGCTGGCCGAATTCACCAGGGCCGAGGACGCCCCCGACGCCCTGGTCCGGGCCCGGGCCCTGGCCCAGGAAGGGGCCCGGCGCCATCCCCAATCTCCGGGAGGGAAGCGCTGCCTCCACATCGTCGCGTCGATCGAGGCCCCGGACTACTCCGTCGAAGCCATGCGGTCCGACTCTCCCGGCCGGCGCTCCATCCGCGTCACCCACCGCAACGTGGAGCGCATCTTTTTCCGCGCCTATCGCCTGGACATCCGGGAGATCATCCGGACTTCCAAGGACTATTCCCTCCTCCCCCGCTGGCAGGAGGCCAAGAAGCTCGTCGACAAGCTCCGGCCCGCCGCCGCCTGGCGCGAAGAGCTGCCGGCGACGGTCGATCACCGGGACCATCGGACCTATTCCCGCCTGCCCGAAGGCCTTCCGTCCGGCCTGTATCTCGTCGCCGCTTCGCCGCGGGAGGACTTCGCCGCGCGCCGCAACCGCGTCCAGGCGCTCTATGTCGCGGCCGGCGACCTCGTCCTTCTCAAATCCGGACACGCGGAAACCCCGGGCCAGGCGACCGCTCTCGTGCTGTCCGGCTCCAACGGCCGCCCCGTCGAGGGCGCCGAGGTCGAGCTCTATTCCCGGGACTGGCAGCAAGGGCACAGCCGCGTCGACCTCCGGACAACGGACCGTGACGGGCTCGTCCGCTTCGCTCCGCGTTCGGAGGACCGTTCCTATTTTCTTCTGGCCAGCCACGGGGACGACATCGCCATCGACCCCGACGAATTTTCCCATTACGGCAGGACCACTCCGGACGAGACCTCCGCGGCCCTCGTTTTCACCGACCGGAGCATTTACCGGCCGGGCCAAAAGATCTTCTGGAAGGTCGTGGCCTACCGCGGCCGACGTGACCTCGGGCAACTGAGACCGGCCGCCGGCGCCTCCGCTTCGGTCTGGCTCGAAGACTCCAACGGCCGGAGGGTGGCCGAAGCCGTCCGCTCCACGAACGCGTTCGGCACCGCCAGCGGCGAATTCGCCATCCCTGTTTCGGGACGGCCCCTCGGGGCCTGGCGCCTGCGGACCTCTCCCCAGGGCCATGCCCAGGTGCGCGTCGAGGAGTACAAGCGGCCGACGTTCGAGGTCAAGGTCAAGGACCCCGAAACGTCTATGCGGCTGAATCGCCCGGCGACACTCAAAGGCGAGGCCCGCTATTATTTCGGACTGCCGGTCTCCTCCGGAACGGTCGCCTGGCAGGTCCGGCGCGAACCGGTGTATCCGCGCTGGTGGTGGTGGGGAAGGGAGCCCGAGGGCGGCCAGGTCCAGATCGTCGCCGCCGGGCGCTCGCCGCTCGGCGAGGACGGGATGTTCGAAGCCGCCTTCACCCCGAAAGCCGACGAGCGCCGGGCCCGGCCGGGGTCGGGCCTGACCTACCGGTACGTCCTCTCGGTCGACGTCACCGACGAGGGCGGGGAGACCCGCTCGGCTTCCCGGTCGTTCCGGCTCGGGTTCGTCTCCGTCGAGGCCCGCGTCGAAGCCGAGCGCGGCTTTTTCCGTTCCGGGTCCGCGAGCGCGTTCAAGGTCACGCTCGCCGACCTTGACGGGGCCCCGAAAAGGGGCCGGGGGACGTGGCGCGTCGCGCGGCTCCTCGGGCCGGAAGCCACGCTTTTGCCCGCCGACCAACCTCTTCCGGAACCTCTTGCGGACGCGCCGGGAGGAAAGAAGCCCTTCGAGACTCCGGGCGACCGCCTCCGCCCCCGTTGGGGACCCGGGCCCGGGGCCGAAGACATCCTGCGCCTCTGGAAGGACGGGGCCCCGGCCGCGAAGGGAGCCGTCGAACACGATATCAGGGGCCAGGCGGCGTTGACCGTGCCTCCGCTCGAGCCGGGCGCCTACCGCTTGATCTACGAGACCAAGGACGACTTCGGGGCCCTCTGCCGGGAGAGCCGGGAGTTTCTGGTCACGGCCGCGACGGGAGCTCCCGCCGCTTTGGCCCTGCCGCTCGTCCTCTCGGCCGAACAGGCGAGCGTGACGGTCGGAAAGACCGCCCGGTTCCTCGTCCACGGCGGTTGGGCCGGCCAGCCCCTGCTCCTCGAAACGTTCAAAGGCGGCGAGCTCCAGGGCCGGCGTTGGCTGGAGGCCGGAAAGGACGGGGGAACCCTCGAGGTCCCGGTCACCGAGCATCATCGGGGCGGTTTCTCCGTCCAGGTCACGGCCCTCAGGGACCATCAGGCCATGACGGCCCAGGCCGACGTCTTCGTCCCTTGGGACAACAAGGAGCTGGACATCTCATTCACGAGCTTCCGGGACAAGCTCGCGCCGGGAGGCCGGGAAACCTGGCGGGTCACGGTCAAGACGCCGGGAGGCAGGCCCGCCGCCCAAGGGGCCGCCGAGCTCCTGGCCTACATGTACGACCGGAGCCTGGACCTCTTCGCTCCCCATCGGCCGCCGCGCCTCGGGGGGCTGTACCCCACCCGGACAGGGGCGGCTTCCTGGGACGCCACGTTGGGCCTGGCGCCCCAGGCCTTCACCGATGGCTCCGAATGGGTGTCTCTCCCGTCCTATCCGGAGTTCAACGCCGATGGCCTTTTGAGTTTGGGCGGATACGGGATCGGCGGCCCGGGGGGCCGCGGCCGCCCCCGCTTTCGCGTAGACGGGGCGGTTGTCGGAGGCGTCATCGGCGGAGTCGCAAGAGCCGAAATGACGGCCACCGTCGAAGCCGAATCGCCGGTCATCGAGGTCAAGATGATCGCGCCGCAGGGTTCCTCGGATGAAGAGGGAGAAGAGGGCCCCTCGGACGCCGTAGCCA
>VGJC01000146.1 GCA_016867635.1 Candidatus Aminicenantota bacterium | reverse complement strand
CAGCCTGTCCAGGAACCCGGCCACCGACACGGCCAGGAGGGAAAAGAGGCCCGAACCCCCGACAACGACGATCAGCACCGTGAGCAGAACGGCCCACCCCCGGCGGAATTTCCTCCGGATCAGCCATTTCTGGACCGGGCTGATCGCGAAAGCCAGCAACAGGGACATGAGGATCAGGGCGACCATCGGAGCGGCCATCTTCAGTCCGGCGACGATGACGACGACGCAGGCGGCTCCGACGAGATATCTCAGGAGAGCGGGGACCGGATCTTTCGGCATCATGTCAGTCTCCTTTCTTCGCGGACGGCATGGGGGCACGAGGCCGCCCGTTGCGCGGCCCCAATGATATTCGCGCCTGGCGGAAGGTGTCAACAAGCCCCGCACGGGCCCCGCACGGGCGCCGGCGGCGGCGGCAGGGGCGTCACCGGACGAAGCGCAGGACCCTCTCGAAGATCCGCGCGGCGATCCTCTCGGCCAGTCGGTCGACGAGAGCCGCCTGCAGATCCTCCTCGGCCCGCAGCCACCCTTCCTTGTCGAACAGCGCCCGCTCCTCCCGGCTCAGGTCGAGGGTCAGGTAGTCGCCGTCGTAAAAGGCCCGCCGGAATTGGGCCGACGCGCTGGAGATGACCGTTCCCTCGTCCACGACCCTTCTCGTGACCGGATCGATCATCCGGACCACGACCTCGCCGGTCACCTTGACGGTGTACCTTTTTTCCGTATAGGTCACAGACGACGACCTGTCCCTGCGGAGCGGGGCTTTCCGGGCCGTTTCTTCGGGGACGCCTTCTTCCTGGCGGAAGGAACCGAGCCAGCCGACCACGACGAAGTCCGCGCCGAGCGCCAGGCCGGCCCTCGCCGCCGTCTCGTGGGGGATATCCCCGCTTCTCGTCCGCAGCCGGCTCATCTCCCGGTGGATCGACCCGCGATCGATCGGGCCGACAAAAAGGACCGGGGCTTCCAGGTGCTCAAAATGAAGGGCGTCGAAGAGGTCGTTTTCCATGCCCCGCGGCGCCGCCTCTCCTGGTCTCAGGGCGGTCCAGAAGGGGAGGACGGCGACCGCTTTCGTCCCGGCGTTCAGCGCGGCCTGCTGGACCGCCCGGGCGTCGTCGCCCGGAACGCTTTCCGGTCCGAAGATCTCCATGGCGCTCTGGGCATGGCCATAGGCCGCCCGGAAGAAGCCCCGCGCCATGTCATCCTCGGCCCATCGGAGGAAGACCCGCGCCCGGGACTCGTCGACTCTGAGCATCTGGTCCGGGTCCAAGGGATAGGCGCGGAGCCGGTCGTATGTTCGGGACGCCTCGGCCCACTTTCCCGCGCTCTCCAGCTCCTCGCCCTGCCCGAAAAGGGAAGCGGCGGCGGCCTCGATCATGTCCCGGCGGAAGCCCTCATAATCGTCCGGCACGGAGAGCGGCACACCCACCTGGCCCGCCCGGTCCCGCAGGCCGTCGACGCGGCTGACGGCCGAGACGGCGTTCTCGTACAGGCCGTCCGATCCGTGGGCCCGGGCCTGCGCCAAGTAGCCGTCGATCAGGAGGGCGCCCACCTCGGCCAGCCTCTCCCGCGCGTCTTCGATGGCCGGGTCTTTGGCCAGGGCGGCGATGTAGCGCCCGGCCGCCTCCTCCAGCCGGCCCTGCCCCTCGAGCTTCTGGCCCTGCTTGTAGCGCTTCTCGGCGCTGACGCAGCCGGCCAGGACCATGAGAAGGAACACGGAAACGACCGTGACAAACGATTTCAACTCCGCTTTCTTGATCATAGGGGATTTGTAGGATAACGCGGCGGCCCTGTCAAGCCGCGATCGGGCGCCGGGGCACCCGCGGCGCCCGCGGGACTATCCGCGGCGGGCCGTTTCGGCTACAATCTCCCCATGCCATCCGACACCCAAGTCATCTTCTCCATGTCCCGGGTGGGCCGCGTCCACCCGCCCAACCGCCAGGTCCTCAAGGACATCTCGCTCGGCTTCTACTACGGGGCCAAGATCGGGGTCCTCGGGCTCAACGGCTCGGGCAAGTCGACCCTGCTCGGGATCATCGCCGGCCGGGACCGGGGCTACATCGGCGAGGTCGCCATGAGCAAGGGCTATACCGTCGGCCTGCTCGAGCAGGACCCGCCGCTCGATCCCGCCAAGACGGTCATCGACATCGTCCGCGAAGGCGCCCAGCCGGTCGTCGACCTGCTGGCCCGATACGACGCGGTCAACGAGAAGTTCGGCGATCCCGGCGCCGACATGGACGCCCTGATCGCCGAGCAGGCCCGCCTGCTCGAGGAGATCGAGAAGCACGACGCCTGGAACCTCGACAGTCACCTCGAGCGGGCCATGGAGGCCCTCCGCTGCCCGCCGCCGGAAACGCCTGTCAAGGTCCTGTCGGGGGGCGAGCGTCGCCGGGTCGCCCTGACCCGCCTGCTCCTCATGGAGCCCGATATCCTGCTGCTCGACGAGCCGACCAACCACCTCGACGCCGAATCCGTCGGCTGGCTCGAGCGGCACCTCCGGGACTACAAGGGCACGGTCATCGCCGTGACCCACGACCGCTACTTCCTGGACAACGTCGCCGGCTGGATCCTCGAGCTCGACCGCGGCGAGGGCATCCCATGGAAGGGCAACTATTCGTCTTGGCTCGAACAGAAGCAGGCCCGGCTTGCGGTCGAAGAAAAGACCGAGTCGAGGCGCCAGAGGACCCTGAACCGCGAGCTCGAGTGGATCCGGATGTCACCCAAGGCCCGCCAAGCCAAGGGCAAGGCCCGGGTCACGGCCTACGAGAAGCTCCTCGGTCAGGACTTCGAGCGTTACCGCGACGAACAGGAGCTGCCCATCCCGCCCGGCCCGCGCCTCGGGAACGTCGTCATCGAGCTCGAGGGCCTCGCCAAGGCCTACGGCGACCGGATGCTCATGGACGGCCTGACGATCAGCATCCCGCCCGGCTCGATCGTCGGGGTCATCGGGCCCAACGGGGCCGGGAAAACGACCCTCCTGCGGCTGATCACCGGCGAAGAGGCGCCCGATGCCGGCCGGGTCCGGACCGGCGAGACGGTCAAGATCGCCTACGCCGACCAATCGCGGGTCCTCGATCCCGGCAAGACCGTTTTCGAGGAGATCTCCGGCGGCCACGAGGTCATCAGCATCGGCGGCCGGGACATGAACACCCGGGCCTACTGCGCCTCGTTCGGTTTTGCCGGCAGCGACCAGCAGAAGAAGTGTTCGACGCTCTCGGGAGGGGAGCGCAACCGGGTCCACCTGGCCAAGGCCGTCGCCGAGGGTGGCAACGTCATCCTCCTCGACGAGCCGACCAACGACCTCGACGTCAACACCCTGCGCTCCCTGGAGGATGCCCTGGCGGGATTCGCCGGCTGCGCCGTGGTCGTCAGCCACGACCGCTGGTTCCTCGACCGCGTCGCGACCCACATCCTGGCCTTCGAAGAGGACGGCACGGCCCACTGGATCTTCGGGAACTACTCGGAGTACCGGGATGACCTTCGCCGGCGCAAGGGCAGCGCGGCCGACCAGCCCCACCGCATGAAGTACAGAACGCTGAAGCGTTGACCCGCCGGGGCCGGGCCCGGGCGTCCCGGTCACTTCCACTTCGCGAGGAGGTCGGCGAGCCGCTTGTTGAGGGAATCGAGCTCGACGCCGATGGCCTCGAGGCCCTCGAGACCCAGGTTGAGCTTTTCGAGCGGTCCGGCGGCCTCTTTGGCGATCGCTTCCCGGATGTCCTTTTCGAAGCCCGCCATCTGCTCGCGGACGAGAGCCCCCACGGCCGCCCTCAGGACCTCGTCGACGTCCGAGCGGAGCTTGAGGTCGAAGCTCTCCGGCGTCCCCGAGACCTCGGCCGTCAGATGGAGGCTGGTGACGCCCGTGAGGGCGCCGCGGATGGCCTCGTCCACCCGGCCGGCAAGGCCCGGCCGCGCTTCGGCCCCCTCGAATTCGAACCGCGCCGACCTCACGCCGGCCGTGATCCGGGCCGAAAGGGCGCCTTTCTCCAGGGTCGCGCGGACGTCGAGATCGGCCAGCCCCTCCCGCAGCGAGAGCGGCAGGCTCGCGCTCTCCACGAGCTTCACGCCGCGGGCCTCGTAGCCCAGGAGCTTCAGGCTCAGGGCGTCCTTGCGGGCGGCGGGATCGACCCGGTCGAACATCCCCTCCAAGGCCACCGAACGGAGCCCTTTGAGCTTCTCGGCCGAGAACGAGAATTCGAGCGGCCGGCCGAGGACGTCCTGCTCCGAGGTCAGGTTGTCGATCCGGCCGGCGAAAGCCCCCTGGGGCAGGCTGACCGAGACCTTGGCCAGGCGCGCCAGAAAGTCCGGCAGGGGCCGGTCCTCCCGGAACCGGACGTTGCGGCCCTTGGCCCGCAGCGGTTTGACGACCTCCCTGCCCTTGACCTGCTCCTTGACCCGCTCGATGAACGGCGACAGGCGCTCGTTCCACTGCAGGGCCGACCGGACGGACGCCGAGATCTTGGCGCCGAAGAGCATCCGGCTGATGTTCGACAGGCCGGACGGCGTCAGCGAGTACTTCTCGACCATGCGGCGGGCATCGTCCCGGACCGCGTCCGGGGCGTCGGAGGCGGCCTTCTTCAGGGCGGCCAGGTCGGCCGTGAAGGCCTTCTTGGCCTCGGCGACGGTCTGGATGTCGGCCCGGACCTCTTTCTGAAGGGCGACGACGTCCTTGGCCCCGCCGACGAGACCTCCGATCGAGACCTGGCCCGCCTTGGCCCGGAGCTCCTCGTACCGCTTCTGGTACCTGCCGGCGTCGGCCGCGGCCTTGAGCTCCTCGAGCTTCCCGTCCCAGCGGGTGCGCATGGCCCCGGCGTCGGCCGCGGCCCCGGTGAGGAGCCGGAGCGACTGAAGATCGGCCTTCTCCTTCTCGAAGGCCTCCTTGACGTTGGGGATGACGAACGAGGGCAGCTCGGCCAGCCGCTCGAGCGGTGTCCGGCCTTGCGTCCGGGCCACGGCGCCCGACGTCGTCCGCGGCGTGTTGAGCCGGACGCCCTCGATGCTCATCTCCTCGATGATGACCTTGCGCCGCAGGGCGTTCGGGCCGTCCATGAGGAAGGCGATCCGGCCGACCTCGAAGGCGTTGGTCATGGGGGCGCCGGGGTCGGTGACCTTGAGGCCGAGCAGGGTCACCCCGAGCGGGGAGAGCGAAACGTCCGCCTTGTCGAGCTCGACCTTGGCCCCGACGGCGGCCGTGCCGGCCTTCTCGATGGCCCGCTCCGTGACGCGGTTGACGAACAGGAGCCAGAACCCGGCCGCCAAGGCGCAGAGAGCGAAGAAGACGAGCAGCCCCTGCCAGCGGAACAATCTCGACCCCTTCGGCTTGCGCGCCGGGGCTGGGCCCTTGTCCGCCCGGCCCGTCATGACAGGCCTCCCCAGTCCTTCAGGCTCTGGTACTTCTGGTAGAGGGCGTTGCCCTTGATGGCCTTGACGATCCTCATCTTCTGCAGGTGAGGGTAGACGCTCTTGCGGTAGGCGAGCACGGCCCTGTTGAAGAGGACATAGAGCGGCGCGAAGAGGACCAGCGCGGAGAGCAGGCTACCCATGACCACCGTGTTGTTGAATTCCTGGATCCGCCACATGGTCGCGTTGTAGAAGCCGGTCCAGAGCCGCTCGAGCCCGGGGGCCGTCAGGACGGCCAGGCCGATCCTGTGGAAGACGGGGTCGAGGAGATAGCCCACGCCCGAGAAGAGGAGACCGCCGATCAGGAAGGCCGACAGGTTGATGCGGAAGAAGAGGATGAGGAAGTAGATGACGATGTTGTGGAGGCTGAACTTCGGGGTGAAGGCGACGATGACCGAGAAGCACAGGCCCAGCGAGATCTGGGCCGGATGGGTCTCGGAGTTGAGGACCTTGAGGACTTTGAGAAGGGGCTGGATCATGACCGGAAGGCGCCTATCTTGTCCCTTCGAGGAGCTTCCGGAAGGCCTCGTCGTCGGTCTTGAAATCCCGGGCCGCCTGGCCCACGCGGACGACGCGGACGCTTCGCACGGCGTCCCCCTTCTTCACGGTCCTCAGGAGGTCGAGCCCGGCGATCGTACGGCCGATGGCCGTGGCCGTCCTGTCGAGCCCGGCCCGCTTGCCGAGCGTCAGGTAGAAAGCGTTCGGCCCGCTGATGCCGAGGACGCCGGCGGCGTCGTGCTTGAGGGCGGCGTTCGGCGCGAGCGGGAGCGCCGGGACGGCCGCCGCTTTCTGGGCGTCCGAGACGATGGTCCCCGCGATGACGCCGCCGCGGATGTCGATCGTGCCGATCGGCAGGACCTCCGGTCTTGGCCCGCCGGGCCGCATGCCCGGGGGCGGCCCGCCCGCGGCCG
>VGJC01000145.1 GCA_016867635.1 Candidatus Aminicenantota bacterium | reverse complement strand
TCAAAGAGCTTTATCTCCGTCTGAACCCGGCTGAGCTGAAACGGCAGATCGACCGGAAGCTGGCCCGGCTCTATGACCTGTACCGGAAGAAGAAAAAGCGGCCGATCACCGTCGATCCCTATAAAAAGCAGGTGCCTTCTATGGTTACCTTTTTGGTGAGTGAACAATCCCAGCTTGGGTTACCTGATTAAATGAGTTGACACGCGGCCGGCCCCCCCCCGGTCCGGTTGACAGCCCCTGCCAAAACGTCCATCATGGGATCGACATGGGCGCTTCGCGGGTCGTCATCGTCAGGGCCCCCGGTCTATGGACATCCTCCTCCGGCTGCGCCGATCCGTCGGCCGTCACGAACATGTTCCGCAGGGGCTTCGCTCTGCTCACCGGGGAAAAAAGCGACCGGCAGGCGTTGTCGACGGTCTTCAGGCCCGACGACCGGGTCGGGATCAAGGTCAACACCCTCGGGGGAAAGGTCCTCACCACCGGGCCCGATGTCTCCCTGCCCCTTGCCGCCTGGTTGGCGGCCAACGGCCTGCAGGAGCAGAACCTGATCGTCTGGGACAGGACGAACCGTGAGCTTCGGGAGGCCGGCTACAGACTGAGCTCGGGACGCGGCGGCCCGCGCGTTTTCGGCACCGACGCGGAAGGGGCCGGCTACGCTCCTGAGCTCGTGGCCCATCTCAGCGTCGGAAGCCTTTTCTCGAGGATCCAAACGGACCTGGTGACGGCCTCCGTCAGCCTGGCCGTTCTGAAGGACCACGGCCTGGCCGGAGTGACGGCCGGGATGAAGAACTATTTCGGGGCCATCCACAATCCCAACAAATACCACGATTCGAGGTGTGACCCGTTCGTGGCCGAGGTCTTCGACGCCCCCCCCGTCAAGCCCAAGCACCGGGTCTCGATCCTCGACGCCCTCGTCGTCCAATACCACCGCGGGCCGTCCTTCCACCCCCAGTGGGCCGAGCCCTTCGGGGGCCTGATATTCAGCCTGGATCCCGTGGCCGCCGACACCGTCGGTCGGGAGGTCATCGAGCGGCTCCGGGCCGCCAAGGGGCTGCCGTCGCTCGCCGAGGAAGGCCGGGAGCCGGCCTACCTCGCCACGGCGGAAAGGATGGGCCTCGGCCGGGCCGACCCGGGCGGCATCGAGATCATCGAGGAGAGGCTTCCTTGAAACGGCGCCGGTTCCTGCGGGACGCGGCCGGGGCCGGACTCGCGCTCGGCTCGGGGCTGGCTTCGCTGTCCGCCGCTCCGCCCCTGCCCGGCCGGGACTCCGATCTCTCTCGCGTCGAGGCGAAATATTACAGGAAGCTCCCCGACCGGGAGATCGAGTGCCTCCTCTGTCCCCGCCTCTGCCGGCTCGGGGACCGGGAGCGCGGCTACTGCGGCGTCCGCGAGAACGTCGGCGGGACCTACATCACCCTGGTCTACGGGAAGGTCTGCAGCTTCAACGTCGATCCCATAGAAAAAAAGCCGTTCTTCCACTTCCTGCCGGGGACCCCGGCGCTGTCCGTCGCGACCGTCGGCTGCAACGTCAACTGCAAGTTCTGCCAGAACTGGGAGATCTCCCAGGTCCGGCCCGAGCAGGTCGCCCACCGCGACATGTCCCCCGAGGCCGTGGCCCGGGCGGCCGCGGAAGTCCGCTATCCGTCGATCGCCTACACCTACACGGAGCCCACCGTCTTCATCGAATACATGATGGACACGGCCGCCGCGGCCAGGAAACGGAACGTCCGGAGCGTGGTCGTGACCGGCGGGCACATCAACCCGGAGCCTCTGCGCGATCTGCTCGAGGCCGTGGACGCCGTCAAGGTCGACCTGAAGGGCTTCACCCAGGATTTCTACACGAAGTACGTCCGGGGCGAGCTGCGCCCCGTTCTCGACGCCATCCGGGCCGTCGGCCGCAGCCCGGCTTGGCTGGAGATCGTTTACCTGGTCATCCCCACGCTCAACGACCGGGAAGCGCTGATCCGGAAGATGGCCGGGTGGGTCAGGGACGAGGTCGGCACTGATGTCCCCGTCCACTTCTCACGCTTCATGCCCATGTATCTCCTCAAGAACCTGCCGCCGACCCCGGTGTCGACGCTCGAGAGGGCCCGCGAGGCGGCCCTGGACGAAGGGCTGAAATTCGTCTATGTCGGCAACGTGCCCGGCCACCCCGCCGAAAACACCTTCTGCCCGGGGTGCGGACAGACCGTCATCGAGAGGGCCGGCTACCGGGTCCGGGAGACCCATATCGAAAAGGGACGGTGCGACAAGTGCGGCGAGACGATCGCGGGCGTCTGGACCTGAGCTCCGCCCTGCCCGCGTTCCTGCTCGGGTTCATGGCCGCCTCCTTCCAGCTCTATCTTCTGAGGGAATTCTCGGCCCACTTCTTCGGCAACGAGCTCGTCTTCGGGCTTTTTCTCGGGTCCTGGCTCCTGTGGGGCGGCCTGGGAAGCCTGGCCAGACCCGGCTCCCGCCTCCCCCCCGGGGGACTGGCCGTCCCCTATTCCCTGATCATCATGGCGTTCTTCTCGGGGTTGGCCCTGCTGAGGTTCTCCCACAGGCTGATGGGGACGCTGCCGGGCGAAATGACGGGGCTTGCGCCGGCCCTGGCCTTCGCCTTCGTCCTGGCCTTCCTCCTGAGCTTTCCCCTGGGCCATTTCTTCGTCCTGAACTCGGGTCTGCTCGGCGGGAACGTTCCCCGCGTCTACTTCCTGGAATCGCTGGGCGCCGCGACGTCCGGGCTGCTGGTCCATTTCCTCCTCGTGCCCCGTTCTTCGAACTGGGAAGGCGGCGCCGCCATTGCCGCCGCGGCCGTGGCGCTCATCCTCATCGGGCTGAAGCCCGCTAAAGGGCGTCCGCTCCTGGCCGCCGCCCTGGCCCTCTCGGCGGCCGTCGCGTGGCTCGACCTGCCCTCCCAGAAAGCCGCTTGGCGGCCTCTGACGCTGGTCGAGGCCGAAGACACTCCCTACGGCAAACTCCAGGTCATCCGGACGGCGGACCAGGTCTCTCTCCTTTCCAACGGCCTGCCGCTTTTTTCCTCGCCCGATCCGGCGGGAGCGGAAGAATCGGTCCATTTCGCCCTCCTGCAGAGGACGGGCCTGCGGCGCGTCTTGCTCATCGGCGGAGGGGCCAGCGGCGGGGCCGCCGAAGTCCTCAAGTATCCCGGGGCCGGACTGGATTGTGTCGAGCTCGACCCGGCTGTCATCCGCCTGGCCGAAAAGCACCTCCCCGCTGAGGAGTTCGCTCCCCTGCGGGACCCGCGGGTCAGGGTCGTCATCCGCGATGGCCGGGCTTTTCTCGAGGGGTCCCCGGGCGGCTACGACGCCATCCTCCTCGATCTCCCGGAGCCGGCCACGGCCCAGGTCAATCGCTATTACACGCGAGAATTCTTCCTGGAGGTCAGAAGCAAATTGGCGCCGGGCGGCGTCTTCAGCTTCCGCGTCCCCTCGGCCGAAAACTACATCAGCCCCGACTTGGCCCGGTTCCTGGCCTGCCTGAACGCCACTCTCCGCGATGTTTTCGAAGAAGTCCTGGCCGTCCCCGGAGCGAACTGTGTTTTCCTGGCCTCCGAGGAGCCCCTGAGCCTCGATCCGGCCGCTCTGGCGGGGGCCATCGACCGCCTGGGGGTCCGGAGCCGGTATTTCTCTCCGGAGATGCTTTCGGCCCGGCTTCACCCGGCGCGTGTCGGCGACTTGACCTCGAGGATCAGGGAAGCGCCCGCCCGCATCAACCGGGATCTCGTTCCCGTGAGCTATTACTTCCACTCCATTCTGTGGGCGGGCCGGTTCAGCGGCCTCGAATCGGGGCTGCTTCGGTCCCTGGCCCGCGTCCCCGCGTCCCGGGCGCTCGATGTTCCCCTGGTCGCTTTCGCGGTCATCCTCGCCGTCCTCGCTCTGGCCCGGAGAGGCCCGGGGGCCCGTTATCTCATCCCGGTGGCCGGGATGGGCTTCACTTCGATCCTGGTGGAAATGGCCGTGCTTGTCGCCTTCCAGGCCGCCTTCGGCTACGTTTACGGAAAGGTCGTTCTCCTGCTCACGGCTTTCATGGCCGGGCTGGCGGTCGGGTCCGGACTGGGCCAGATCCGGGAACGGGCCTCCGCGGCGGATCTGATCATGGTCCAGGCGGGGTTCCTTTCATTGCTCGTCGCGGCCCGGGCGGCTTTGGGGACATCCGGCCCCGAGGCCGGGCCCTATCTCCTGCTCCTGGCCTTCGGATCTCTCGGCGGCTTTCTCTTTGTCGTCGCCAGCAGGCTTCACTTGAAGGCCTCCTCCCACCTCGGGCTCGGCTACGGGGTCGACCTCCTGGGCTCGTTCCTGGGGGTCGTCGTGGCCTCCGCCCTGATCATCCCGTTATGGGGGATCCCCGCGCTCCTCTCAAGGCTGACCGCTCTCAATGCCCTTCTCCTCGCCTTCGTCCTCGTGACATCGCTGCTCCCCGCCCGGAAAGCTCGGCCGTCTGTCCTCAAAAGGCCCCCCTAGCCGTAACTTTTCGGGAGCCGCGCGGATTATATTATAATAGCCTTTCAGGTAGTCTGTCGATGTTCGAAGATTGTTTCGTCGCCCGCGGGAAGGCCGGCAGGCCGGCTCCGGAAAAATTGGCAGGCCTCTTGCTTTCCCTTATCGTCCATGGCTTTCTCGTATACGCCGCCGTCCATGTCCGTTTCACGGTCAAGATCATGCCCCTCCGGCAGGAGGAGGTCCGAAGCGTCATGATCGTCCCTCCTCTCAAGGCTTCCATCCCGAAGATCGTCGGCGGGCAGGCGGCGCCGGGCGTTCCGGAAGACCTGGCGGCGGAGGAGCCGTCTTTGGAGGCCGGCCGGCCGGGGGACAGAGGAGCGCCGGAAACCGCGCCCGGTCCGACGCCGGGATTTTTTGCCTCCGGGACGGCTCGGGTCTCCCCGCTCGCTCAACCGGGCGCTCCTCCGGGCAGCTCCGCGGTCCCCTCGCTCTCCTCCCGATTCAGGGAATCCCTGTCTTCCGGGCGGCGGGGTGATGGGTCTTCGGGGTTGTCGATCTCCCTCGCCCCCCCAGGGACCCCCCCCGGCCCTCCCGGGGGATATGCCGGGCCGGTCACGGGCCCGTATCCTGACTTCTCGAAGTATATCGCCGGCCCCTTCGATGGCCCGGGCGGCGGCTACGGCACGGGGGGCGGAAGGCCGGGCCGCGGGACGTCCGGCGGTCAGAGGATCGGCATCTCCATCCCGCTCAAGGGCTACGACCTGACGCCGTGGGCGCTCCAGGTCGTCGACCGGCTCCAGCGTTTCTGGGACCTGCCGGCCGTAACCGGGGCGCCGGGCGAGGCGGCGATCAGGATCATCGTCGTCATCAAGAAGTCCGGGGAGCTCGATTCCATCGAGATCCTGGAAAACACCTTCGCGGAAGCCCTCGACAGGGCGGCCATCCAGGCGCTCCGGGCCAGCCTGCCCTTCCCGGAGCTTCCGGCGGATTTCCCGGGCGACTTCCTGGAGATCCATTTCGAATTCGTCTACAGACTGCAATGATCAGAAAACCGCTCCTGGCCGCCGTCATGCTCTTGGCCGCGGGGACCCTGCTCGCCGCCGACTGGAAGACCGGGTTGCTGTCGTATCTCGGACGGCCGCCGGATCACAAAGCGGCCTGGGGGTTCTTGGCCGAGGAATACGGATCCCTGGAGGGCGAAGAGCGGCAGGCCGCGGGCGCGCTCCTCCCCTACCTCGCCGGCAAGATCGGAGAGCTGAGCCGGGAGGAGGAGCTGATCTCCGCCTATTTCGAGACCTACCGGGATAACGCCCCCGACCTCAGCTTTCTCGACGACCATACCCGGCGGGACTTCCTGCTCTTCTGGTCCCGATGGACCTCGGTCTACCCGCTGGTCTACGACCTGAAGCTCATCTCCTACGTCACGCGCGCCTCCACCGGGCTTCCGGCGGCCGTCGAAGTGGGCTTCCAGCTGTTGAACGACGCTTTGTACCGGGTCTCTTTGGGGCCGTACATCCTCGAAGGCGGTCACTGGCGCCGCGGTTTTCATATCCTGACCGTCCCGGCCCGTGGCCTCTTCGAGCGCGAGGGAAGCTACGAATTCCTGCTCGACCTCAAGGCCGGCGACCTCATCGTCAGAAAGCCCATCCGCATCGAGATCGCCGTCGCCGACGTGTCCGCCCCGGCGCCCCGGCCTCAGGAGACCGCTCCGCCCCAGGCCGGGATGCCGTCGGTCTCGGCGCGCGCGGGAGAGATCTCTCTCTATGTGGACGGCAAGCTTATCCTGAAAAGCCGCAAGATCGCCCCCACGCCTCCCCCCCTGTCCTTTCCCCTGCCGGGGCCCTCCATGCAGGGGCAGAAGCCCTACCTTCCGCCTCCAAAGA
>VGJC01000144.1 GCA_016867635.1 Candidatus Aminicenantota bacterium | reverse complement strand
CTATCCGGAGATCGCCCGTCAGGCCCGGGTCGAAGGCGTGGTCATCATCGAGGCCACGACCGACATCTACGGACGGGTCATCGACGTCAAGGTCCTGCGCTCCATCCCCCTGCTCGACCAGGCGGCCATCGACGCCGTCCGGCAGTGGGTCTACGAGCCGATGATCATCAACGGCCGGCCCCGGCCCGTCATCTTCACGGTCACCGTCCGGTTCCAGCTCAAGTAGCAAAGCTAGACAATGGCTTTCTATATCTTAAAGGAGGTTTAACCCATGCAATTCGGTCTGCTCGAAATGTGGCATGCCATGGGGTTCCTGGCGAAGTCGGTCGCGGTCATTCTCATCCTTATGTCCATCCTCTCGATCTACATGTTCATCGAGCGCCAGCTCGTGTTCGCCAGAGCCCGCAAGAAATCCCTGCAGGTCGCCCCCAAGCTCGCCGATCTTCTCAAGAACGGCAACATGAAAGACGCCCACGCCCTCGCGTCCAAGAAGGACTATAAGGGAAGCCATCTGGCCCGCGTGACCGCGGCCGCCATCCAAGCCTATATGGAAGGCAAGGAGGCCAAGCTCGGTTTCGACGAACAGATCGCCACGGCCAGCCGCGCAGGTGAGCGCTCCAAGACGATGTTCAACCAGGAGCTCCGGCGCGGGCTCAGCATCCTGGCGACGATCGCCACGTCCTCGCCCTTCATCGGCCTGTTCGGGACGATCTTCGGCATCATCAACGCGTTCCGCGGCATGGCCCTGACCGGCTCGGGCGGCATCGGCGCGGTCGCCGGCGGCATCGCCGAGGCCCTCGTGACCACCGCTGTCGGCATCGGCGTTGCGGTTCTCGCCCTCTGGGTCTTCAACACCCTCAACACGAGGGTCGAAGTTTTCGACGCGGAGATGGCCAATACGTCATCTCAGGTCGTCGACTTCTTCATCCACGCCGGCGAAGCCAGATAATCCATCAGGATCCGGTCCCTTGAGGGCCGGACCAGGGAGAGGCATACAATGGGATTCTCAGTATCCATGGGCGGTAAAGAAACCATCAAGTCCGAACCGAACGTCGTCCCTCTCTGTGACGTCCTGCTCGTCCTGCTGATCATCTTCATGGTTGTCACCCCGCTCGTACAGAAAGGCGTGGATGTCCGTCTGCCCAACGCCCAGTTCACCTCGAACATGCCTGAAAACCCCGACGTCGTCCTGGCCATCAAAAAGGATACCCGGGAGGCCCAGGGATTCGTCGTGTACGTCAACCAGGACAAGGTCACGATGGACGCCCTCCAGAACCATCTCGAGGAGGCCTTCCTGACCGTCGCGGACAAGAAGCTCTATCTCAAGGCCGACCAGGACCTCGAGTACGGCAATATCGTGGACCTCATCGACATCATCCGCGGCGCCGGCATCGAGGTCATCGGGATCATCACCGAGAAGAAGACGGAAAGACTCGACTGAGCGCGCCGGGCCGAACCCGCGCGTCTTGGTCCAAGCGTTCGAGACACGAACGGGGGAAGGAAGCGTCTGACGCTTCCTTCCCCCTTTTTTTTATTCTCTCGTTTCCGGGGATTCTGGGATCGAGCTCTGGCGATAGACATCCCCCCTAGCCCCCCAAACCCCCGGGAACCTGTCCCGACGGTTCCCCCGTCGCCTAAGCGACGGGTCCCCCTCCGCTATGGGGGTCTTCAGGGGGACATCTATCGCCAATTCTCTATATGAAATCCCCGGAAACGAGAGAAAAACCAGAAATTAATCGGATGAGGAGGCGGCCTTGAGGACTTCGGCGATGAACTCGTCGACCATCCGGGGCCCGGAGACGCGCCGCAGGACCTTGCCCCGCTTGAAGATGACACCGCTCGCCCGGCCGCAGGCCAGGCCGATGTCCGCTTCCCTGGCCTCTCCGGGCCCGTTGACGGCGCAGCCCATGACGGCCACGGTCATCGGGGTCCGGAGGCCCGCCACGGCCTTTTCGACGCGGCCGGCGATCCTCATCACATCGGCCTGCGAGCGGCCGCATGTCGGGCAGGAGACGAGGTTGACGCCCCGGCTCCGCAAGCCCATGCTCTGAAGGATCATCCAGCCGACCTCGACCTCCCGTTCGGCAGGCGCGGTCAGCGAAACGCGGATGGTGTCGGCCAGCCCCTCGCCGAGAAGGAGCCCCAGCCCGACCGACGACCGGACGCTGCCGGCGAGCAGCCGGCCGGCCTCGGTGATCCCCGCGTGGAACGGATAGTCGACCTCCTTGGCCAGGAGCCGGTAAGCCCGGAGCGTCCGGGGAACGTCGGAGGCCTTGAGCGAGACCTTGATCAGCCTGAAATCGAGGTCCTCGAGCATGCGGATGTGCCGGAGGGCGCTCGCGACCATGGCCTCGGCGGTCGCGCCTCCGTGACGCGCCAGGAGGTCCTTCTCGAGCGATCCGGAGTTGACCCCGACGCGGATGGGGACTCTCCTCTCCCTCGCCGCCCGGACGACCTCGCTGACCCTCTCCCGGGCGCCGATGTTGCCGGGGTTGATGCGCAGCCCGTCGGCCCCGGCTTCGAGGGCGGCCAAAGCCAACCGGTGGTCGAAGTGGATGTCGGCGACGAGCGGCACCCCGGTCTTCTTCTTGATCTCCTTGAAGGCCTTCGCCGCGGCCCGGTCCGGGACGGCCAGGCGGACGATCTCCGCGCCCGCCCTTTCCAGCCGCCGGACCTGGGCGACCGTGGCCGCGGCATCGCGGGTGTCGGTCTTGGTCATGGACTGAACGATGACGGGCGCGCCGCCGCCGACGGCGACGCCGCCGATCCTGATCTGGCGCGTCTTGCGTCGCGGGAACATCCGTCCCTCCCCTTAAAAGGGTATCAGGCTGCTCCAGCCGTTGGGCAGCCTCTTGACGATATCGTTGAGGACGACAAACGTCATCAAGGCCATCATCATGGCCCAGCCTAAGTATGTGTAGGCAATCCGGAACTTCAGGCTCACGTCTTTGCGGAAGAGCGCCTCCAGCGCAAGGATGACAATTTGAGGCCCGTCGACAATGGGGATGGGGAAGATCAGGTTGATGATGCCCAGCTGGAGGCTGAGGAACGCGATCCACGTCAGCAGAGAGATCAGGCCCTCGCGGAAGAAGATGTAAGATGCATCGGCAATGGCCAGCGGCCCCCCCAGCTGCGACGTTGGAGTCTCTCCCGTGAACAGCCCCTTGATGATGCGGACGAGGAGGAGGGCATTGTACGCGTTCTCCTTGATGCTGTTGCTGATGGCCCCCAAGAAACCGAACTTCTTGATAACGGACTCGAACGAGTGAGTGATGCCGATTCGGCCGTCTTCGCCGTCCCGCTGTGGTGTCACCGGGACCTTGACGAGGCGCCCACCCCGATCGACCGTGAAGACGAGCTCCTTCTCTGGGCTGGACTTGATGATCTCGAGGAAGTCGGGGGCGAAGACGGGCCGGCCATCTATGGCTCGGATGACGTCTCCCGCGCGCAGCCCCGCCTTCTCAGCCGGAGAGCCCGATTGGACCATACGGACCTGGGTGTAGATCTTTGGGTTGAAGCCGGCGTAGCCCACGTCGGTCTTCTCGTCGGACCCCGTCTGTAGACGGACGCTAAGGAGCGATCCTTCCCGGATGACCTCGACATCTACCCGCCGGTCGGGGGAAATCCCGACTGCAATCTGGACGTCCTTCCAGGTTTTGACTTCCCGTCCAGCGACGCTGAGGATCCGATCGTCAGCCTTCAGGCCAGCCCGCTCGGCGGGCGAATCCTTGTCGATCCAGCCGATGATGGGTGTGTCATCGATGTACTTAACGACCTTGGTTCCAATGCCGCTGACCACGGACATCAACACCACAGCCAGGAGGAGGTTCATGGCCGATCCCATGACCATGATCAGGAAGCGCTGACCCCTCGTCTTGGCCATCATGTCATCGAGAGGGATGGGACGATCCTTGTCGAACACCCCCTCCCCCTCCATCTGGACATAGCAGATGACCGGGAACAGGCAGACCTTGTAGTCGGTCCCGGTCCCTTCAGCAGGCGCCTTGCCGATCGAGATTCGGCGGCCCCGGACGCCGAAGAGCCTCGGACCAATGCCGAACGAGAAGGCTTTGACCCGCACGCCGAACCGCTTGGCCATGATGAAGTGGCCGAACTCGTGGACGAACGTGACGATGAAAAAAACGATCACGAACGAAACGATCGTGCCGAGAACGGTTGTCATATTCCTACCTCTGCTTGAGAGAACGCCGGGCCAGGCGCCGGGCCTCCCTGTCGATTTCGTGGATCGCCGCGATGGAGTCCACGGGAGTCTCCCGGTGGGCGTCCATGACCTCCCCGACGACGGCCGGAAGGTCCCGGAACGCGATCCTCTTCCTGAGGAAGGCCTCCACGGCCGCTTCGTTGGCGGCGTTGAGGGCCACCGGAAAACTCGCCCCCCGTTCCAGAGCGTGGCGGGCCATCCCGAACATCGGGTAGCGGCGCGGGTCGACTTCGTGGAACTCCAGACGGCCCAGCCGCCCGAGATCGAGAAGGGGAAGCGACGTATCCGCCCTTTCCGGCCAGGTCAGAGCGTATTGGATCGGGATGCGCATGTCGGTGGCGCTGAGCTGGGCCAGAACGGACCCGTCCGTCATCTCGACCAGGGAATGGACCGCGCTCTGGGGATGGACGAGGACGTCGAGCTTGCCGGGCTCGATGTCGAACAGCCAGCGGGCCTCGATGAGCTCGAGGCCCTTGTTCATCATCGTCGCCGAGTCGACGGTCACCTTCTTGCCCATGACCCAACGGGGATGCCGCAGGGCCTCCGCGAGGGTCTTGTCCTTGAGCTCCTTGAGCGAGGTCCGGAAAAAGGGCCCGCCCGACGCTGTCAGGATGACCCTGCGGACATATTTTCTGCGCTCCCGGGCCAGGCACTGGAAAATTCCGCTGTGTTCGCTGTCCACGGGCAGGATGACGGCCCCGCAACGGCGCGCCTCCCGTCTGAGGAACGGCCCGCCGACGACCATCGATTCCTTGTTGGCCAGGGCCACGCGCCGGCCGGCCCGGACAGCCTCGAGGGTCGGCCCCAGGCCGTCGACTCCAGTGATGGCCGAGACGACGATGTCGGCCCCCTCGGCCCGAGCGACTTCCAGAGGGCCGTCGGGGCCGTGGACGAGCCTGGTCCCGAATTTTCGGGACAGGCGGCGGAGCTTTTCCAGGTCGCTTCTCTTCTTGACCGAGACGAGGTCCGGGCGGTATTTCCCGATCTGAGCGGCCAGCGCCGGCAGATTGGAGCCGGCGGCCAGGGCGACCACCCGGAATCGGCCGGGCAGCCGGTCGACGACTTCCAGGACGTTGGTCCCGATGGAACCCGTCGAACCGAGAATGGCCAGGCCGCGGACCATCGAGCGTCCCCTCTATCTCCAGAAGTATTTGACGATGAAATAGAATAGCGGCCCGGCCAGGATCAGGCTGTCGATCCGGTCGAGGAAGCCGCCGTGGCCGGGGAAGAAGTTCGAGGAGTCCTTGACCCCCGCGGCCCGCTTGAAGAGGGATTCCAGAGGGTCGCTGACTTGGGCCACCACATGGATGGCCAGACCGCTGAGAACGGCCCGCCAGAGGGGGACCGGCAGGGACAGAACGAACCAGGCCAGGATGGCCCCGCCCAGAGCGAAGAGGATCCCGCCGGCGCTCCCTTCCCAGGTCTTGTTGGGGCTGGCGATGGGGGTCATCTTCCTCCGCCCGAAAGGCTTGCCGATGAAATAGGCCCCGGTATCGCCCAGGAAGATCACGCCGCCCAGAAAATACAGGTAAAGGGGGCCATGGTCCATGCGCACCCAGAACAGGAAGCTGAGAGGGATGGCCAGGTAGAGCATCCCCAAGACCGTCACGGCGAAGGAGGCGGGAAAGTGGGTCAGCTTCTCCGTGGTATTGACCGAGATCACGAAATAAAAGGCCGCGGCGAGAAGCCCGACGTAGATGGCGGCTTCGAGAGGGATGGCCCGAAAAAGGAATGTCAGGCTGACCAGGAAGGACATGACCATCCCCAGGGCCCGCTGGGGCTTGAGCCCCGCCCGCTCGGCGAGCTTGTAGAGCTCCAGGAGGGCGGCCAGGATGAACACCTGCCCGAACAGGAAGAACCCCCAATCCGGGGCGTACTGGATGACGGCGAAGGTCGCCCCGAGCAGGACGACGGCGGTGGGCGTGCGTTGACGAAGGCTCATATCAGCTCATTTCCTTCCGGGAGGACCCTTGGCGCGGCAGGCCGGCGGGGATCAGGCGGTCCCCCTCTCGCGGGACTTGACGTCTCCGAACCTCCTGTCCCTCCGCTGGTATTCTACGACGGCCTGGAGGAGGTGCCGGCGGCGGAAATCGGGCCACAGGACCT
>VGJC01000143.1 GCA_016867635.1 Candidatus Aminicenantota bacterium | reverse complement strand
GAGCGTGTCATCGGGCAGCGATAGCACGGCCCTCTTAAACTTCAGGAGGAGGGAGGCGGGAAAGGCCTTCAAGGACTCGTCCAGGCCGGCCACGGCCTCGCCGGAGCGGACGGACGCCTCCAAAAACAGGGCCCGGAAGTAGGCCACGAGGGCTTCCGGCGGGTCTCCGTTCATCAGCTCCGCTGCCGCGGCTTCCAGGTCCGCCCAGCTTCCCTGGACGGTCGCCTGGTCCGGGCCGTCGTCCCAGACGCCCATGGTCGCCACCGGCATGACCTCGACGATCCCGACCGCCGGCCTCAGGAAGACCAGGCTCGCATCCTTCTCGACGAGCTCCCGGGCCTTGGCGAGGTACGAGTCGTTCCGCACGCCCATCTCCTTGGCCCGGGCGGCCAGGACGAGAGCCGTGCGGGCGTATTGGCCGCTCAATGCGCCTGTGTCGGGAGCGACGGTCTCGAGGTACTGGCAGATGGCGAACGCGCGGCGCAGATGGACGAATCCTCCCCGTTCATAGAAGGCTTCCGCCTCGGCCAGCCTCTCTTCCAGCCGCAGCGGCGGGGCCGGGGGCAAGGGCTCTCTGTGAAGCGGGGAAGCGCCCGGTGAGAGGCGCGGCCCGGCGGCGCAAGCGGCCAGGGCCGCGACGGCCCCGATCGAAATGAAGAGCTTCTGGATCATCCCGGTCCTCCTTGAAGGTCCCCTGTTGTCTCGGCCGCACTTCTCCGCTTCCGGCGGCAGAGAAAGACGAAGTCATAGGTCGCCAGGAAGGCGATGGCCGCGAGTTCGGCGGCCAGCAGCCTCGTTTTGAGCTCGTAGCGGCTGGATCTGATGTCGGAGGCCCGGCGCAGGGCCTCGCGGACCTCGAGGTCGAAGGCGTCGGCCGGCCTCTCCCGGGGGCGCCCCAAATAATGGAGAAGGAACATGTAGCCGCCGCCCCGGTGGGTTCGTTTCCAGACCGTGTTCGTCTCCGGGTCCCTGTTCAGGGTGACGTGGGTCGACCGGTACGGCACGAAGAGGGCCGCCAGGCAAGCCAGGCCCCCGAAAACGTACAGGGTCCGTCGCCGGCAGGGGTTCATGGATCCGCCCTCATAGAGCATTTCGCCCCCAAGGGCCAAAATGTTTAGGGGCGCCGCGGCCCGGCGCTAGTACAGGACAGCGGCCTCGCCGCGCTCGGCGACCAGCTCGTCGATCTCCTTGAGCAGGATGTCCCGGCGCACCAGGACGGCCTCGATCTCCTCGAAGCTCAGATAGAAGTCCACGGCCTTGCGGATCTTCTCGAACGTCAGGCCCCTGATCCTCTCGACGAACGCCCGCGGGAGCTCGAGGAACCGGCGCTCCGTTTGCATCCCGTACTTGCCGTAGATCAGCTTTCCGGTGTGCATGGGGCCGTGGCGGAAGGCCCGGGAGTGGTCGATGAGGACCAGTCGCCAGTCCGGGGTCCAGCGGATGTTCTGGAGTGTCCGGTCGGAGTTGGCGATCAGGCTGTCGAAGGCCCTCTGGAGATACTGCATCCGTTCGATGTGCCGCGTCTTGCCGGGAGGATAGGGGATGTCCTCGCGGGTCCTGTCGAGCTCGCTCGCCCCGAGCGTCACCCACAGCTGGAGCGAGCCCTTGCGCCCCCGGTAGCTTTTTTGCACCGTCGGCGGGACCATGCCCAGCCCGAGAAGCTTGTCCAGGTGATAGGCCGCGATCTCGCACTCCCACTTGTCGGTCAGGCCGGCGCCCGGGCCGGAGGGGCTTTTCCAGACTCCGAGATGCTCGACGTCCCCCCGCCTCAGGGTCATCCTCCGAGGCTTGGTCACGCCCTCACCGAGGCCGACCGCGTCGACGATCTTGGCCTTTTTCAGGAACGTCTCCCAGTCCGGCCTCCGGGCCAGCTCCTCGGGCGTCAGCTGGGCGATCGAGAGCGTGGGGAGGGCGAAGCAGAGGAAGGCGGCGCCGGCCAAGGCGGGTGCCAAGAAAAGGGCTTTTCCTCGCATCGGTCGCCTCCCCTGTCCGGTCATCCGGGAGGAAGCATAGACCAGCCGGTCCCCGAAGTCAAAGGCCCGGCAGAACAAAACAGGCCGCCCATACGTATTACCAAGAGGATCACGATCTTAACGCGGAGGACCCTATGAAGAAAACCCTTCTCAAGACGGCGATAACGCTCGTGGCCGTGGCCTGCCTGGCCGCTCTGGCCGTGACCGCGGCCGCCCAGGACAAGCCGGCGGACATGAAGAAGCTTCTGGCCGAGATCGCCGGTGACTACGACTTTTCCTTCCAGGGCCAGTCCCTGCTCGTCCAGTTCATGGAGTCCGACGGCAAGCTCTTCGGCGCCCCGCCCGGAGAGACGCCCGAGGAGATCCGGCCCGTCGAGGGCAAGCCCCTCTGTTTCGACGTCACACTGGCGGCCAACGGCGACTACTACGAGCTGCAGTTCGTCCGCAACGACCAGGGCGTCATCGACAAATGCGTCATGACCGCCCAGGGCATGATCATCGAGGGGTACAAGATCAAGAGCTAGCCCGTCACCTTTGCCCCGTCCCCCCACGCCGAGGGGAGGTCCACGACCAGGCGGGCCCGGCCGTCAACCCGGGAACAAGGCAGGCCCGCCGATTCCTTGACAGCCGGGGGCTCCGGGGCTATAGTCGTTCTCCGTTCCCATGTTCAGAGCATCCGACTTGAAAAAGGGCGACGTCGTCAAGATCGACGGCGATCCGCACATCGTCGAGACGGTCAAGGTCCAAACGCCCTCGGCCCGGGGCACGGTGACCCTCTACAAGATCCGCTTCCGCAACCTCAAGACGAAACGCAAGGCCGACCAGTCCCTCCGCGGCGACGAGACGCTGGCCGAGGCCGATTTCGAGCGCCGGCCGGTCCAGTGGCTGTTCGGCGACGCGTCGAGCGTCACCTTCATGGACCTCCAGGACTACAGCCAGTTCGCGCTGGCCAAGGACGAGATCGGGGACGAGTGGCCCTATCTTTCCGAGGGCGTCGAAGGGCTGGTCGCGATCGTGTCCGAGGGCCGCATCCTGGGCCTCGAGATCCCGACCTTCGTCAACCTCGAGATCGTCGAGACGCAGCCGTCGGTCAAGGGCGGCTCGGTCACGTCGCGGACGAAGCCGGCGACCCTCTCGTCGGGTCTTGTCGTCCAGGTCCCCGAATACATGGCCGACGGCGAGATGATCCGCGTCGACACCCGGACGGGGGAGTACGTATCCAAGGCTTGATGAAGAACCGCGGCTACGGCTATCCGGACCGCGTCTCCGCGGCCGCCGAGGGCCTCCCGGTCCTGACTTTCTACGCCCGTCGCTACACGCATTCGAACGAGACCGAGTGGCGCCGGAAGATCGAGTCCGGACAGGTCCTGCGCAACGGCGCGCCGGCCTCCCCCGGCGACACCCTGGTCCGCGGCGACGCCCTCGTCTATAACCGCCCTCCCTGGGAAGAGCCCGACGCCCCCACGGGATTCGCGACCCTGTTCGAGGACGATGACGTCCTCGTTCTCGGCAAGCCCTCGGGCCTGCCCGTCCTGCCCGGCGGGTTCTTCCTCGAGAACACCCTGCTCTACCTTGTCCGCCGGCGCTACGGCTCAAGCTGCTCACCGCTCCATCGGCTCGGCCGAGGCACCTCCGGGGCCATCCTTTTCACCCGCAACAGCCGGGCCGCGCGGTCGCTGGCCAAGGCCATGTTCGAGCGGCGCATCCTCAAGGTCTACCTGGCCCTGGCCTCGGGGGCGGGGATGCCGGACGCGTTCACCATCGACGCGCCCATCGGCCCGGTCCCGCACGGACTCCCGGAAACCGTCAACGCCTACCGCCCGGACGGCCGTCCGTCGGTAAGCCACGCCCGCGTCGTCCGCCGAATAACAGACGAGGACGCCGCGCTCCTCGAAGTGACCATCCCGACGGGCCGCCCCCACCAGATCCGCATCCACCTGGCCTTTGCCGGACATCCGCTCGTCGGCGACCCCCTCTATCGGGCCGGAGGGGTCCCTCGGGAGGACGCCGCCGACGACGATCTCTCCCCGACCCCCGGCGCGACCGGCTATCTCCTGCATTCCTGGAAGCTCGGCTTTCCCCATCCGTCGCGCGGCGGGTACATCGAGGTCGCCTGTCCGCCGCCCGCGGCCCTCGACCCCGGGCTTGGGTCTCCCCGCGGTTGATAAGACCGATCCATCGGCAAGCTGCGCTTAATTGAGTTCACGCGGGAGCGCTCCTGCGCGACGGCGGCCCCGGCGGGCGAAAGATCAGGGCAGGCCAAGAAAGGACACGCAGGCACAGAACGGCGTTTCCATGAGTGGTGCCGTTTGACTTGGTCCGACATAATGCGTATCTATGAACGGGGAGGAGAACATGAACATAAGCCGCCGGACGCAGAATGTGACGGGGACCCGATCCTCGGTAGGGATCCCCCTTGTTGTCAGCCTATTGGTCGGCGCGTTCTTCCTCTTGCCCGCCGCGTGCCGGAAGGCGCCCGCCCCGCCCGCGGCCGCCGAGGGCGTCGACCCCGTCCTGGCCGAGCTCGCGGATTTCCTGGCCATCCCGAACGTGGCCTCGGACGCGCCCAACATCCGCCGCAACGCCGGCCACTTGGCCGGCCTCATGCGCGCGCGAGGCATTGACGTCCGTCTCCTTGAGCACGAAGGCGCTCCGCCGGTCGTCTACGGCGAGATCGCCGCGCCCGGCGCGCGCCGGACCCTTCTCGTCTACGCCCACTACGACGGCCAGCCCGTCGACCCGGCCCGCTGGGCGAGCGATCCGTGGACGCCCGTCCTGCGGTCCGGAAGGCTCGAGGACGGCGCCCCCGTTGTCCCGCTCGACAGCCTCCCCGAGGGCCCCGATGGGGACGAGTGGCGACTCTACGCCCGCGGCGCGAGCGACGACAAGGGCACGATCATCGCCTTCCTGGCCGCCCTGGACCGTCTCCAGGCCGACGGCATCCCGCTCTCGGTCAACGTCAAAATGCTCTTCGAAGGGGAGGAGGAGGTCGGCTCGCCGCATCTCGAGTCCGTCCTTCGGGCCCACTCTGCCCTGTTCCGGGCCGACGGCCTGCTTCTCTGCGACGGGCCCGTCCACCAGACGCGCCGGCCGCAGATCGTCTTCGGGGCCCGCGGGGTCATGGGCCTGGAGATGACCGTCTACGGCCCGGCCCGTGCCCTCCACAGCGGCCACTACGGCAATTGGGCCCCGAACCCGGCGGCCCAGTTGGCCGGCCTCATCTCATCCCTGCGCGACGATCAGGGAAAGGTCCTGGTCCCGGGCTACTACGACGACGTCCGCCCCCTCTCGGCTTCCGAAAAAGAGGCCCTCGAGAAGGCCCCCCGCGTGGAGGAGGACCTTCTCCGGGAATTCGCCCTGTCCTGGAGCGAGGGGAGCGGCGCGCGGCTCGAAGAGCTCATCATGCGGCCGGCCCTCAACGTCCGCGGCCTCCTGAGCGGCGGCGTCGCAGAGAAGGCGGCCAACGCCGTCCCGCCGGAAGCCCGGGCCTCGATCGATTTCCGTCTCGTCGCCGACCAGACCCCGGCCCGCGTCCGTGAGCTGGTCGAAGCCCATCTCCGGAGCCTCGGCTGGACGGTCGTCCACGATGCGCCCGGCGAGGACGCGCGCCGCCGCGCCCCGCGGCTCATCCATCTGGAGTGGGAGAGCGGATACCCCGCCTACCGGGCCCCCCTCGACGCCCCGTTCTCCCAGGCCCTCGTCCGGTCGCTCGTCCAGGCCGTCGGCGGATCGCTGGTCGTCATGCCGGCCCTCGGCGGCAGCATCCCCATGGAGCTTTTCGACCGCGTCCTCAGCGTCCCCATCGCCCTGCTGCCCATCGCCAATCACGACAACAACCAGCACGGGCCCGACGAGAACCTGAGGATCCGGAACCTGCGCGAGGGCATCACGTTGCATGCCGCCCTGCTCTCCGGCCTCGGCGCGGCCTGGGAGTGAGCGAGCGTCCGTTCAGCCCTTCCAGCCTTCCATGATCTGACCGAAGCAGGGCAAACCCGCTCGGGTGGCCGGTGAAGCGCAGATTGGTCAGGGGGCGTCTTCTCCATGCGCGCCAGGTGATCCTGGAGGAATTCCTTCCCGTCGAGGCCGGCCCTCGGCCGACTAAATGGTGATATAATCGGGGCGCAGACATGAAGAAAGGGCTGAGAAAACCCCTCAAGATCGCGGGCCTCATCCTCGGCGCCCTGCTCCTTGTCATCATCGTCGCGGGGCTTCTCGTCCTGTTCCACAAACCGCTCGTCAGGAACATTCTCCAGTCCCAGCTCACGAAAAGGACGGGGATGACGGTCCGCGTCGGGACGCTGGATTACCGGCTCTTCCCCCTCAGAGTGACGGTCGGGTCCCTCGCCGTCGGCCGGGAAGACGCCTTCCAGAGA
>VGJC01000142.1 GCA_016867635.1 Candidatus Aminicenantota bacterium | reverse complement strand
GTACCGAAGAAGCGTCTGGTCGGCGTACTTGCGGGCCCCGCTCGAGATCTGCAGGATGACCGGTGAGCGCGTCTCGACGCAGGCCGTGATGATGGCCTGGAGCTGTTCCATGTTGTTGAAATTGTAAGCCGGCACGGCGTACTGCCCGGCGAAGGCCCGCCGGAACATGTCGCGCGTGTTCTCGAGACCAATATCCTTGTACGAAACTGGCATAGAAGACCTCCTCGGGGCCCGGCCGCCCGCCGATCCCCTCCTTAAGTTGAGAAAAACCCTTCCTCATCATAATAGAAGGGGGGAGGCGGGTCAACCGCCTTGTCTTTTCGGCACCCCTCTGTTATAAACCCAGAGGAATGGCCACGAGTCCAATACGAAGAAGGGGTTTGGCGATGCGCTTCAAACCGGTCCTAGCTGTCCTTTCCTTGATCCTCCTCGCCGGGTCGGCCGCGGCCCAGGTCCGCGTCGAGTTCCGGACGACGGACGGAACTCCCACCCTTTTCGCCGGCGGCCAGCCGATCGCGGCGCTCGTCCCGTTCAGCGCCGACGGTTTCGCCGTCGCCGACGAGGTCCGCGAGGTCCAGCCCGGCCTTTTCGAGTGGACCCGGACCTTCACCTACAACGGCCAAGACTACGTCCGCCCGGCCCGGCTGACCATGGAGGTCGAAGCCCGATACAAGTCGCTCTACAGCCTCATCCCGGCCGTGATGTACGACGGGAACACGTGGGGCACGGGCCTCGAGCCCAAGGGGTTCGTCACGGACGGCCGGCCCTGGGTCTTCGCCTTCCACCGGACGTCCATCCCGGGAGCGACCTATTCCGAGTCCGAAAGATGGTCGGTCGGGCTGTTCAGCCGCCCGGGCCAGATGCCCGGCGGTTTCTCCTGCTACCTCGAACCGCGCGAGGACAGGACCGTCCACGGGCTCGTTTGGCCCGAGGAGGAAACGCCCAAGGTCTACGCCTACCGAGACCTTTACCAGGAGGCCTATCGCGAGGACCTGCGGGTCTCGCGCGGGCAGACGATCGCCCTCAAGGCCTGGATCGTCGCCGGCCCGGTCGCGACGCCGAAGCACGGCTGGCACGAGCTCGTCGACGCCGCCTGGCTGCTCAACGCCAGACCCGTTTCGCCGCGGTGGGACCCGGAGATCCTGTGGGACCTCGGCGTCGAGTTCGCCAAGGAGAGCCTGTGGGCGGAGGAAAAGAGCTTCAAGGGCTTCTCCATCGGCCTGAGATGGGACGGCGGCAAGTGGGCCCAGCGCCAGACCCGGAAATACGAGATCGGCTGGGCCGGCCAGAACGCTTCGCTGGCCAACTCGCTCCTCGCCGATTATCTGAAGACGGGGGAGAGAAGCTCCCTCGACAAGGGCATCGCCTGCCTCGACGCCTGGGTCCGGAACGCCCGGCTCCGGAACGGCCTTTTCCGCGGTCAATTCGACTACATCATCGGCCTCGGCGACCCCAAGAGGGAGGTCCAGGACGCCTGCAACCTGGGCAACGCCGCTCAGAACCTGTTCGAGGCCTTCGAGCTGGCCGCGAAGTGCAAGCTCCAGAAGCCGGACTACAAAGCCGCGGCCATGGGCATCTGCGACTTCGCCCTCAAGGCCATGCGGGCCGACGGGCGCATCGGCAAGGCCTGGACGAACGACGGCCGGGCCGTCGACCCGGAGGGAACGATCGGGGCCTTCCTCGTGCCGCCGCTGATCACCGCCTACCGCGTGACCCGCGACAAAAAATACCTCGACGGGGCCGAGCGAGCTTTCGCGTATTACATCGGGGGTTTCGTCCGCGACGGCTTCACCACCGCCGGGGCCCTCGACACCCACTGCATCGACAAGGAGTCGGCGACGCCGCTGCTCAAAGCCGCGCTCGAGCTCCACGACATCACCGACCAGGAGAAATACCTCCGCTGGGCCGAGGACGTGTCCTACTACATCGCCACGTGGCAATGGCATTACACGGTGCCCTACGCCGAAGGCACGGTCCTGCGCGAGATGGGCTACGACACGTTCGGCGGGACCGCCGTCTCGACCCAGCACCACCACATGGACCCGTTCGCCCTGGTCATCGTCAACGACTGGCTCAAGCTCGCCCAATTGACGAAGAAGGCGAGCTGGAGAGAGCGGGCCCTGGCCGCCTGGGCCAACGGCTCGATCGGCATCTCGGACGGAGACCTGGTCGTCATGGGCAAGCGGCGCCCGGCCGGCAGCCAGGACGAGGGCTTTCTCCAAACCCGCTGGCTCCATCCGTTCGCGGTCAGCCAGTGGCTCGTGTCCTGGCCGACGGCCTTTCGGCTGGAGACGCTGAGGGCGACCCCGAACTGGCTGCCCTTCTACCGGGAATGAGAGGGGAGGCGGGCGCGGTGAGGAGGACGCGGTGCGGCTGAAACTCGCTTACGGCAAGGACGGGCTGCCGATCGACCTCGATGATGCGCTGAACGTCACGGTCGTCGAGCCGGCGTTCGTCCCGGCGATGCCCGACGCGGCGGCCGCGGCGCGGGAGGCGCTGAAGAGGCCCATCGGATCGCCGCCCCTCGGCGACCTCGTGCGGCCCGGGATGCGAGTAGGCGTCGTATTCAGCGACATCACCCGGCCGGCCCCGAGCCCGCTCATGCTCGGGGCCGTGCTCGAGGCGCTGGATGCGGCGCCGGGCGTCGAGGTGACGCTTTTCAACGCCTTGGGCACGCACCGGCCCAACACGGAGTCCGAGCTGCGGGCCATGGTCGGGGACCGGATCTTCGAGAGCCGGCGTGTCGTCCAGAACGACGCGTTCGACCCGGCGACCCAGGTCCGCGTCGGCGTGACCTCGAAGGGCCACGAGACCTGGCTCAACGCCGAGCTCATGGCCTGCGACCTCAAGGTCCTGACGGGGTTCATCGAGCCGCATCTTTTCGCCGGCTTCTCGGGCGGGGGCAAGGCCGTCATGCCGGGCATGGCCGGGCAGAGGACGGTGCTCGGCAACCACGACGCCGGGATGGTCGGGCACCCGAAGGCGATCTGGGGGGTCACGCGCGGCAATCCCATCTGGGAGGAGATCCGCGAGGTGGCCGGTCAGGCGGGGAATCTCTTCCTGCTCAACGTGACCCTCAACCGCGACAAGGCCGTCACCGGGGTTTTCGCGGGCGGGTTGGACGAGGCCCACGCCGCCGGGTGCGAGTTCGTCAGGCGCTCGGCGATGGTCCCCGTGCCGCGGCCGTTCGACATCGTCGTCACGACCAATTCAGGTCATCCCCTCGACCTCAATCTCTATCAAGCGGTCAAAGGCATGAGGGCGGCCGAGCCGGTCGTCCGGCCGGGCGGAGCCATTATCATTGCCGCGAGCTGCTGGGACGGCATCCCCGAGCACGGGCTTTACGGGAAGCTGCTGAGGGAAGCGAAGAGCCCGCGGGAGCTTCTCGATAGGATCAGCGCGCCCGGCTTCCTCGAACAGGACCAGTGGCAGGCCCACGTTCAGGCCCTTGTCCAGCTCAAGGCCGATGTCTATGTCAGGTCGGACGGGCTGACGGATGACCAGATCCGCGGGGCCCTTCTCGAACCGTGCCGGAAGATCGAGGAGACGGTTGCGGAGCTGTTAAGGAAATACGGGCGCGGCGCGTCCATCTGCGTCATGCCCGAAGGCCCCCAGACCATCCCCTACGTAGGATAAGGCCTGAGTTGTAACTGCCGATATGCGATTCTTGTTGATAAGCTTCCCGCCCCAACTTAAGGCGGATGAAGGGCTTGGCGCAGACGTCAATAGCGCCGAGCCATTGCCGAAGAGGAGCGGATTTGATAAAATAAAGGGGATGAAAAAAGCGGTCAGGATCGTCCGGCTGGACAGATCCGACGAGCTCGATTTCGACCGTTGGCTGAACGCCTCGCCGGCCGAGAAGCTGGACACCCTTCAATACCTGCGGGAAATGGTCTATGAGCTGAAGAATGAGGATCGAAAAGGATTACAGAGATTTCTTAAAGTTACTCGGCGCAACAAAAACTAAATACCTGATCGTCGGGGGATTCGCTTTTTCCTACTATGCAGAGCCCCGCTATACGAAGGATATCGATATCTTGGTCGAGGCGACCGAGGAGAACGGGGCGAAAGTTGCGGCCGCCATCGCCGAATTCTGGGGAATGAAGCCGGGGGTCAAACCGGCCGACTTTCTCCGGCCCGACCTGATCGTCCAGTTGGGATTCGCGCCGGTCAGGATCGATCTCATCACGGCATGCTCCGGGATCGAATTCCGGTCGGCTTGGAAGAAAAGGACCAAAGCGAGGTACGGGGACGTCGATGTCTTTTTCATCTCTCTCGACGATCTGATCAAGAACAAGAAAGCGGTCGGCCGCGACAGGGACCGGCTCGACGCCAAGTATCTCGAGCGGGTTAAGAGGGCGCTAAATAAATAGATCCGCTCAGAACAGCCCGGCCTGCCATGGAACCGGCTTGGCGGATGAACGCTTCATTGTGCGGCACTCGAAGAAGCAGCACCAGCAGGTCGTGACGACGCCGAGGGCCCCAAAGGCCAGGACTTCCAGCCCATTTACTCCCCGTTCCGCCAGCGAGATCCTTTCCGATGTCGGGCGAACGGGATACGTGAATCGCAGGACCCGAACCGCGCTGGCCGATCGCAGGCTTAGAGCTCTCGCGGTTCGAAGACGAGACGGAGGCCGGCGACGATCTCGCGGACCCGTTGGCGGGATAAGGTCCCAACCTTTCCCCGGAGAACGGACCGGTCCACGGTGATGACCTGGGATATGTTGACGACGCTGGCCCGGGGGAGGTTCGCTTCTCCCTTGTTGAGCCGGACGTTGCCGGGGGACTTGGCCCGCCCCAGGTTCGACGTGATGGCGCAGAGGATGGCCGTTTGAATGCGGCTCTGGTTGAAAACGTCGTTCTGGACGATGACGAAGGGCCGCCTGAAGCCGGGCGCCGAACCACGAGGCTCCCCGATGTCGAGCCAGAAGACGTCGCCCTGGCCGATCACCATTGCTCCTTCTTGAGGACGGTGCGCTTGTAGAGCTCGAGACCCGCGGCGCGCGAATCCTTCTCTTCCCGGGATTCCGGCTCGGCATAGGCCTCATTCAAGGCCTCGAGGATGCGGCGGGATTCGAGCTTTTCCAGGTAGGCCTTGACAGCCTCGACGAAGATCTCGCTCCTTGAGCGTTTCTGTTTTTCGGCGAGCTTTTTGACCTTGTGGAACAAGGCGTCGGGAACGGAAATGGCGATTTTCATACCATGAGTATGAACGGAAGTATTACTGATGTCAAGAGGATGAGCCGGGCTGTTTTCTGCCATCTCATAAAGAGGGACGTCGATTTGCGGCCTTTTTTCTCATCGCGGGCGCGCTTCAGATGAAAATCAGGGCCGCGGCGGACAGGACCATGAGGACGAGCGAAAGCTTGTAGAGCGCGCGCCAGGCGGCGTTGGCCTCGCGGAGGATCTTGAACTCCTCGACCCAGACGGTCTCGCAGGCCCCGTTGCCGCGGTCGGTGCGGACCGTGCTCGAGCCCCGGGCGTAGGGCACGCCTTTGTGGCCGTAGGAGACGAGCCAGCCTTTGAAATGGACCTGGTCGCCTTTGCGGGCCTTGAGGATGGCGTCGGCGACGAGCGGGTCGGCCGGGAGCAGATGGTTGTTGGACAGGGCGTTCTCGGTGAACAGGGCGCCTGTCTCGCGGTCCGGGTAGCGGTAGTAGCAGGTGAAGTCGCGGTTGCGGAAGCGCATGCGCTCGTATACGCCGCTCTCGACGTTCGGCCCCCAGATGACGCAGACGTCCTTGATGTTGAGATGGTCGTTCCACATCTTATGCGAGATGTCGATGAACGAGGAGGCGTGGTGATAGGACACGATCATTCCCCAGAGTTCATAGCTGAAAAGGGGTGTGACCGTGTAGTTGACGCCCTTGCGGGTAATCTCGAACGGGGCGGGGATCGCTTCAGCGGTCTGGACGGGCTCCTGGAGAAGCGCTTCGAGGATGAGGGACTTGTCGGGGAGGGCGTTCCGCATCGCGAGCGAGAGGGCGAAGGCGACGAGGCTGGCCGGCAGGACGACGGAAGCGAGCCGCCTGAGGGACCGGGCCTGCTCTCGGGATAGGCTCATCGTCGTTCTCGGCACGATCCCCCCATGGATGTCAGGCGCGTGCCGTCTCCTCCCTGGCCGTCATCGTGCTGATCGGGGCGTCACTTGACAAGAATGATCTCCTTCTGCGGGCGGCCGAGCCATTCGGCGCCGTCCTTGGTAACGACAACCATCTCCTCGATGGTCACCGTGCCCCGGTCCGGGACGGAGAGGCGCGGCTCGATGGTGAAGACCATGCCCTCCTCGAGCTTCTGGAAGGGTTTGTGGGCGTACTTCTCCCAGGCCGGCCCGAGCAGAGCCGTTCCGTCGTGG
>VGJC01000141.1 GCA_016867635.1 Candidatus Aminicenantota bacterium | reverse complement strand
AAGCCCTGCATCGTCTGCGAGGAGCACTGCCCCGTCTCACCCAAGGCCATCCAGCTCGTCGACGCCGAGGCCCACCTCCCCGACGGGCGGGTCGTCGTCCAGAAAGGCCCGGTCGTGGACATCGAGCTGTGCATCGGGTGCGGCATCTGCGAGAACAAGTGCCCGGTCATGGACGACCCGGCCATTTTCGTCACCAGCGTCGGCGAGACCCGCTCCGAAAAGAACCGGCTGCTGCTCGAGCTCCTGCCGGGGACACCCGACGACGCCTCCCGTTGACGGCTATTGGGGCCCCGGCTTCAGAGGTCGTCTCCGCCCGCGAGGCGCGGGGCTATTCGGCGAGAGCTTTCTTGAGCTCTTGCGCGAGAAGCGGGACGACCTGGAACAGGTCGCCCACGATGCCGTAGTCGGCGACCTTGAAGATGGGCGCCTCGGGGTCCTTGTTGACGGCCACGATGACCTTGGAGGACGACATCCCGGCCAGGTGCTGGATGGCCCCGGAGACCCCGACGGCGAAATAGAGGCTGGGCGAAACGGTCTTGCCCGTCTGGCCGACCTGGTGCTGGTGGCCGATCCATCCGGAATCGACGGCCGAGCGCGAGGCCCCGACGGCGGACCGGGGGAAGAGGGCGGCCAGCTCCCGGAGAAGGGCGAAGTTCTCCGGGCCCTTGAGTCCCCGGCCTCCGGAAACGATCACTTCGGCCTCGGTGACGTCGATCTCGCAGCTCTCCTCCTTCAGGACCTCCGTGACCCGGCCCTTGACCGCCCCGTCGGGGACGACAACATCCTTGCGGACGACCTCCCCGGCCCCGGGCACGGCTTCACCGAGCGGGAACACGTTGGGCCGGAGGGTGGCCAGCTGGGGAGAGGACCTCAGCGAGCAGGTGAGGACGGCCTTGCCCGCGTAAATGGGCCTCGTGAACTCGAGCTTCCCGTTCATCACGGCGACGCCGGTGCAGTCCGAGACCAGGCCGACCCCGAGCCTGGCCGCGACCCTGGGCGCGAGGTCCCGGCCCATGGCCGTGGCCGCGAAGAGAACGGCCGCCGGCCGCGCCTCCGCGGCCCATTCGGCCAGGGCCAGCGCATAGCCTTGGGCCGAATAATCCGCGAGGGCCGGGCTGTCGAGGACATAGACCCCGTCCGCTCCCGCGGCGAATGAGCCGGAACCCAGGCCCTCGACCCCCGACCCGACGAGGACCGCGACCGCTTGGCCGCCGAGCTCGGCGGCCCGTCTCTTCGCCTCGGAGAGAGCCTCGAGGGAGCTCTTCTTGATCTTTCCGTCCCGCGTTTCCATGAATACGGCGATCATCGTCTCTCTCCTTATTAAACGACCTTGGCCTCGTTGCGGAGCAGGGCGACGAGCTCGCGGGCCGTGTCGGCCGGGTCGCCCTGCAGGACCTTGCCGGACTGGCGCGCGGCCGGGACGTCAAGGCCGGTGATCTCGACCTGCGGCGCGAGATCATCGGCCCCGAACCCCAGCTCCTCGAGGGTGACCACGGGGATATCCTTCTTCTTGGCGGCCATGATGCCCTTCAGGGTCTCGTAGCGGGGCTCGTTCAGCCCCTTCTGGGCGGAGACGACGGCGGGAAGGGAAAGGGCCACCTTCTCCGCCCCTCCTTCGATCTCGCGGCAGGCCGTCGCGGCGCCGTGCGCCACCTCGAGCTTGGTCACCACGGTCGCCTGGGGCAGGCCCAGGAGCTCGGCGACCATGGCCGGCACCTGGCTGTTGTCGGCGCCCACGGACTGCTTCCCGAACAGGAGCAGGTCGGTCCCGGGGAACTTGCGCTCCACGGCCCGGGCGATCATCCGGGCCGTCCGCAGCCCGTCGTACGTTTCCGGGGCGGCGTCCTTGATCAGGAACGCCTCGTCGGCGCCCATGGCCAAGCTTTTGCGCAGCACGGCGACGGACTCGTCCTTGCCCGCGGAGACCACTCGGACCACGCCGCCATGGGCTTCCCGCAGCCGGAGGGCCTCCTCGATGGCGAACTCGTCGTAAGGGCTGATGACAAAATTCAGCCCCTCCTCGACGATCGCTTTCGTTTCGTGCCGGATGCGGATCTTGGACTCCGTGTCGGGCACCCGCTTGATGAAGACGAGGATGTTCATGTGTCGCTCCTTTCCGGACCGCGGACGGGGTTTCGGCCTCTATTCGAAGCGCTTGAAAAGCAGCGAGCCGTTGGTCCCGCCGAAACCGAAGGAATTGCTGATGGCGTGGACGATCTCGGCCTTCCGGGCCTCGTTCGGAACATAGTCCAGGTCGCATTCCGGGTCGGGGAACTCGTAGTTGATGGTCGGGGTCATGATCTGATGGAACAGGCAGAGGGCGGTGATGCCGGCCTCCAGGCCACCGGCCGCCCCCAGGAGGTGGCCGGTCATGGATTTCGTCGAGTTGACGGCCAGGCGCGAGGCGTGGACGCCGAAGGCCTTCTTGATGGCCATGGTCTCGGTCTTGTCGTTGAACGGGGTCGACGTTCCGTGGGCGTTGAGGTACTGGACGTCCTCCGGCCGGACCCCGCCGTCCTCCATGGCCCGCCGCATGACCCGGACGGCGCCGTCCCCGTCGGGCGACGGGGCCGCGACGTGGTAGGCGTCGCTGGTCATCCCGTAGCCGACGACCTCGGCGTAGATCCGGGCGTCGCGCTTCAGGGCCCTCCCGAGCTCCTCGAGGATCAAGATCCCCGCCCCCTCGCCCATGACGAACCCGTCCCGCTGGGCGTCGAAGGGACGCGACGCTTTCTGAGGGGCATCGTTGCGTTCCGAGATGGCTTTCATGGCGTTGAACCCGGCGACGCTGAGCGGGGTCAGAGGCGCCTCGGCCCCGCCCGCGATCATGACGTCCGCGTCGCCCCGGGCGATCATCCGGAAGGAATCGCCGATGGCGTGGGTCGCCGTAGAGCAGGCCGTCGCCGTGGCCGAATTCGGGCCCTTGGCCTTGTAACGGATCGAGATCTGGCCCGAGGCTTCGTTGATGATGGTCTGGATGAGAAAAAAGGGCGAGACGCGCTCCGGCCCCTTTTCCAGCATGACCTTGTGGGTCTCCTCGATGGAGCCGAGCCCGCCGATGCCCGAGCCGACGTAGGTCCCGGTCTGTTCCCCCTCGAGGTCGGCCGGAGGGATGCCCGAATCCTCCACGGCGAGGTGGGCCGCGGCCATGGCGAACTGGACGAAGAGGTCCATCTTGCGGACCTCTTTGCGGTCTATGAACAGCAGGGGGTCGAAGCCGCTGACCTCGCCGCCGAACCGGGTGGCGTGGCGGGAGGTGTCGAAGCGGGTCAGCGGTCCGATCCCGCTCTCACCGCGCAGGAGCGCCCGCCAATTCTTGTCCGTCCCCACCCCGAGCGGGGACACAAGCCCGATGCCGGTCACGACGACGCGCCGTTCCAGACAACTCTCCCTCTTCATCATTCTGTCGATCGATCCGGAAGAGACCAGGGCGAAAGGCTTACTTGGCGTGGCCGACGATGTAGTCGAGGGCCTTGCCCACGGTGGTCAGCTTCTCGGCTTGGTCGTCGGGGATATCGAGACCGAACTCGTCCTCGAGGGCCATGACCAGCTCCACCGTGTCCAGAGAGTCCGCCCCGAGATCGTCGATGAAGGAGGCGTCTTCGGTGACCTGCTCCTCGCTGATGCTCAACTTGTCGGAAACGATGGCCCTGACCTTCTTGAGCAGCTCTTCTCTTTCCATTGTGTCCTCCTTTTCCTTACATATACATTCCGCCGTTGACGCTGATGACCTGCCCGGTGATGTACGAGGCGTCCTCGGAGAGAAGGAATTTTACAGCAGACGCCACGTCCTTGGGAAGGCCGAATTTTTTCATGGGGATGAAATCGAGGAACGCCTTCTTGACGTCCTCGGGAAGATTCTCCGTCATGGCCGTCTGAATGTACCCGGGCGCGACGCAGTTGACGGTCACCCCCCGGGCGGCCACTTCGCGGGCCAGGGACCGGGCGAAGGCGACGGCCCCGGCCTTGGAGGCCGCGTAATTCGCCTGGCCGGCGTTGCCCATGAGCCCGACGACGGAGGCGATGTTGACGATCCGGCCGTATTTGGCCCCGATCATGGGCCGGACGACGGCCTTGGAGAAGCTGAAGATGCCCTTCAGGTTGACCCGGAGGACGGCGTCCCAGTCCTCCTCCTTCATCCGCATGAGAAGGGCGTCCCGGGTGATGCCGGCGTTGTTGACGAGGTGGTCGATCCGGCCGTGGGCGGCCACGACGGCCTCGGCCACCTTCTGGGCCGCCGCCGTATCGGAGACGTCGGCGACATGTCCTTCGGCCCGGCCGCCCTCTTCCGCGATGGACCGGGCGACCCTCTCGAGCTTGTCCTCGAGGACGTCGACGAGGACGACCGCGGCCCCCTCCGCCGCCAGCTCCCGGGCGATCGTCTCGCCGATCCCTTGGGAAGCCCCGGTGACGATCGACACCCGTCCTTCGAAGCGTTTCATGCGCCGGCTCCTTCCAGGGCCAGGCCGTGGCGCAGGATCTCGTCCTGGATCCTCTCCTGGACCCGGTTGACGACGAATTCCCGCGCCCGGGCGACCGCGTTCCGGACGGCGACGGGGCTCGAGCGCCCGTGGCCGATGATGCAGACGCCGTTGAGCCCGAGGAGCTGGGCCCCGCCGTATTCGGAATAATCCACCTTCTTGTAGATCTTCTTGAGGTGCCTCTTCATGAGGAGGTAGCCGAGCTTGGCGAAAATGTTCTTGGTGATCTCCCGCCGGGCCATGGACACCATGCTCTCGACGACGCCCTCCGAGACCTTGAGGGCCACGTTCCCGGTGAAGCCGTCGCTGACGACGACGTCGGCCGCGCCGGAGTAGAGGTCCTTGCCCTCGACGTTGCCGATGAAGCGGAGGGAGGACGCCTGGAGCCTGTCGAAGGTCTCCCGGACGAGCTCGTTGCCCTTGCCTTTTTCCTCGCCGATGCTCATCAGCCCCACCCGGGGGTCGGGGAGCCCGACGACCGTTTCCATGAAGATCTTGCCCATGACCGCGAATTGGACCAGGTTGTGAGGCCGGCAGTTGGCGTTGGCCCCGACATCGATGAGCAGCGTAGGCCCCGCCAGGCCGGGGACGAGCAGGGCCAGGGCCGGCCGGTCGACCCCCTTCAGGGCCCCCATGACCTCGCGCGAGATATAGACGACCGCCCCCGTGTTGCCCATGGAGACGAACGCGTCGGCCCGGCCATCCCTGACGAGCTGGGCCCCGACGCGGATGGAGGAGGCCTTCTTTTTCCGGAAAGCCAGGAGGCCGTCGCTCATGCCGATGGCCTCCGGAGCGTCGATGACCGTGACCCGGCCCCGCGAAAGCCCCTGACGGTCGAGCTCCTTGCGGATGAGGGGCTCAATGCCGACCAGGAGAACCTCGAGGTCGAAGTCCTGGGCGGCCCGGACGGCGCCCGGGACCGTGGCCTTGGGGCCGAAATCCCCCCCCATCGCGTCGACGGCGATCTTCATGAACGGGACCCCGGGTCAGTCTTTGGAGCCTTCCGTGACCTGCCGCCCCTTGTAGTGCCCGCAATCGGGGCACGCCCGGTGCGGCAACATGGGATTGCCGCAATGGGAGCAGATCGAGAAGGCAGGCAGGGTGAGGCCGTCGTGGGCCCGGCGCTTCCCTTTTCTCGTCGGAGAATGTCTTCTCTTTGGGTTTGGCATTTATCTCTTATCTCTCACCGTGAATTTGAGCTTGCTCCAGCGCGGATCGGGCTCCTTGACCAGGCACGAGCACTTCCCGGTGCGGACGAGCTCGCCGCAGACGGTGCAGATGCCCTCGCAGTCGTTCGCGCACAGGGGCTTTCCCGGCAGGGTCAGGTTCAGCTGCTCGAGGACGACAGCCCGCAGGTCCAGCTGGCGGCCGCTGTAGTACATCTTGTCGATCTCCTCGTCGGACAGGCTGTCGGACAGGGGGTCGAGCTCCTCGGGGAGGTAGACGAGGTCGAAACGGCTGGCCACGGGGAACTCGAACGGCGTCAGGCAGCGCGCGCAAACGAAGCTCAGGCGGACCGAAACCTGCCCGTCGACGAAGATCTCCTCGCCGACCAGCCTGATAAAAACCTCGGCGTGGACAGGTTCGAGGACGACGGCGTTCTCATCGACCATATCCAGGCTCGCGAATTCGAAGTCCCGGGACAGACGGAGTCCTTCCTTCGGAAGGCGGTCAATGTCGATCAGCATTGTCTTGTCCTGTTGGGATTCCTTGAAAAATCACCTCATTATACCAACTCGGCCCCGGTTGTCAAATTCGCAGGCGCCCGGAATCACCGCGCGGACGGAGAGGATACCCCGAGGCCCTCTTGCGAAGCGTCCGGGGATGCGTATAATGAGGGCGAGCCTCTCCTCCATGAACGGATACAACAACCGGATCGAATTCAAAGGCCAGTCCTACATCGT
>VGJC01000140.1 GCA_016867635.1 Candidatus Aminicenantota bacterium | reverse complement strand
GACGTCGAGGAAGCTCGAAAGACATGGGAGGACGCCGCCGTGGCCCGCACGACGGAGATCGACCGGCGGGCCATGGAACTTCACAAGAAAAGCCCCAAGGAAGCCGTCAAGTTCCTGACCGGATACTGCCTGAACAACGCCAAGAGCGTCACCGACGCCTGGTGGAAGCTCGGGGACGACCTCTGGGTGAAGTACAACCATCTGAACCAATACAACACCGAAACGCGGCGCAGCGGCCGCATCCCGACGGCCAACCCGCCTTGGTGGGACAGGGCCGTCAGGGGCATCGACGTCTTGACAGAACCCGAAAAGCGATAACGCGATAAGACGATACGGAGGGAACATTGAACCTGAGACGCCTGATCACCTGGAGCGCGCTGCTCGTCCTGGCCGTCTTTATGGCCGGGGCGCTGACCGCCGGAAGGAGCCCGGGGAGCGAGGGCTCGCAAGACTGGCCCGACCGCGAATCGTGCACGTCCATTCTGGTCGGCAAGGACGCCTCGGTCGACGGATCGACCATGACGACCCACACCTGCGACTGCGGGGTCTGCGACTGGACCTGGCGCCACGTCCCGGCGGCCGACCACAAGCCGGGCTCGACCCGCAAGATCTACCGCATCTCCCAGTACAAGACCTGGCCGCCCTCGGAAGGTCTCAAGTGGGACCTCGTCAAGAAGGACTTCTCGGGCCTCGAGATCCCCGAGGTCCCTCACACCTACGCCTATCACCACGGGATGTTCGGCTACATGAACGACCGGCAAGTGGCCATCGGCGAGTCCACCGTCGGTTGCCAGCGGAGAATGATCAACTCCACGCCGGCGGCCAAGCTCGACATCACGACCCTGACCATGCTGGCCATGGAGCGGGCGGCGACTGCCCGAGAGGCCATCAAGGTCATGGGCTCCCTGGCCGAGAAGTACGGCTACGGCTTCCACGACGACGGCGAGATGCTGGCCGTTGCCGACCCTCGGGAGGTCTGGCTCTTCGAGATCATGCCGGTCGGCCCGCTGTGGACCCCGGAGAGCGGCAAGCCGGGTGCCGTCTGGTGCGCCCAGCGGGTCCCCGACGACCATGTCTCGGTCTGTCCCAACGAGTCCCGCATCGGCGAGATCGACCTCGAGAACAAGGACTTCTTCATGGCCTCGTCCAACGTCATCTCGCTCGCGGTCGACATGGGCTTCTACGATCCCAAGAGCGGCAAACCCTTCAACTGGAAGCGGGCCTACTCGCCCCAGGAAGGCAGCGCCGCGAGCACGGAGGGCCGCATCCAGAGAATGTGGCGGTTCTTCGACCTCGTCGCCCCGTCCCAGAAATTCAAGCCCGAGCTGGCCAACATGGACTTCCCGTTCTCGGTCAAGCCGGACAAGAAGCTGTCCGTGCAGGACGTCATGGACATGACCCGCGACCGGAGCTACGGGACGCCCTTCGATCCCGTCAAGGGCATCCGCGGCGGCCCGTTCAAGAACCCCAACTACTACCGCCAGACACGTGTCATCGACGACGGCCGGGCCGAATACACGACCGTGACCCAATCCCGGGCGGGCCTGCCGGACATGATCGGCGGCATCGTCTGGATCTCCTTCGGCTCCCAGGACACGGCCTGCTACATGCCCTTCTATGCGGGGGTCACGGCCTTGCCCAAGTCCTTCTCCGTCGGCGATCACTGGATCTTCACCCGCGACTCCGCCCGCTGGGCCTTCGACTACACGGACTTCCACGTCCAGGTGGTCTATTCGGAGGCCATCAAGGACGTTCAGGCCGCTCTGGTCAAGTACGAGGCCGGGATCGTGGCCCGTATCCCCGAGATCGACAAGCGGGCCGTCGAGCTCTACAAGAAGAAGCCGGCCGAGGCCGCTAGATTCCTGACCGGATTCTGCGTCAACAACGCCGACACGGTCGTCGACGCCTGGTGGAAGCTGGGCGACGACCTCCTCGTCAAATACAACCGGCTCTATCTCTATAGCACCGAAAAGAGGAACTACGACCGGAGGAATCCGGCTCCGCCGGAATGGTGGAGAAAGGCCGTCCGGGCCTTCGACATCCTGATGGAACCGGACAAGAAATGACGCCAACGTCAAGGAGGCGAAACATGTCCAAGAATATGGCACCCATCTTTTTGCTGCTCGCGGCCGTCGGCCTGTCGACGGCCCTCCTCGGGCTGCAGGCCCCGAAGGCCGGGCTGCCCGTCCTGACCACGTCGGCCGGCCAGAGCGCCGACGTCACGACCCTCAACATCGTTCTCGATGAAGCCGGGATCGGTTACGACTACTGCGACGTGCCGACGGTCGAGATGGCGGCCGCCGGCGTCGGGTTGGGCGGCCGGGAGCCCGGGCCCGGTTTCCACGTCGAGATCAACAGCGACCTCGACCGCTTCCCCGCCGGCACGCCCTACAAGGCCGTCGTGTTCGCCATCGGGGCCAGCCTCAAGGGCATGGGCGCCTCGGGCCTGACGCTTGAGGCCGAGGAGGCCCGGCTGAGAAAGCTCATCGAATTCTGCAAGCAGAACAAGATCTTCGTCATGGCCGTTCACATCGGCGGGGAGTCGAAACGGGGCCCCGCCGGCAGCGACAACGAGCGGATGATCGACGCCGTGGCCCCGTTCGCCGATCTCATCGTCGTGACCAAGGACAGCAACAAGGACGGCCGGTTCACCAAGATCGCCCAGTCCAAGAACATCCCGTTGACCGAGATCGACTACGCCCTGGGATTGGTGGACATCGCCAAGCAGGTCCTGCGGTAGGCCCCGGCCGCCGCCGCGCGAGGGCGGTCAGCGGGCCCGGCCGATGAGATCGAGGCAGTCGGCCCGTTCGGGGCCGACGGCGACGAGCAGGCGGGTCCCCGACCCTGCCAAACAGACGGCCCGCCCTTTGGCGTCGCGGAACGCCCGGATCCCGGCGCTCTCGACGTCTTCCTCGGCGAACTTATCCGAGCCCGACAGGAACCCGGAGAGCCCGTCGCGGGCCGCCTCGGATTTTCCCGCCGAGCCGTACTCGAGGATGATCAGGGTCTCCCCGCTCTCGTAGGCGCCGCCGACGCCCTGATCGAAGAGAAGTCCCCGAGCCGTGGGGAACGGGTAGAAGCTGTTCAGTCCGAGAAGGCCCCGGAGATATTTAACGCTCCCCGGCTTGAGACCTTGGGCCGGTAGCGCCTTGACGAGCCCGGGCTCGGCCCCCGAATCGCGGATCCGGGCCTCGACAGCCTTGCCGATGGCCAGGAGGCCTTCGGCCGTCGCCGGCTCCTCGTCGAATCCCGTCAGGGTGACCAGGTGACGCCCCTTCCAGAAATTCAGATAATAGGACTCGAGCTCGGAACCGTTCCCCAGCGGGACCGTCCGGCCCTTTCCGGACCTCTTGAACGTGAACATGCCGTAGGCGGCCTCCGGCGTTCCCATCTCGAAGATCTCCAAGGAAACGGAACCCCCCGGGGGACTTTCGTAATCCTGGAGGACGACCCGGCGGAAGCCGTACTCGTGGTAGATCTCGGCCCCGCCGTTGATGTAGATGTAGAGGGCCTCGCCCTCATATTCTTCAGGGGCGCCGTCCCTGGCCCACCCGGCAGCTTCGCCTTTCGGGAGAAGATCGAGGAGGGATCCTTTCCGGGGGGCGGCACGGTCCGGCGCGCACGACATCACCAGGCAGCCGGCCAAGGCGAGAACGGCCAACGATCTCATGTGTCTCTCAGGAGCACGCTCCGGGGGCGATGTCCGCCGTCGCCGCCGACGAGAGCGATCAGGCCGCCGCTTCCTTGACGCCGGCCTTCTTGAGGTCGATCTCCCCGAGGCCCTGCTCGGCGCCGAGCCGGATCTGGACGATCTCGGCCGCGACGAGGCCCCAGAGGCCCGCGCAGTAGGCGTCGACGGCGACGCGGTCGGTCCCGGCGACGACCTTGCGCGGCTTGAGGAGCTCGCCCGGGCCGAAGGGCCCGTTGGTGATGATGAACTCGGTGGCGTCGACGACGTTCAGGTCGGGCTTGACGGCCTTGTTGAGGTCGACGATGCATTGCTCGAGGTGGGCCACGTCGTCGGGGTCCGTCTTCCAATTGGGCCGGTGGAAGGTCCGGTTGTTGACCGGCGAATTGAGGCCCATCAGGTTCTTCAGGGTCCCCGTGAACTTGTTCCCGGCATGGTCCTTGGTGACCGGCATGTTGATGAACGCGTCGTACTCGTAAAACGCGGTCAGAATGCGGGCCTCCGGAAGGGCTTTGGCGCCCGGGACCGCCACGGCCTTGAACAGGGCTTCGTCCTTCTCGAAGAGCTTGAGCCCGGCCTGTTCCTCGTCGATGACGGCCTTCAGCCCGGCGTCCTCCCAATGCTTGACGGTCAGCCAGCTCAGGCAGTCGATGTCCGCCGCGCCGGCGTCCCTGCAGAGCTTGATGACGGCCCTCAGGACCTCTGGTTTGGTGTAGGTCCCGGGATGGCGGCTCTGCACGTTGGGCAGGAGCGCGACCCGGGCGCCCTTCTTGACGAACCGTCCCATGCCGCCCAACAGATCCACGGCCTTCACGGCCGCTTTCCCGAAATCCGCTCCCGTGCCGACGGCCACGCCCGTAGCCGCGGCGTCCACCCCCGTGGCCGGTCTCCCGATCGGCGCCGCCGCGAGCTTCCGCCCCAGGGCCAGCGTCAATCCGGCCTGTGCGCCGGTCTTGAAGAACTCCCGCCTTCCGATCTTCCGGGCCATGCTGCCTCCTTGCTGTCGTTCCGCGGTTATTCTCTCATATCCCGGAGGCCGACGGCAACCGGAAGTCGGGTTTTTGCTTCATGGCGGCAAATGTGATAGAAAAATCCCAAATCCTCAAGGAGCGAGACCATGAGAAGAATTCCGCCCGGATCCCGCCGACCGCTGGCCTTGGCCGTCATCGCCGTTTGCGCCCTGTCCCTCCTGTCCTCTTCCCTGCGGGCCGCCTCCCGGGACCGCTACTTGGCCTACGCCCGGGCCTCGGCCGATTGGATGCACGACCACGCCGACGAGGCCCTCGCCCAATGGAAAAAAACGTTCGACCCGCTCAACGTCTTCGGCTACCGGGCGCCGGGCGGCCTGCTGGAGATGGCCGTCATCTATTCCTACCTCTACGAAAAAGAGAAAAATCCGGAATACGCCGCCCGGGCCAAGGCCGTTCTTCTGACCTACGGCGACTACCGCTCGGCCTACCCCGCTTCCTCCGTCAAGCTCCGCCCCGACTATGCCGACGGCGTGCCCGCCCTGCCCGACTTCTTCACGGTCATGAGATACATCCGGGCCTACGACACGCTGCGCCGGCTCGGCCGGCTCTCCCCGGCCGAGGACTCCAAGATCCAAGACCTCATCGCCGGCAGCATGCGCTATCTTCTGCGGACCCAGGAATGGGGCCCGATGAACCGCGCGGCCCTCAGGGCCGAGTCCCTGGCCTGGGCGGTCAAGGCCCTGCCGAAGCATCCGGACGCCCCGAAATGGGAGATGCAGCGGCGGGCCCTGGGGGACGACAACTGGGGGAATTGGCAGATCGAGGACGCCACGATCTACAACGGCGTCTGGCTCTATTCCCTCCTGGGCTACGCCGACGCCCTGGGCGCCAGGCCTGAGCTTTTCAAGACCCCGGAGATGTTCTACTATGCCCAGTATTACCTGAACCTCATGAGCCCGGCCGGCATGGTCCCCGACCTCGGCGATTCCCACTGGAACTCGAATTGGACGCATTTTCTGGTGTTCTTCGAAGCGGCCGCGGCGGCCCTGAAGGACCCGGCCCTCAAGTGGGCCGCCGGGACGATCGCCGCCAAGTTCGTCGACTTCGGCAAGCCGACAAGCGTCGGCCTCGGCTACATGCTCCTCGACGGCTACCGTTGGGGCACGGACGAGGTCGAGCCAGCCCCGCCCACGGGCCTGTCCATGGAGGTCATGGAGGACGTCCAGGGCAAGAAGGTCGTCTTCCGCGACGGCTGGTCGGACCGCTCGAACTACCTTCTCCTCAACTACCGGGACGAGGGCGACGGCGGCTTGAATTTCCGCGACTACCTGAGGGACACCATCCCGGTCGAGGAAGAAAAGATGACCCACGGCCACCAGGACGAGAACAGCATCGCGCTCCTGATGTCCGGCGGGTCGGTCCTGCTCCATGACGGCGGCTACCGGGACTACATGCCGTCGGGGCCGTACGGCGCCTATCGGCAGGACTATTTCCACAACCGTCTCTGTGTCCGCCCCGAGAAGATCTTCTGGGGACAGAAGGAGGGCCAGTCCCGCTACAGCGTCCGCGACGCCGTCCCCGGCCAGGGGCTCCTCGAGTTCATGCGCAACGCCGGCTCCTACCGGCGGGTGAGGACCCAAAAGGTCGATTTTCTGACCTTCGACGACTTCGACTACAGCCGGACCCGGGTCGTCGACGACGGCTGGGGATATCAGGCCGACCGCATCGTCGTCTACGTCAAGGACCCGGGACTCTACGTCGTCTTCGACGTCTTCAAGGCCCTGAGGGAGGAGTACTTCACCTTGGGCAATCTCTGGCACAC